>CANLYR010000001.1 GCA_947495425.1 uncultured Aquimarina sp.
AAATCTTCTTACAACTATCGAAAATCATTCAAAAAATAAACAAATTGAAATTAGCGTAGCTATTTTCTGAAAGTGCCTATTAATAAGCAACTCATTAAATAAACTTGTTTCAAATTGTTTTAAACCACGAAAACCGAGCAAAAACCGAGCAAATTGTAGTAGAATAGTCCAAAAATAAAAAGAGTTACGAAATTTTTTATCGTAACTCTTTGACAGTTAAGCTCCTCCTCTTGGGCTCGAACCAAGGACCCTCTGATTAACAGTCAGATGCTCTAACCAACTGAGCTAAGGAGGAATTTATGTTTTGCAAATATAGCGTGTTTTTCTCTTTTGCGAGTGCAAATATATACTATTTTTTATTTCTCAAAAAGATTTTTTCAGTTTTTTATTACTTTCCTGTAATAGCCCTATAAATATCATTTCCGTTGGCAAATAACAATAACGATATAAGAATAATAAAACCAACAAGTTGGGCATACTCCATAAATTTATCGTTGGGTTTTTTGCCTGCAATAATTTCATACAGTAAAAACATAACATGCCCACCATCTAGTGCCGGAATAGGTAGTATATTCATGAAGGCTAAGATGATCGATATAAAAGCAGTAGTGCCCCAAAACGCTTTCCAATCCCATGCGTCTGGGAAAAGGTTTCCGATGGCTCCAAACCCTCCAACCTGACTGGCCCCTTCTGCAGTAAAGACATATTTGAATTGAGCTATATAGTCATGCAATGTCCAGTATCCATAATCAAAACCTTTGGTAATACTCTCTCCAAGTGAGTAATCTTTGTGTTGAACCGTATAATCTACCTTGGGATATACCCCAATAATACCATCTTCACCGGGAGTTATTGATACTGTATTTTCTTGCCCGCCTCTTAGATAAGTAAGTTGGATTGTCGAATTTGTTGTATCAGCAGATTTGATCTGCATAAAATCATTCCAATAGGTAATCTCTTTTCCGTTGAGTTTTACAAACTTATCTCCTTCTTGTAATCCTGCTTTTTCTGCTGGAGAATCTGGTGCTATAGTTCCTAATATTGGAGTTATTATAGGTGTAAAAGGTCTACGAATTCCATTTTCGAACATAGTTGACCCAATATCTTCAGGAACTGAGATGGTTTCTTTTTGACCATCTAGGTGGATGACACTAATCGTTTTTATATCCCTTAGAAATAGGTGATGGTTAACATCTATGACATCTTCGAGCGCTTCCCCATTTAATGCCGTAATTCGATCTCCGTCTTTGAATCCGTATTGCTTAAAAGACTCTTCTATAGCAAATCCGTTTGGCATATCATCAATACCTACATGATCGGTACCCCAGGTGAATATAATCGCCATATAGATCAAAAATCCAAGGATAATATTTACAGTAACGCCACCAAGCATAATGATAAGACGTTGCCAGGCTGGTTTTGATCTAAACTCCCATGGTTGCGGCGGTCCGGCCATTTGCTCCTTATCCATACTCTCATCAATCATACCAGCGATTTTCACATAACCACCAAGGGGCAACCAACCAATGCCGTATACAGTTTCTCCTATTTTTTTCTTAAACAAAGAAAATTTTACATCAAAAAACAGATAGAATTTTTCTACTCTTGTTTTAAATAATTTTGCAGGAATAAAATGCCCTAATTCGTGTAAAACAATTAGGATAGATAAACTTAATAATAGCTGTGCAGCTTTTACAAAAAATGGACTCATAGGTCGTTGTTCAAATTTAAATCACGCAAAAGTAACCTTTTAACGGGGTATATAAAAAAATCTATACCTCAGATTCAGATATTTAGTATTTTTTTAATGAAAAACAAATCGTGTATAAGGGATAATCCTTGTAATTTTGCAGACACAAAAAAGAGTATGCTTCAGTTTTTTTCTAAATATAAATTTTTTGCAGTGGTGCTTTTTGTGCTTTCTGTTATTATTATTTCGATTATATATTCAATTCTTAAGCCCAATAGAGTTTTACCTGTTTATGAACCAGATATGGTCAATACAGAATTAGTGGATAGTACAGTGCAGTATGTGCGCAAGTATCATAAGATTGCAGATTTCAGACTGATAAATCAAAATGGAGAAGAGGTAACTCAAGATACTTATAAGGATAAAATATATGTAGCTGATTTTTTCTTTACGACATGCCAAACTATTTGTCCAATTATGACGGGGCACATGAAAGAAATTCAGGATCGATTAAAAAATGATTCCGAAGTACTATTGCTTTCACATAGCGTAACGCCACAAATTGATGATGTTGCTCGGTTAAAGAAATATGCAGTCGACAAGGGAGTAGATGATGCTAGATGGAACTTGGTTACCGGAGACAAAAAGCAAATCTATGACTTGGCCAGAAAATCATATCTGGCGGCAAAATCTGACGGTGATGGGGGGCCTTATGATATGGTGCATACCGAGAATTTTGTTCTGGTAGATACTAAGAAACGTATTCGTGGATTTTATGATGGAACAAATCCTGAAGATATTGATCGGCTATTAGATGATATAAAGGTTTTAAAAAAGAGCAGCAAATAGAGTTAGGGCAATATATGTATTGATTTGTCTTATTTTAAAACTTTAGCTTTTCGGATACATTTTTTTATCCTATTTTTGCCTTGTTTAAAATTAATCTAAATAAAGACTTGAAGACTACTATTGCTTCTCTAAAACGAGGCCAACGTGCTTTAATTAAGGAGATCACATCAGATATTATTCCGCTTAAATTGTTAGAGATGGGCTGTTTACCAGGAAATGAAGTCGAGTTACTTCAAACTGCCCCTTTTCAATGCCCTATGTATCTAAATATCAATGGTAGTCATCTAGCAATCCGTAAAGAAATTGCTGCTCAGATCGAAGTTCAAATTATTTAATAGCAGTTTTTTATGGCCAAGCAAATTAAAGTTTCACTTATAGGAAACCCAAATACCGGAAAAACATCTGTTTTTAATTTGCTCACCGGGCTCAATCAACAAGTCGGGAACTATCCGGGAATCACTGTAGAGAAAAAAGAAGGGGTGTGCAAGTTATCTCGTGGAGTGAAAGCACATATTCTGGATTTACCGGGAACGTATAGTCTTAATGCTTCATCTCTTGATGAAAATGTAGTTATTGAGCTGCTTCTCAACAAAAAAGATAAAGATTTTCCTGATATAGCTGTTGTCGTGAGTGATGTAGAAAATCTAAAGAGAAATTTACTCCTTTTTACTCAAATCAAAGACCTTGAGATTCCTACAATTTTGGTAATTAATATGGCTGATCGTATGCTACGCAACGGGATTAAGCTTGATATCCCTGTATTAGAAAAAGAACTCAACACCAAAATAGTATTAGTAAGTGCTCGCAAAAAACAAGGTATCGACAGATTGAAGCAGCTCATCGAATCCTATGCATCATTACCAAAAACATCGTGTGTAGGCGCCTTAACTTTTGCTCCGGATTATTTTGAAAGATTACAAAAAGCATTTCCTAATCAATCCTTGTATAAACTGTGGTTGGTGATCACACAAGATGTGAACTTTAGGAAATTCGATAAACAAGACATCGCTATTACTCCTGACTTTAAGATCAAATCTGAAAGTGAACTGAAACGATTTCAGCAAAAAGAAACCATTAAGAGATACCAGTTTATTAACAATGTGCTAAAAAAAGGTCTTACTGTTGATGAAAAAGTCGCCACAGGATTGCGAGCTCGCCTTGATAGAGTGCTTACACACAAATTCTGGGGATATTTTATCTTTTTTGCAATCTTATTATTGATCTTTCAAGCGATTTATGATTGGTCTTCATATCCTTCTGATCTAATTTCTGAAGGATTCGTTTGGTTGAGTAAAGCAACAAAATCACTATTCGAACTAGGGCCACTTAAGGAGTTAAAAGGACCCCTTGTTGATCTTATTACAGATGGAATCATTCCAGGATTAGAAGGAATAGCCGTTTTTATACCACAAATAGCCTTTTTGTTTCTTTTTATTTCGATTTTAGAAGAAAGTGGCTATATGAGTCGGGTTGTTTTTCTAATGGATCGAGTGATGCGTCGATTTGGATTGAGCGGAAAAAGCGTAGTGCCCTTGGTCTCTGGTACCGCTTGCGCAATCCCTGCGGTAATGGCAACGAGAAATATTGAAAATTGGAAAGAGCGGCTTATCACTATTCTTGTAGTCCCGTTTACGACCTGTTCGGCAAGATTGCCTGTATATCTTATTATTATTTCACTAGTTATCCCCGATGAAAAAGTAGGCTGGATTTTTAGCTATCAAAGTCTGACTTTGATGTTGTTATACTTTCTTGGATTTGGCACCGCAGTAGGATCAGCATGGCTACTTAATAAGATATTAAAAATTAAGAGCAAGTCATACTTTGTTATTGAAATGCCTGGATATAAAATGCCCCTGTTGAAGAATGTAGCCATCAATGTAGTAGAAAAGACAAAAGCTTTTGTTTTTGGAGCAGGAAAAATAATTTTAGCGATTTCGATAATTTTATGGGTACTGGCAAGTTTTGGACCTAATGAAAATTTCAGTAATGCCGAAGAAATTATAACTTCAACATATACAGATCTCTCTCAAGAAGAACAAGATCGTAAAGTATCATCATACAAACTAGAGCATTCCTTTATTGGGTATGCGGGCAAAGCCATAGAACCTATAGTAGCCCCATTAGGTTATGATTGGAAGATAGGTATCGGAATCATTAGCTCTTTTGCGGCACGAGAGGTTTTTGTAGGTACGTTGGCTACAATCTACAGTGTGGGTAGCGATGAAGAAGAAACGATAAAAAACCGTATGGCAGCAGAGATAAATCCAATTACCGGAGGCCCATTGTTTAATCTGGCAAGTGGAATCTCATTGTTGTTATTTTATGCATTTGCAATGCAGTGTATGAGTACGCTTGCCATTGTAAAACGAGAAACCAATAGTTGGAAATGGCCAATGACTCAGCTTATATTTATGAGTGTATTAGCCTATGGTGTAGCGTTAATTGTATACCAAATATTGAAGTAAAAAATATAAGTTTACGTATCTTTATATAACATAAATAGATATGAATATAGTAGTTCAGCACATAGTAGTCTTTATTATTTTTGCATTGGCGATTGGATTTTTAGTAAAAAAATTCTTCTATAAGCCTGCAGTATCTACTTCAAAGAAGAAATCTTCGAATACTTGTGGTAGTTCGGGTTGCGGTTGTCATTAATTGTCATGATTCCCAGAGTTAGATGAGGGGATTTTAAAATCAAAAATCCTCACCTTGGTAGCTATTCTCAAAGGGAAAAGACCTTTAAGCTTACCTCTTTAGAAGGGATTGAGGAAGGATAGCATAAAAATGACACTCAAAAAGGATGTGTACCAACGGTAGCCCAGAGGGAGAAGAGACTCAAAAGAATTGTTTACAGTTATTTGAATGATAATTTGGTGTGCTTTTGCATAAGAAACTCACGTTAAAAACATTATCAATTTAGATTAACGAAGATTTCCCGCATCGCGCAGGAAGATTTTGTTGTCTTGAGAAAGTACCCTGCGTTGTGCAGGAAGGTTTCGTTGTCTTGAGAGAGTACCCTGCGTTGTGCAGGAAGGTTTCGTTGTCTTGAGAGAGTACCCTGCGTTGTACAAGAAGGTTTCGTCGTGTTGAGAAAACAGCTCGTACTGGTTACTAGGATAGAAATATTAGGAAAAAAGTAGTATTGCCTCGCGCCGGATAAAATTTTTATTGGATGTATCGAATTGACAAGTTTTGATTATTTTTTTAACCATTTTAGTGGACTACTACTTATCAAATACACCCCTACAATAATTAATACACAACATAGAAGTTTAGTAAAAGTAATGTCGCCTGTATATTGGCTATCCGGAACAAAGTATGTTATAATGGTAATCAACAACATCGCCATGGCAGGATGTACATAGATATAACTACTAGAGACTGTTGGTTTCACATATTGTAAGGCAAACATATTGAGCAAATATGCAAAAAAGGTTGGACCGAGCACTACATAGAACAAAGAAACCCAGTTTGTAACCTCAAAAGATTGAAAATCAGTATGAAGCAGTTTCTCGATACAAAAAGGAAACATGAATATAAATCCAAAAGTAAACGTCCAGGCAATTATGGTGATCGGTTTATATTTGCGTGTCATGGGTTTTATAATCACTAGATAAAAAGAAAATACCAAGGCGTTGATACCTACAAAAATATTCCCTATTAAAGAGCCTGTCCCGATACCCGAATTACCTAAATAAATGAGTAAAACGGCTCCAAAACCACCAATAGATATCCCAAGAATGCGTTGTAGTGTAAGCGGTTCTTTTAATATAAAATAACTGATAATTACCGTAAAAATAGGCATCGCCGTAACAATTATAGCCGCATCTACGGGAGAAGTGAGACTAAGCCCATTCATAGAAAAAAATTGATTGGCTGCTACTCCTAAAAAACCACATAATGCTAAGCGTAGCATATCTTTTCTTTCTACTTTTTCTTTAACAAATAACTTAAGAACAAGAAACAAAACACCAGCACCACTAATACGAAGAAATACTAATGCCGAGGCTTCAATTTTATGCGGCATTAATCCCTTGGCAATAAGATAATTTGCGCCATAAATCATATTTACCGTCAATAAAGCTATGTGCGCTTTTACTCTGCTAGAAATCATGCATTTATTGAATAAGAAGTTCTAGATAATATTCAGACGGTTGTATCTGTTGTTTTGAGGTAGGGTGGGGACGTATTGTATACGCATATACCGTTTTTTGATCGACGACCAGTATTTCTTTCATATGATCCGGATTAATGGCGTCTGATCCAAAAATAAATTCTTTTTTTTCTATCAACGTTCCTTTGCTATAAATTTCTAATAGTGCAGTCACTTGCCCAGCCCACATACACGTTACATCGGATGGGCAGCGGGAGTCTTCTTTGATAGCGATGAATTTTATGTTTTTGGCATCAAAATCAGTGCTCTTTCCGATACTAAGTTCAGTTATAATTTTGGGGGTAGCTACTTGTATCGAATCTTGTGCATGTAGTAACGTACAAGGCATAACAAATAGGAACAAGAGCAGAGTTAATTTCATTTTTTCTTTAACAGAAGTTAAATATATACAAAAAATGAATCTAAATAGACTATTATATCGCCGTATTGATGAATTTTGAGAAGACTTATATCGTATTGAATGAAGAAGAAAGTTATAATTATTGGATCTGGTATTGCCGGACTTGCAACGGCTATACGATTACAAAAGCAAAACTTTGAAGTACATGTCTACGAAGCCAACTCATATCCTGGTGGTAAGATAACAGAAATTCATAAAGAAGGGTATCGATTTGATTGTGGTCCTTCACTATTCACGATGCCACAATATGTCGAAGAGCTTTTTTCAATTTCAAACCAAAATGTATCCAACTATTTCAGCTATACAAAGAAAGATAAAATTTGTAATTATTTTTATGAAGATGGTACTCGATTTACCGCTCATGCTGATGAGAAAAAGTTTGCACAAACTGCCGCAAAGGTTTTTGAAGTAGAGCCTTCTCAAGTTTTAAAGTATTTTGAAAAAAGCAAAAAGAAATATGACACAACAGTATCCCTTTTTTTAGAAAAGTCATTGCATAAATTATCAACATTCATCTCCATCGATACCATAAATGCCCTAATAAAAATTAAAACGTTAGACATTGATACGACACTACATAAGGTGAATAGTAAAATGTTTAAAGATAATCGTTTGGTTCAATTATTTGATAGGTTTGCAACCTACAATGGATCGTCGCCATATCAAACCCCTGGGATTATGTCGATGATCCCGCATTTAGAACAATATTATGGTACTTTTTTTCCAAATAAAGGAATGTATAGTATTACAAAGAGCTTATATCAACTAGCACTAGATTTGGAAGTAATGTTTCATTTTGATGCCAAAGTAGATCAAATAGTAGTAGAAAAAAACATAGTAAAAGGAATTTTGATACATGATACCTATATCGAGAGTGATCTTGTGGTGTCTAATATGGATATCGTGCCAACGTATCGACATTTGCTTCGAGATCAAAAGGCACCTGAAAAAATATTGAAACAGCCCCGATCCAGTTCGGCTTTGATCTTTTATTGGGGGATCAAAAACAGTTTTCCAGAATTGGATTTGCATAATATATTCTTTTCAGAAAATTATAAAGAAGAGTTTACTGCGATTTTTGAAAAGAAACAAGTTTCGAATGATCCTACAATTTATATAAATATCACATCAAAAGAAGAAGCAAGTGATGCTCCCAAGGGCTGTGAGAACTGGTTTGTGATGATTAATGTGCCTGGAAACCAAAATCAAGACTGGGATCGAATAATTAAAGAAGCAAGAGAAGATGTTCTTAAAAAATTATCTCGAATATTGGATAAGGATGTCAAGAGCTTAATAGCAACCGAAGAAATTCTTGATCCAAGGCGTATTGAGCATAACACCCAATCGTATCAGGGGTCATTATATGGATCGTCTAGCAATAATACATATGCTGCTTTTTTAAGACACCCTAACTTTTCCAGGAAAATACAAAATCTTTATTTCTGTGGAGGTAGTGTGCACCCGGGTGGGGGTATACCTTTGTGTTTATTGTCTGGTAAAATAGTTTCAGAATTAATTCAAAAAGAATATAGCGGATAAGCATATGAATTCAAATAGAAAATTAATTATTTCCATTTTTATTATCTGGTTATTCAATATTTCGGGTATTACAGGGATTCTACTTGGATATCAAGATTGGTTTTTACCAGTTACGTGGTTCAACTTGCTGATATACCTTTTTTTAATTCTTTGGAATACTAATTTTAGCAAGACTTTGATTTTGGCATTATTTATTCCTTTTGGAGTAGGTATGGTGACCGAGTTTTTGGGGGTTAACTATGGGTTAATTTTCGGAAATTATACGTATGGAGAAAACCTGGGACTCAAAGTGCTGGGCGTTCCTTGGATTATTGGAGCAAACTGGGCGATTTTAACGTATTGTTCTGCAGCGTTGTCTAGAAAATTACATCATAATAGTGTAGTTTGTGCTGTACTTGGAGCAATACTGATGGTTGCCCTGGATGTAATTATTGAAGTTTCTGCACCCAGGTTTGATTTTTGGGAATTCGAAAATGGTATTGTGCCGTTACAAAACTACATAGGATGGTTTTTTACGGCATTTTTAGTTCATATATTGCTTCAGAAAATTATAAAAGTATTCTCTTTTAAAATTTCTCTACATATTTTTATTGCTATCTTGGTGTTTTTCACTGTTTTTTTAATTGTTTGAATGCAAAAATACGATTACATAATTACTGGTATGGGTGCTTCGGGGCTAATGCTCGCTTATCATATGATTTCGAATCCCTTTTTTGATCAAAAACAAATACTATTGATTGATAAGGATCAGAAGGATCAAAATGATCGTACCTGGTGTTTTTGGGAGAAAGATAACGGTATCTGGGATGATATTGTGACCAAGAAATGGAATAATATCTACTTTGGAAGCGATAGTTTTTCAAAAAACATAGAAATTCTTCCATATCAATACAAAATGATAAGAAGTAAGGATTTTTACACGTTAATTCTTGATAAATTAATACACCAATCTAACATAACGATTGTTAGAGAACACTTAGATAATATTGTAGATAAGGGAGATCATGTTGAGGTTGAAACGGATCAAAGTGTGTATACAGGAGATAAAGTCTTTAATAGTGTCATATTCTCTCCTAGACACAAAGAACAAAAAAAATACCCGGTTTTGAACCAACATTTTGTAGGATGGTTCATCAAGACTACTGAAGATTCATTTGATGCAGAAACGGCAACTTTTATGGATTTTACTGTAGATCAGAAAGAGAATACACGATTTATGTATGTATTGCCAATGTCTAAAACCGAAGCTTTGTTTGAGTATACTTTATTTTCTGAAGATCTTTTGCCAGAAAAAGAATATGAAGATGAGATTATAAAATATATAGAAAAAAAAGGAATCTCTACCTATGAAATTACTGAAAAAGAAAAAGGATGTATCCCAATGACGTGTTATAATTTTAAAAAGCACAATTCTAAAAACGTAATTCATATAGGTACAGCGGGTGGTTGGACCAAACCTAGTACAGGATTTACATTCAACCTTACGCTAAAAAACACCAAAAAACTCACAAAATACCTGAAGAAAAGCGATGATTTATCAAAATTTGGGAAAACCACAAAATTCTGGTTCTATGATTTATTGTTTATTGATCTCTTGTATAAAAAAAATTATTTAGGCGCTTCTTTATTTTCAAAGTTGTTTGAGAAAAATAAAGCAACCAAAATTTTAAAGTTTTTGGATGAAGAAAGTACCCTTTTTGAAGATGTAAGAATCACTACGAGTTTGCCAGCTCTAAATTTTTTAAAGGTATTATGGCAAAGAGTTTTTTGAGGAGGTTTATTATTACTTGATACACTAAAAATTAATTCATATCTCGTTCTTTTTTGATCTGATCATATGCTTTCTGTACTTCTCTAAATTTTGCTTCGGCACCTTTGATATGAATTTCATCCATATGTTGCACCTTATCAGGGTGATATTTTTTTGCCATGGTTCGAAATGCTTTTTTTACCTCAGCATCTGTGGCTGTTTTTTCAATTTCCAGAATTTTATAAGCTTGATCACCAGTCTTAAAAAACATGGCCTTTATACTTTCAAAATCCCTAAAATTTATTCGCAAAAATCCTGCAATTTTTTGAATCTCTTCTGCTTCAGAAGCACTCACGCTACCGTCTGCGTTTGCAATTCCGAAGAGAAAATGCAAAATCTGAAGCCGTGCCGGATATCGGGTATGCTGGCTAATGTACATGCATACGCGCTGCGCAGAAACCTCTCTATTTTTAATAATTTCATTAAAGGTTCTAAATGTTGCATTTGCACGCTCTTTTCCGTAGGCACTAACAAAATAACGCCTCACATAATCCAGCTCTTTTTGATTAACACTACCATCAGCTTTAATCACAATTGAGGATAAAGAAAGCAAGTTAAGCTCAAAATCTGCCGGAGTTACTTTTGGCTGTTGTGAAAATACAGTTTTAAATCCACCACTGGTTTTGACGGTGGTAGAATCAAGAAGGCTTCCTATAATGAAACCAAGAACAGCGCCGGGAAATCTAAAAAATACATATCCTAGTATGGCGATAAACCATTTAATCATTCAAACAATTTTTTGGGGTATAAAGATAACCTAAAATATCTAGGAATATCGTGACCTATTTATCAAATTAGACAGTAAAACGATGTACATGTTACTATAAAAATCATAATGTTAGTTAAAAAATAGCGTTGGAACTACTAGGAAGTATACGGGGTATGGTACATAATTTGTACATTTGTATAAAATTGTAATACAAAAAATATAATAAATATGTATCCAGCAGATTTAGTAAAACCAATGAGAGAAGATCTTACTACATTTGGTTTTGAAGAATTACACACAGGAGAAGCAGTAGAAAGTGCAATGACGAAAGAAGGTACTACATTGGTAGTTGTGAACTCGGTATGTGGTTGTGCTGCAGCAAATGCTCGTCCGGGAGCAAAAGCTTCATTAAATAACAGTAAGAAACCTGATAATTTAGTCACTGTTTTTGCAGGAGTGGATAGAGAAGCTACTGATAAGGCTCGTGGCTTTATGGTTCCATTCCCACCATCATCTCCCTCTATGGCATTGTTCAAAAATGGAGAATTGGTACATATGCTAGAGCGTCATCATATCGAAGGAAGACCTGCAGAAATGATCGCAGAAAACCTTATGGATGCCTATAATGAGCATTGTTAAAAATTATAGTGTTATTAGCACGCAAAAAATCTTTTTAACCGTCCCAAGTATCGGGACGGTTATTTGTTTTTAACTACTTAATTTAGTCGGTTAAACTATTGGCTAACTAAAAATATTATTAGACATTGCGTTGTGTTTTTCGAATGGCAGAAGTGCTATTTTTAAGATATATTGATATAAATTTGAAATGAAATTGATTAAAAAGATACTGTCTTACCCGTTAAGCGTATTATTTTATATTTCTTTTGGGCTTACTTTAGTTATTTTTCATCCCATACAGTGGCTAGGATTAACAATTGGTGGTGCAAAAGGACACAGAACAACAATAAATCTTATGAACCTTGGTTTATTAAGATGTTTGCATACATTAGGAGGTACATTTAGTTTTAGCAATACCTACAAATTACCAAAAGATCGATCATTGATTATTGTGTCGAATCATCAGAGTATGTTTGATATTGCTTTGATCTCATGGTTTTTGAGAAAGCATAAACCTAAGTTTATTTCTAAGATCGAATTAGGAAAAGGAATACCAAGTGTTTCCTTTAATTTACGAAACGGAGGACATGCTCTCATTGATCGCAAGAACCCCAAGCAATCGATTCCTGCGCTCTCTGAATTTGGAAAATTTATTAGCGATAATAAATTTTCTGCGGTAATTTTTCCAGAGGGAACGCGAAGTAGAGACGGAAAACCAAAAGAGTTTGCTCCAACAGGGCTAAAAATATTATTAAAAAAAGCCCCTGATTCACTGGTGGTACCCGTGACCGTTAATAATGGTTGGAAATTATTAAAACATGGTAATTTTCCGCTGGGAATAGGGATGCATATGACGCTAGAAGTGAAAGAGCCTATAGAAATAAACGAATTGCCAACAGAAGAATTGTTAGACACTATAAGAGAGAGAATAATCTCAACAATAATAACGTAACACATACCATCATGGCTATAGATAATATTAGATTAGAGGTAATGCAATTATTGGAAAAAAAGATTGAATCGTTTATCGATAAATTTTTGATTCCGATTGATAAAGTATGGCAACCCACAGATTTTTTGCCGAACTCACAAAATGAGGATACTTTTTTTGATGAGGTAAAAGAATTAAGAGAGCTTGCCAAAGAACTTCCATATGATTTTTGGGTAGTTCTAGTGGGAGATACAATTACTGAGGAAGCATTACCAACTTATGAATCCTGGTTGATGGATGTAGAAGGTGTAAACCAACATGAAGACGAAAAAGATAATGGCTGGGCAAAGTGGGTAAGGTATTGGACAAGCGAAGAAAATCGCCACGGAGATACGCTAAATAAATATTTGTACTTGTCTGGTAGAGTGAATATGATAGAGGTAGAGCGAACTACACAACACCTAATCAATGATGGATTTGATATTGGGACCGATAGAGATCCATATAAGAACTTTGTATACACCAGTTTTCAGGAACTGGCAACCAATGTTTCGCATAGTCGAGTTGCCAAAATGGCCAAAGAGTATTCTAATAAGTCTCTTGCCAAAATGTGCAAGATTATTGCAAGTGATGAGATGCGTCATTATAATGCGTATAGTGAATTTGTAAAAAATATATTCGAGGTAGACCCTAGCCAGATGATGGTTGCTTTTAGTGATATGATGAAACACAAAATTGTGATGCCCGCTCATTTCCTTAGAGAATCAGGCGATGCTATTGGTACAGCTTTTGAAGAATTTTCGAATGCAGCGCAGCGTTTAGGCGTTTATACCTCTCAAGATTATATTGATATTATGCAACGCCTTATCGATAAATGGGAAATAGATAAATTAGTTGATCTTACTGATGAAGCAGAGAAAGCTCGTGATTTTGTAATGAAACTACCAGCCAGAATGCAGCGTATTAGCGAGCGATTGGTCATCCCTGAAGATGTTTTTGAGTTTAAATGGGTACAACCTGCATTAATCAAGTAGAATTTTAGTGACTTATGGATGTGATTATATCCAAAACTATCGATTTTGTAAAAGAAGAACTTGCAGGAGCCGAAGGGGGTCATGATTGGTTTCATATCTACAGAGTGTTTAAAAACTCTCTGTTAATTGCCAAAGGCGAAA
The DNA here is from genome assembly GCA_947495425.1 of uncultured Aquimarina sp. Lineage (GTDB taxonomy): Bacteria > Bacteroidota > Bacteroidia > Flavobacteriales > Flavobacteriaceae > Aquimarina. The sequence goes on from CANLYR010000001.1 coordinate 13,899, forward strand.
AAAATGTTGATAATTTTGTAATACAGCTTGGAGCATTACTACACGATATTGCAGATTCAAAATTTCACGATGGTGATGAAACTGTAGGCCCTAAGATTGCTACCGAGTTTTTAGAGAGCCTACACGTAGAGCACATTGTAATTGATCATGTGGTCAATATTATCAAAAATATTTCTTTCAAAGGAGGAAACGCAGCCCAAAAATTCAAATCCCCAGAACTGGATATAGTGCAAGACGCTGATCGGTTGGATGCTATTGGTGCTATCGGTATAGCCAGATGTTTTAACTATGGAGGATTCAAAAACAGAGCTCTCTATGATCCAGATATCGCTCCTGATCTTAATATGACTAAAGAAGAGTATAAGAAGTCTACAGCTCCGACCATTAATCATTTTTATGAAAAATTATTACTACTTAAGGATAGAATGAATACAAAAACAGGAAAAAAGATTGCTCTAGAGCGACATGCTTATATGGAGCAGTTTTTAAAGCAGTTTTATAAGGAGTGGGAAGGAGCTTCATAGCTTAAAACAATTTCAATTGCCCATCCTTATAGGATTCATGCAAATCGCAGTTTAATTGTATTTTATCAGCTTCAGAGAAATATTTTTTTCTGGCTAATGCAAATAATTGATGAATTTGATCAGCAATGTTACCTGATCCTTTCATTCTTCTTCCAAATTGACTGTCATTAAGGTTTCCATTATGACATTCCATGATTTGATGAAGGATTTTATCCTTACGATCTGGTAAGGTGCTTTCTAACCATTGGGTAAATATGCCTCCTATAGCGCCGTTAAGACGAACAATGGTGTATCCAACGCTTTTTGCACCTCGTTTAGAGATTTCTTCAACCAATGGCAGGATCTCATGGCTGTTGATACAAGGAATGACAGGAGCCATCATTACATGTGTTGGGATTCCTGCGGCGTCTAGTTTTTCCAAGGTTTCCAGACGTTTTTTAATACTAGCTGTTCTTGGCTCCAGAATTCGTCGGGTTTCTTCATTTAAGGAGGTGATTGATAAGAATATAGAAACTAAATTATCTTGGGCTAATTCAGTAAGAATATCCAAATCTCTTAGTATCAAAGCATTTTTGGTGATAATACCGACAGGATGCCTGTATTTTAAGAACATTTCGAGTAGGCTACGCGTAATTTTAAGTTTTTTCTCGATGGGTTGGTAGCAATCTGTGTTTCCGGATAAGGATATGGGGTGTGCTTTCCAATGTTTACTTCGTAACTTTTTTTCCAAGAGTTCAGCAGCATTTTTTTTGACTAGAATTTTACTTTCAAAATCCAATCCGGCACCATATCCCCAATATTCGTGAGAGTTACGAGCATAGCAATATACACATCCATGTTCGCAACCCTGATAAGGATTAAGAGAGTACGCCATCCCTACATCTGGACTTGTTACCTTATTTATAATTGTTTTTGGAAACGTTTCTATAAAAGAAGTCTTACAGTTGTCGATTTGCTCTCCTTCTTTTTGGCAATAATTTAAGAAATCATCTCGTAATGTATACTGGTTTTTGGAGAATCTGTTATGCACCTTTTCTTGTGCACCCCTGCCTTTTATATGGTTTCCTGGTTTCATGAGTACGGTTTTGTTACGGTTTAAAAGTAAAACTTTTATTGGAATTTTTCCTATAAAAAATGGAATATTTCCAAATAAAGAGTTTAATTTTGTATAATACCAGTTTTTATATGAAAGTACTGAAATACAAATTGAATTATTTTGATTTCAGGGAGGCATAAAATTTAGGGATAGCCATAGCTATCGATCAATTTTGGAACGATGCATTACCTCAAAAAGAGACAGTTTATGCGATCATTTCCATATAAGAAATGGTATAAGGACATACGAATGGATCGCATGTTGGTTTTTAGGTTAAAAAAAGGTCAGTGATGAAGCATAATAATTATGAGTATGACGTTGCGCTATCCTTTGCAGGAGAGAACAGAGCATACGTAGAAGAAGTAGCCAATAATTTAAGGCTCAAAGGCGTAAGAGTATTCTATGATTTGTTTGAAGAAGCAAATTTATGGGGTAAAAACCTATATGAATACTTATCCGATATTTATCAGAGTAAGGCGCAGTATACAGTATTGTTTATTTCGGGCTTTTACAATCAAAAATTATGGACAAATCATGAGAGAGTTTCGATGCAAGCCAGAGCGTTTCAGGAAAGTCGGGAATATATCTTACCTGCCAGGTTTGATGATACCGAGATTCCCGGAATTCTAAAAACAGTAGGGTATATAGATTTGAAAAATAAAACACCAGAGGAATTAGCCACCTTGATCGAAAAAAAAGTAAAGAAAGATCAAACATTTTTCAGAAAAAGATGGTCGAAACTCTCTACTATGATTAGCGCCAAACCGTTTATTTTTTCCATTAAAGTTTTAGACCATAAGGGCGAACTGGTAAAAAACTCAAAAGTAGTTCTGGTTGCAGATAATTCGACGTATTTAGAAGGATTTTCTGATCAAAATGGATTGGCGCATTTTATCATACGTACACGTAAGTTATATACAGTGCTCATTGCACACCCAGAATATCCTGCTGTGATTTTTAGAAAAATCAATCCAAAAGAAGATATCGAGGTAGCTATAGAAAAAACAGAAGGTTCTGGCTCTGCAATTATAAATAAATCAGAAGAAATTTCCGGGCTTACTGGTGAAATCAAACCTTTATTAAAATCTGAAAACGAGTTTAGTCTATATGCTGATAATATAGCCATAGAAGGAGGGATACAACAACCGTATGATTTTGAGTTAAATAAATCTATAAATTTAGAGGATAATGAAGGAAATAGTATACATTTAACCTTCAGATTTTTTCAAGGAAGAATCGCTTTAGTAGATTATAGTAAACACAAATCACATTAAACTAACTCATCATGAAAAAGATACTTATCTTTTTAAGTTTTACCTTATTATGGGGATGCAAAGAACAATCAAAAGAAACTGCAGAAACACCGACCATAGAAGTTTCACAAAAAGAAGTTCAAAAACCGACTAACACCTTTGGGATTGTTATACATGGAGGAGCAGGAACTATACTAAAAGAAAATATGACGCCCGAAAAAGAAACCGCATACAAAGCTAAACTTGAAGAGGCTATAAGAGTAGGGCATACCATTCTCAAAAACGGAGGAACAAGTCTCGAGGCGATAGAAAAAACAATAAATATCTTAGAAAATTCTCCGTTGTTTAATGCTGGTAAAGGAGCCGTTTTTACTAATGAAGGCACTAATGAGTTAGACGCATCTATTATGGACGGTAGTACATTAAATGCAGGAGCAGTAGCGGGAGTATCAACAGTAAAAAATCCAATCAACCTGGCAAAAGAAGTAATGCTCAACTCACCACATGTATTACTTTCTGGGAAAGGTGCAGATCAATTTGCCGCCGAGAGAGGACTAGAAATTGTAGATCCAAAATATTTCTATACCGAAAACCGAATGAAGGCACTACAAAAGGTTAAAAATGCCCCAGATCATCCCGATGCCAAGAGCGCAACATCATTTTACGATCCTATTATTAAGGATTCTAAATTTGGGACCGTAGGTTGTGCTGCATTAGATAAACATGGTAATTTGGCAGCTGGTACTTCTACAGGTGGGATGACCAATAAAAAATGGAATCGCATAGGGGATTCACCAATTATTGGTGCAGGAACGTATGCTAATAATGCCACTTGTGCGGTATCAAGTACAGGATGGGGAGAATACTTTATACGAGGAATGGTAGCATACGATATCTCTGCTATGATGGAATATAAAGGAGTTTCGCTTCAAGAAGCTGCATCAGAAGTGATCCAGAAGAAGCTTACTAAACTTGGGGGTACTGGTGGGATTGTAGCCATTGATAACCAAGGCAATGTATCTATGGAGTTTAATACTGCGGGTATGTATCGTGCTACAATGAATGCTAATGATGAGCTTACTATTGGGATTTACAAGGAGTGAACACCGCTATAGTGCCCATGGGGACAGTTATCCAGAATAGTTATCTCCTTGAGGAGATATTGAGGCATATTTCTCATTAAGAGTTGTTAAAGGGCTTAAAAAATTATCTTACATTTATAAGGTTAACAAATTCCAACCTTATATGCGATCGACCACTACCCTATATGCATTACTTTTTGTAACGATTATATTTTCATGTAAGAAAAAAGATGATGCAACTCTAGCAAAAGAAAACGCTTCAGAATTCAATAAATACCGAGATTATATTTCCGATGTATCTACAGGGGTAATTTCAGTTTTGGATAATGTTTATGTTGTTTTACAAACACCAGTAGAAGGATGGGATGATCATCAAGAACTTTCTGAAGATGTGTTTAAAGTATCTCCCAAAGTAAAAGGAAAGGTAATTGCGATTAATAACCGTACAATTTCATTTCAACCTGATGAGGGATTTGAAGAAGACACTCAATATACCTTCACGCTTGATCTTGAGAACTTGGTTGAAGATCTTAAAGAAAATTTAGACAAAGAGTTTGTATTTACTATAAAAACTTTAAAACAACAATTTTCGGTGATTACAGATAATCTTCAATCGTATAGTAAGGATTGGCAGTACATTGATGGGACCTTAACATCAAGTGATCAACTAGAATTCGATGTTGCAAAACAGTTAATAAAAGCTTCTCAAAAAGGAAAAAAAATTGCTGTAAAATTTAGCGAATCTATAGATAAAAGTCGACAGTTTAGTTTTAGAATAGATAGTATTCAACGTTTTGAAGATGATTCTCAAATAGACCTCATATGGAGCGGTAAATCTTTTGATATCGACACCGAAGGAAAAGATGAATTATCCATTCCTGGGAAAAATAATTTTTCTGTACTAAGTGTTTCGGTAGCCAATGTCGATAACCAATATGTTGAGATCAATTTCTCTGATCCACTTAAGAAAAATCAAAATTTCAATGGACTGGTAACCGTAGCCGGAGCAAATAAATTAAAATACACTATAAATGGAAATGTCCTAAAAGTCTACCCTAAAACAGAGCTCAAAGGAACCTTAGCGGTAACTATTTTTGAAGGAATCCGAAGCACAGATAATTATAAGCTTAAGAATACGTATACTGAGCAAATATCCTTTCAGCAACCAAAACCAGAGATTCGATTGGTACAAAGTGGGGTGATTTTACCAACTTCAGATAATTTGAAATTCAATTTTGAAGCCATTAACTTGCGTGCAGTAGAGGTGCAAGTGATTAAAGTGTTTGAAAATAATGTACTTCAGTTTCTGCAAAATAATAACTTAAACGGTTCTAGCAACCTAAGAACCGTAGCAAGACCAGTAGCAAAAAAACTGATTAACCTTCAGGAAAATATTTCCTTAAACTTAAGTAAATGGAATGCATTTGCGATCGATTTAAAAACAATAATTACTCCAGATCCGGGGGCTATTTATAGAATAGAGTTGAACTATACTAAAGCATATTCTCTATATAAATGCGAGGGTGAGAAGGCTGATGATACTCCAGTTACAGAACTAGCAGGAAATTATGACGAAGAAGAGGAATCTAGCTATTGGGATACATCACAGTATTATTATGAAGACTACTATGGGTACAATTGGCAAGAAAGAGATGATCCATGTAGCGCCTCTTATTTTCGAGATCGAAAAATAGCAACCAATATACTGGCCTCTAATCTTGGAGTGATTGTTAAAAAAGGACAAAACCATGCATACCTGGTTACGGTTAATGATATCCTCATCACAAATCCGGTGGCTAATGCCAAAGTCACTTTTTATAATTACCAGCAACAAGAAATGGGGGTTGCCACTACAGATGCTCGTGGGATGACCGGTTTTGATGCTGATCGTCTGGCATATTTTGCTATTGTAACGTCTGGTAAGCAACAAACATATGTACGCCTCAATGATGGCAATTCTTTGTCTGTAAGTACCTTTGATGTGTCTGGGGTTCGTCTTCAAAAAGGAATAAAAGGATTCATATATGGCGAAAGAGGCGTTTGGCGCCCAGGTGACACCTTGTTTTTATCATTTATGCTTAATGATAATGCCAATAAGCTTCCCAAAGGACACCCTGTAAAATTCGAATTAAAAGATCCTTACGGGAAAGTAACCTACCAGGAGATCAAAACAGAAAGTATTAATAATTTTTACAAATTTGTCGTAAATACGGCTGATGATGCTCCTACCGGAAACTGGATGGCCAAAGTGAGTTTGGGAGGCGCAACATTTAGCAAGACCTTGAAGATTGAAACGATTAAACCTAATCGACTAAAAATTAAAACTACATTCGAAGATGAAATACTTGGAGCTGATGCAGCGATTAGAGGTAATCTTGAAGCACTATGGTTACATGGCGCTATAGCCAAAAACCTCAAAGCAGATATTAATGTGCGTTTTACTCCTGCAAAAACCAGTTTTAAAACGTTTCCGGGATATATTTTTGATGATCCTACGCGCAAGTTTGGCACCGAAGAACAAGAAGTGTTTCAAGGAAAAATCTCTGGAGAAGGAAAGGCAACTTTCACGCTCAAACCTAAACTAGAGAACAAAGCAGCAGGGATGCTAAAAGCTGCTTTTATTACCAAAGTATATGAAAACGGTGGTGATTTTAGTACAGATGTGATCAGCAAGGAGTACTCACCATATAGCACATACATTGGGGTAAATGTTCCAAAAGGGGATAAAGCTCGAGGGATGTTGCTTACCGATACCAAGCATAGTTTTGATGTGGTTTCGGTGGATAAGAAAGGAAATCCCAAAGTAGTCAAAGATCTAGAAGTTTATGTGTACAAAGTGAATTGGAGATGGTGGTGGGATAGCTCAGAAGATAATTTGTCATCGTATAACCGAGGGTCGTATCGGGATGAAGTATTTAAGACCAATGTAACGACAGGAAATGATGGTAAAGCTACTTTTAATTTTGAACTAAAATACCCAGAATGGGGTCGATATCTGGTAAGAGTCGTAGATCCAAATGGCGGGCATGCTGCTGGAAAAACTATATATATAGATTGGCCGGGATGGGCAGGAAAATCCAGAAAAAATGATCCATCTGCTGCTACCATGTTATTATTCTCTACAGATAAGAAAACATATACTGTTGGAGAAAAAGCGATAGTCACTTTTCCATCGAGTGAGGGAGGAAGAGCATTAGTTACTGTCGAGAATGGTACAGAAGTATTGTCTTCGCAATGGGTGATTCCGCAAAAAGATGAAACCAAATTCGAGTTGCCTATCGATAAGCTATTTACGCCAAATGTCTATATTCATATCACACTTTTGCAACCACACGCATCTACGGTAAATGATTTACCCATACGATTGTATGGCGTGGTTCCAATTTCGGTAGAGGATCCCAATACCAAAGTGCAACCAAAACTAACGATGCCAGATGTGCTAAGACCTGAGGAAACAATCACAGTAAAAATTGCTGAAACCAAAGGGAAGCCTATGACGTATTCTATAGCTATTGTAGATGAAGGACTATTAGATCTCACACGTTTTAAAACTCCAAATCCATGGCATAGTTTTTATGCGCGAGAAGCTCTGGGTGTTAAAACATGGGATGTATATGATGAAGTAATCGGCGCCTATGGCGGAAGAATAAATCAAGTATTCAGTATTGGTGGTGATGCCGAAGCAGGAGGAAGTAAATCTAAAAAAGCAAACCGTTTCAAACCCATGGTAGTATTCAAAGGACCTTTTGAGCTCAAGAAAGGAGAAACTAGAGTACATAAAATTAAAATCCCTAAATACGTAGGGTCTGTTCGCACGATGATTGTAGGTTCAAATGCTACGAGTGCAGCGTATGGTAGTGTTGATAAAACCACCCCAGTGCGTAAACCTTTGATGGTGCTTTCATCGATTCCTCGTAAGATTACTCCCGGAGAAAAAGTAACCATTCCGGTTACCGTTTTTGCGATGGAAAGCAAAGTGAAAACTGTAACCGTTAGCCTAAAACCCAATAAAGGGTTCAGAGTGCTTGGAGAAACACAACAACAATTATCATTCTCACAACCCGACGAGAAAATGGTATACTTTAATATCGAAGTCTTAGAAGGGGCTTCTATTACAGATATAGAAGTAGTAGCTAGCGGAAACGGAGAGAAAGCATCCTATAATGTGCCAATTGATATTATAAATCCAAATCCGGTAACGATAGCCGTGACTTCTATCATCTTAGAGCCTAATAGTCAAAAAGAAATAGATTTTGAGGCTTTTGGGATTGATGGGAGTAATAGTGCGACGATAGAATTATCATCGCTACCTCCTATGAATTTTGAGAGTAGGTTAGGGTATCTAATTCGGTATCCGCATGGTTGTATTGAGCAAACGACTTCAGCAGCATTTCCACAATTATATCTGGGAGAAGTATTCAATCTCTCTTCAGAAAAACAACAAAAGATTCAAAACAATATTGAAGCGGCAATCTATACATTAAAACGTTTTATCCAGCCTAATGGAGGAATGTCCTATTGGCCTGGATATAGTAATCCTAATGATTGGGGAACCACCTATGCAGGACATTTTTTGATTGAAGCGAACAAAAAAGGATATGTTTTACCGATCGGTTTCAAAAGCAATTGGATCAATTACCAGCAGCAGCAAGCCAAACGATGGCGAAGTGGAGGTAATGATCTTGCGCAGGCATATCGATTATATACCTTAGCATTAGCTGATAGCCCGGATTTATCATCGATGAACCGATTGCGAGAAACATCAAGCTTGTCTAACGATGCAAAACTAAGATTAGCTGTGGCATATGGATTGATCGGCCAAAAAAATGCTGCAAATCAAATATTGAATGCAACGGCTATTGATTTTGAACGTAAGAATGATCAGTATTACACCTATGGGTCTGTAACACGTAATCGAGCAATGGCGCTAGAGACTCTGGTGCTACTTGATCAAAAAACAAAAGCACAACAAGTAGCTGTGGAAATAGCCAAAGAATTATCATCTAAGAACTGGATGAGTACACAAACGACTTCGTATGCCTTAATGGCAATGGCAAAGTACGCCGCCTATGTGGGCGGAAAAGGAGTGAACGTGAAGTATACACTAAATGGGAAATCAAATAGTGCTACCACAGATAAAACGTTGGCAACGTCTGGCAAGATTTCTATACTGAAAAATAATAAACTCATCCTGAAGAATAATAAGGACAATACTATTTTTGTACAATTGGTAACCAATGGAATTCTTCCGGTTGGTGATGAAAAGGTGATTCAAAGTAATTTTAAAGCTATTGTTGATTACAAAACAAGAGATGGTAAGGTGCTAAACGTGAACCAGCTTACTCAGGGAACAGATTTTGTTGCCGAGGTAACTATTACCAATACCACTGTAAATACGGTAAAAAATGTAGCGTTAACCGAGATTTTTCCATCAGGATGGGAGGTAGTAAATACTCGTTTTACAGACTTCGGCTCTTTTAAGGCTAATAAAGTGACCCATACCGATATTCGGGATGATAGAGTGAATTTTTATTTTGACCTAAAACCAAGAGAAAGTAAAACAGTGACGCTTCTATTAAATGCATCGTACTTAGGAAGGTATTATTTATCCGGTATTCAAAGCGAGGCTATGTACGACAATGATTATTTGGTAAGAACAGAAGGAAAATGGGTTGAGGTAGTGAAGTAGCTGTGAGGGAGTAGTAGTGGGTGCTTAAGTTATGAGATTTTAGGGATCTACAAAACAAAAATTCTTTCCCCTGCAAGTAGAAGGTGCCCAAGGCGGAAGGAGTTATTAGAAAAGAAGGATTTTGTTAAATGCATGAGTTCACTTAGTAAACTAAGACTAGAATCCATAGTATAGGCAAAAAAGTCAAGTAAAAAATAATGGAGTACACTATAACGACAGAAAAACTTCCTGAAGCATCAGAATTATTACGACTATTTTTACAAACTAGTTGGGCAAACGATAGATCAATAGAGGGAATAGAACTTTTGTTGTGTAATACAACAACCTATGTTGTGGTTAGGGATAATAATCAACTTATCGGATTTGGACGAGCACTTTCTGATGGAGTATATCGTGCGATGCTAGATGATATTGTAGTAGAAGCAACATACAGAAGACAAGGAATAGGTAAAATCATAGTTGAACAGTTGCTAGATCAGCTTACCGATGTCGAACACGTATTTTTGAATACTAAACCTGATTTAGAATCTTTTTATAAGGCCTATGGTTTTATAAAGTCAAAGGCATTAACAATGCGTTTATAATTTTGAGTAGTATCAATGATAGTTGAACAAGCAATTTTAAATATAAAATCGGGGCAGTCCTCTGCTTTTGAAAAAGCTTTTAGAGAAGCACAACGTATAATCTCGTCTATGAAGGGGTATATACGTCATGATATGTTGAAATGTGTCGAAGAGGAAAATAAATATCTATTACTTATAGCGTGGGAGACTGTTGAAGATCATGAGGTTGGTTTCAGAAAATCAGACCAATACCGAGAATGGAAAAAACTGCTACATCATTTTTATGATCCTTTTCCTGTGGTTGCAGCATTTTATATCTATTGTATCGGATACAACTTTTTCTAACTATGTTTGATTATTTAATTTCAAGTTTTTAAGAATCGTTTCTTTTAGATCTTTCTTATTCAATGGTTTATTGATAAGATCATTCATACCTGCATTTTTGCATTCATCTTCTACCTCACTCAATTCTGAAGCTGTTAGGGCAACGATAGGTGTTTTATTATCGAATTCTCTAATTTCTGAGGTTGCTTGCATACCATCCAATACGGGCATGTTGATGTCCATAAGCACTAAATCAAACGATTGTTTTTTTAATATTTCTACGGCTTCAGATCCGTTTTCTACAATGGTACAATTGCAGCCAATGGATTTTAATAAATTTTTGGTTACCAGTTGGTTAATTTTATTATCCTCAGCGACCAGTATTTTAGAATTTAAGGCGCTAATAGTTTCTTCGAGAACGGATTCATCTTCTATAGTGTTTAGGTTATCTGAGATGTCTAGATCTAGATCAAAATAAAATGTAGCACCAACATGTTTATTGCTTTCAAAATGTACGGTACCATTCATCATTTGTACCAAACTCCTTACGATAGACAAGCCTAAACCTGTTCCCTGTTTGTTTTCATAGGGACTTCCTATTTGCGAAAACTCTTCAAATATGTATTCTTTTTGATCTTCTGGTATGCCGATCCCGGTGTCTTCAACTTCAAATCGAACGCTAGCTTTTTGATCTTGTGCTGATAGTAGTTTAATCCGTAACCAAATTTTTCCATTTGCGGTAAATTTTATGGCATTTCCTATTAAGTTCATTAAAATCTCTGATATTCTTAATGGATCTATATCTAACAGATTAGGGATATTGTGATCATACTCTAAGAGTAATGAATTTTCTTTTTCTGCCGCTTGATAATCAAAAGATTGTACTATATTTTTTGATAAAGAAAATAAATATGTCGGTGTCATTGTTAGTGCTGTTTCTTCAGCATCAATTTTGCTTATTTTTAATACCTTGTTCACTAGATTTAATAAATAATCTGCAGAAATTTTCAAAGAATTAAGAAGTTTTTTATCATTTTTAGAATGCGTATCACTTTCTAGTAATAACGAGGAGATTCCTATAACTCCATATAAGGGTGTTCTAAGTTCGTGACTAATGGTAGATATAAATTGAGATTTAATTTTACTCAATTTCTCTGCTTGTGATTTTGCCTCATATAGTTCATTGTTTTTTAACTTTAGCAGTTCACTAGATTTCTTTTTTGATTGATATCCTCTGTAGTAGAAGAAAACAACTCCAATTAATAAAATGAGACTAGCGGCCGAGATATAAATAATTGTTTTATTGTTTTTATCAATATTAAGTAATAGCAGTTTTTCTCTTTCAGCAATTTTCAAAGCCCGCTCATATTCATCTACTTTAAATCTTGCTTTGGTCACTTCCTCATTTTTCAATCTTGCATTCTCAAAAACTTTACGATCATTTTCTCGCAATTTTTTAAGATCTGCTATAGCCTTGGGATAATCGTTAATGTCTTGATACATTTGCGATCGATATTGATAAAAATAGCTTTTACCTTTGAGCCAAAAAGTTTCTTTTTCGAGGAGAGTAAAGGACTTGTCAAAATATTCCTGGGCTTTTTTTATTTCCTTGTGATACGCATGATTTCTTGCTTTGAGAAGGTATAAAGAACTTCTGTCAATTTGAGGGATATCAGGAATTCTATCAATACTATCTGCTTCTTTGAGATATGGAGCGGCACTATCAAATTGATTTAAATCCATATAGGCCCAAATTAAATTGTGTAAAAGAATTTGGTAGTTCTTGTTATCCCTATGTTTTTCTAGAGTTATAGCTTTTTTGTAATGAAGCAATGCTGTTTTATAGTCGTGTTTGTCATCATAATATACATTCCCCAAAGTATTTAGAATATAAGGCAACAGTGTTTTTTCTTTTGTTTTTTCTGCGTATTCTATGGATTTTAATAAATGTTTTTTTGAATTTTCATAATCGATAATCTCATATTGAATAGCGCCAATTAATAGATATGAGTGAGCGATGTAGTGATTACTTTTTAGCTTGTGAGCATGATTGACAGCTTTGAACGCATACTCTAATGAACCGTACATGTCATTTTTATATCGTAAGCTGTCTGATTTTTTTATTAACCTTTCCATGCTATCTATTTTAACAGAAGATGGTACTTCTTGAGAACAGATAGATGAAGAGATAACAAAAACAAGTATACAAATAGCAATTTTTTTCAATACAAAATAATTTTTGGCAAAAATGAATATTCCAAGTCACGTTACCTAATGATAGCAATTAGAATGTATTCTATGTACCAAGATTTTTTTAGGCAAATTTGGAAAAAAATAGTGACGAATCTTAGTTAGGAGTGATATAATTTAACAATTTTTTTAGATTCAACAAGAAAAGATAGTAAAAAATAATTTTGGGTCATTTAAAAAGATTTCTTTTATAATTTACCTTTACAAGGTATTTTAATTAATAATAATAGTGTTTCATAGCCTAAAGAAGTATATAAAAACACATCCCAAACGCTTTATTTTTGCAAGCGTATTACTCATTTGGTATTACTTTTCGTTGCCCAGAACGTTGTTTGATGATCCTACGGCTACTGTAATAGAAACCAAAAAGGGTGAATTGTTAGGTGCCAAAATAGCAAAAGATGGGCAATGGCGTTTCCCTAAAACGGATAGTGTTTCAGAAAAATTTAGGTATTGCATTATTGCCTTCGAAGATCAACAATTTTATAGACATATTGGATTTAATCCTGTGTCGATGATTAAGGCCGTAAGCGAAAATATAAAGGCAGGTAAAATCATTAGAGGTGGTAGCACTATTACTCAACAAGTTATTCGTCTGTCGCGAAAAGGAAAAAAGCGAACTTATTTCGAGAAGTTAAAAGAGCTTTTGCTGGCAACACGTTTAGAATTGAGAATTTCTAAAGAAAATATTCTAAAATTATATGCATCGCATGCGCCTTTCGGGGGAAATGTAGTAGGACTAGACATGGCATCATGGCGCTATTTTGGCTTGCCGGCACATCAGTTATCATGGGCTGAGACGGCTACACTCGCTGTACTGCCTAATGCGCCTTCTTTAATTTATCCAGGTAAGAATCAAACACTATTACTAGAAAAGAGAAATCGATTATTGAAAACACTTCTTGAACAAAAAACAATCGATTCATTAACATATCAATTATCAATACGCGAATCCTTACCCAAAAAACCATATCGCTTGCCAAAAACAACCCCGCACCTGGTGGAGCGACTTTCAAAAAAATATGCAGGTAAACGAGTTCAGACAACTATTGATCTGATAGTACAGAAACAAGTCAACCTAATTGTAAAAAGACATTATGAAACTCTAAAACAAAACGAAGTGTATAACATGGCTGTTTTGGTCTTGGATGTTGCTACCAGAGAAGTATTAAGTTATGTAGGTAATACGCCAACACATGTAGCGCATCAAAAAGATGTAGATGTTATTCAGGCAGCTCGCAGTACGGGCAGCACCTTAAAACCATTGTTGTATGCTGCTATGATGGATAAGGGGGAATTATTACCAGAGCAGTTGGTTACCGATGTTCCTACCGTTATTTCTGGATATAACCCTAAGAATTTTGATGAAGGATATAGTGGAGCCGTTCCTGCCAACCGTGCTTTGGCTAGATCCTTAAATGTTCCTGCTGTACGATTATTACAGGAGTATGGACTACAAAGATTTAGGGATGAAATGAATGCGTTTCATATAAAAGACCTCAAATATAGTGCAGATCATTATGGATTGTCATTGATTGTTGGGGGAGCAGAAGGCAATCTATGGGATTTATGCAAAACCTACGCAGGTCTTGCTGGCACATTAACTCATTACCAGAAAACTTCCAGCGAATACTTTACAAATGAATTTGCAGAGCCAATTTTTTCTGCAAATCAAAAGGTTGATTTTGGTAAAAAAACAAAACAAAAACCAATTTTGGGAGCTGGGAGTATCTGGCTCACATTTGAAGCTATGAAAAAGGTGAATCGTCCCGAGGGCGATGAAGCGTGGGAATTCTATGATTCATCACGAGAAATTGCCTGGAAAACAGGGACCAGCTTTGGTAATCGTGATGCCTGGGCAATTGGGACAAGCCAGGAGCATGTAGTAGGTGTTTGGATTGGTAATGCAGATGGGGAAGGAAGACCAGAACTTACTGGACTAAATGCCGCTGCGCCCGTATTATTTGATGTGTTTAACGTATTACCTAATGCCGATTGGTTTCCTACTCCACATGATGATCTAGTAACCATAACAGTATGTTCACAAAGTGGTTTTATCGCAGGAAGTGAATGCCCCAAAAAGCAGCAGCAAATTCCAGTTTCCGGTAGTAAAACCAAACCGTGTACCTACCACCAATTAGTCCACCTGGATGCTTCAAAGCAATATCGGGTAAATTCTTCTTGTGAAACAATTACTGATATGATTCACGAATCTTGGTTTGTATTGCCTCCATTACAGGAGTATTATTATAAGAGAAATACCGCAGCATATCGTTCATTACCACCATATCGATCAGATTGTAGTAAAGAAACACAGGAAAAAATGGATTTTATTTTTCCAAAGTCCAATGCTAGTTTTTATTTGCCTAAAGGTTTTGATGGCAAAATGAATGAGGTAGTTCTTAAAATAGCGCACACTAACCCAGAAATTCAAATATTTTGGTATATGGATGAACGGTTTATTGGTGTAACCAGCCAATTTCATGAAATGCCTATAAAACCATCACCTGGGGAGCATGTGATTACGGTTTTAGATGAAAAAGGAAATGAGCTAAAACGTACAATTGAAATAAAAGAATAATAGTAGCACATATTTGTAGAAGTATCTTTTTTAGGTAGTTTGCAAAAAAAAGACTGCTAAAAAATGATATGGATGTAAGCACCACACTTTTTTAGACAGTCTTTTTAAAAAACTAGAAACTAGTATTATCTGGCGTTATAGACTAATCCAAAAGAAAAACCAGATTCTTTGTTAAAATTTCTTCCGTCAATATTGGCACCATATCCAGCAGAAATACCGATGCTATTTTTATAGATCGGCACATAAAAATCAAAAGATAGATTTGTAAAATCTACTTCGGTTTCTGGTAGAATTGCAGCACCGCCTGCAGTATCGAATTCTGGAGAACCAATATCCAAGCCAGATAGGGAGTTCTGTATATCTAGTTTGGCATGCATATAAAACAGTTTGTTGTAGTACCCAATCTTTGCACTATAGAACATGGCATTTGGAATATCAAAATCGCTACTATTTCTATAGCTGTATCCTAATTGCACTTCACCAAAAATTTGTATAGGCGTGGCATATAAGAAAATAGCAGAACCGTTAGCAGTTGTGGCCTGATTTCCTAAAGAAAGTACTCCGGCTCCTTCATAATCACCAACGGGTAAGGTAACACCAGTAGCTCCTCCAAGTGTAATTCTAGACGAATCGTCAAATTTTTTCTCAAGGATTCTGGCTTTTAGAAAGACACCTAAATCCTGAAGACCATCTACCTGATCCACTTGTTGAACCGGATCCAGTTGCCCGGTTTCACTTTCAATACTTATGAATGGTAACGTAATTGTAGAAGATAACCAATCTGATATAGCGTATTGCCCATAAAATGAAACGATAGAAGATGATATCTCTCCCAGACCTGCTGGATTTCCTTCTGATAAAGTAGATCCTGCGTAAAACTGATCAGAACTCTTGAATGAGTAGCTGGGCGCGATAGTGAGGGTGTTTTTTTTTGGATAAAAACCATTTGCAGGAATTTGTGCTAAAACACTTAAAATTGGGCAAAAGAAAAATACTATCCCGATTAGGGAATTTTTTGATTTGTGTAACATATTTTGAATTTCCGGTTAATAATTAGATCGCTTAGACGAACCACTTATTCATGCCTTACGATTAATGAATGTTACAATTTTGTTAAGGTTTATCAATACACTACTAAATGAAGGTAAAAGCTTATTTGTATTGATTTTTTACCACAAAGAAAAAGGTTTTTTGCTGAGTTGAGAGTTATAATATCGAGAATCACCAGTTACTTCTTTTCCCAACCAGCTGGGTTTTGAAAATATCTCATTTTCATGATTTAATTCAATTTCGGCAATAATAAGTCCTTTGTTTTGACCAAAAAACTCATCTACTTCAACAATATGATTCCCTATAGGTATTTCATAGCGTATTTTGTTAATAGTTCCTTGTTCGCATAATTGCATTAATTGCTCTGCTTCGGTGACATCAATTTCTTTTTCCCATTCAAAACGAGAGGTACCCGATACACTACCTATTCCTTTTATTGTTAGAAAGGCTTGTGCTCCTTTTATTCGAACACGAACGGTTCGCTCTGGGTCGGTATTTAAAAACCCCTGCATAATACGATAACTTTGTTGGGCTTCATCTTTAAAAACTTCAGAAGTAATCAGAAATTTACGTTCTATTTCAATCATAACATTATGTGGTCATTCCCTATAAATCGGGAATCTATTTAAATTATTTTATCCTTGCTCATTTTTTACAATTTTCTGTATCTCATCAGAAAGTACTCTTGTTTTATCAAAATCAGTATTGGCAAGCCAAACCATAGCCGAGGCAATAGTTTCAGGATGAATAGTTCGGTATTTTTTCAAGGAGCCTATTAACAATGGGTTAAAAACCTTCATTACTATTTTAAAAAAATACTCACCGGGTCTTTTTTCATTTCTATTTCCTCCGATAAGTGAAGGCTGTAGAAGATGCGTCTTAGGAATACCAAATTCTAGAACTGCTTCTTCCATTTCTCCTTTAATGCGATTATAGAAAATTTTACTTTCTTTACCGGCACCTAGCGCAGAAATCACAATAAGAGTATGAATTGCATTGGTTTTGCAAAGGCGAGCAGCATCAACAGGGATTCCATAATCAATCTTGTGGTACAAATCTTTATTCGAAGTTTTGGCAGCAGTGGTACCGATACAGCAAAAGACTTCATCGGCAGTAAATGTTTCTGCATGATCATTTAATTGAAGCATATCGATTAGGTGTTCTTCTATTTTTGGATGATTGATATCTATACTTTTTCTAGAAAAAAGCTTGATTTTATGGTATCGGCCATCATGCAGAAGCTCATGCAATAAGATACCTCCTGTAAGTCCAGTTGCACCAAGTATGATTGCTGTTTTCATGAAAAAAGAATTTTAAATGCAGAATTCGATCTAAAGATATTATAAATTGAATCATCAATATCCATTATTTTTGTGAAGTGGAAGAAGAATTTGCACATAGGAAAATTATTCATGTCGATATGGATGCATTTTATGCTTCGGTAGAGCAAATGGACGAACCAGAGCTGAAAGGTAAGCCATTAGCTGTAGGTGGCGGTGGCAAACGCGGTGTAGTGAGTGCTGCTAGTTATGAAGCTCGAGTATTTGGAGTACGCTCTGCGATGCCGGGATATACGGCAAGAAAATTGTGCCCGGATTTGATCTTTGTCCGCCCGAGATTTGATCGATATCAGGAAATTTCTTCACAGATCCGTAAAATATTTTTTGAGTATACCGATTTGGTAGAACCCTTATCATTAGACGAGGCATATCTAGACGTAACCGACAATAAAAAAGGAAACCCCAGTGCGACACTAATTGCTCAAGAAATACGACAACGTATTTTGGATGAGGTTGGGCTAACTGCCTCTGCAGGAATATCCATTAATAAGTTTATTGCCAAAGTTGCTAGTGATTACAACAAACCAAACGGACAAAAGACAGTGAATCCTGAGGAGGTAATCGAGTTTTTGGAAGATCTGGATGTTAAAAAATTCTACGGGGTTGGGAAGGTAACTCGAGCTAAAATGTATGCCATGGGAATATATACAGGAAAAGATTTAAAATCAAAATCTGAAGAATTTCTCACTCAAAATTTTGGCAAATCCGGAGGTCATTATTATCGTATTGTTCGTGGGATTCATTTGAGTGAAGTAAAACCAAATCGCGAACGGAAATCTCTGGCTGCCGAGCGAACTTTTAGTGAGAATATAGCTTCTGAAATCTATATGCTCGAGCGATTGCAAAACATTGCCGAAGAACTTCAGAAACGTTTAAAACGAAGTAAAGTAGCCGGTAGAACTGTTACTCTGAAGATCAAGTACAGTGATTTTACCTTACAAACACGTAGCAAAACATTGCCCTATTTTGTAAGTGATGCTACTATGCTACTCGAAACAGCAAAAGAACTGTTATACCAAGAGAAAATGAAGAATTCTGTGCGATTACTTGGGATTTCACTCTCAAATTTGAATACAGGAAAGGATAAGAAAAAGGACAAAAAAGAAAAGGAAGTAGAGATTATACAGTTGCGATTTGATTTTTGAAAAAAGCGTCAATGGTAGTGTTTTTCGCAATGAAATGATGAAAAATGTATAAAGAATAGCTTTTTTAGTGCAAAAATCACTATTCTCGATACGATCCTTCCTTCAGTTGGACTACTCCTTTAGATTAGTATTTAGTGATTTAATCAAATACTACACAAAATTTCTGCTGCACGCTCTAGTGTGTCTTCAGTTTTAGCAAAACAGAATCGTAATACCTTATCATCTTGCCCATTCAGATTAAAAACGGAAATTGGTATTGAAGCTATCTTATGTTCTCTAGTTAACTTTTTGGCAAAAGCCACATCACCTTCATCTGTGATTGTAGCATAATTCAGTAATTGGAAGTACGTTCCCGAAGCAGGAGTAAAAGTAAAACGTGATCCTTGGATCAATGATAAAAATAAATCTCGTTTTTCCTGATAAAAACTGGGAAGTGAGAGGTAATGATCGGGGTTTTTTAGATATTCAGCTAAAGCATACTGCATAGGATGATTACTACAAAACACATTAAATTGATGTACTTTTCTAAAGGCTGCCATCAAATCCTTTGGTGCAAGGCAATATCCCATTTTCCAACCCGTAGTATGAAATGTTTTACCAAAAGAGGCAGTGATAAAAGCTCGTGCTGCTAATCCCGGAAATTTGGCAGCACTTTGATGCTTTTGCCCATCAAAAATAATATGTTCGTATACTTCGTCACTGAGTAAAATGATGTTGGTATCCTTCAGTAGCTTTTCTAATTGAAGCATATCTTCTTTAGACAAAACGCTCCCACTGGGATTGTGTGGTGTATTTATAATGATCATTCTTGTTTTTGATGTTATTTTTGAAGCTACTTCTCCCCAGTTTACACCAAAATTGGGTACTGATAACTGTATTGGCACAACTTTACCTCCAAATAACTGAATCGAAGGCTCATAACAATCATATGCAGGTTTAAAAATAATCACTTCGTCATCTAGGTGTACGAATGCCGAAATAATGGTAAAAATTGCCTGTGTTGCCCCCGAGGTTACAGTGACTTCGGTTTCAGGGTGATACGCACTTGCATGCAGAGTGTTTGTATTTTCAGCGATTATTGCTCTCAAAGCCATTAGACCTGGCATAGGAGCATATTGATTATACCCTTTTTTCATCGCATAAGTAACGAGATCGATCAAACCTGTATCGGTTTCAAAATTTGGAAAACCTTGAGATAAATTAATTGCATTATGCTTTGCCGCAAGGTTACTCATTACGGTAAAAATTGTAGTCTCAACTTCCTGAAGTTTAGAATTGATGTGTTGCATATATTAAAATTAGCGTATTTAAAGTTACAAAGATAATTTTGTTGAATCTTAGAGATGTAACGCAAACGATTTCGTTTTAGAAGGTAAACAAAAGACAAACGTATTTTTATTCATTATAAATACGACATAAACAGATGAAAATGTTGGTAAAAAGGTGTTTGAGCCTTATTTTTGTTTTTCAAAATTTTAAACATTCTTAAATAATGGGTGGATTGATAAAATCTTCAATAGCTAGAAAAGTTGCCATGGCACTTTCTGGACTTTTCTTAGTTTTCTTTTTATTACAGCATTTCAGTATCAATTTTACTTCAGTTTTCAGCCCTGAGACGTTTAATGAGCTATCTCATTTTATGGGGACTAATCCTGTAGTACAATTTGCATTACAACCTGTTTTGATTTTTGCTGTAATATTTCATTTTGTGATGGGATTCATTTTGGAACTCCAAAACAATAAAGCAAGAGCTGTGAAGTATGCAAAATATAACGGTGGTGCAAATGCCCCTTGGGTTTCGAGAAATATGATATATTCTGGGCTTGTTGTGCTTGCCTTTTTAGGATTACATTTTTATGATTTTTGGGTTCCAGAAATGGTTTATAAATATGTAGAGTTTGCACCAGAAGATCCAACACGCTACTATTCCGAATTATTACATAGGTTTGAAAGCCCAATTCGTACAGGATTGTATGTTGTCTCTTTTGTGTTTCTGGCATTACACCTTTGGCATGGATTTGCATCATCATTTCAATCTGTAGGATTCAATAACAAATATTCGGTAGCTGCAACAAAGTTTGCCAAAGCATTTTCAATTGCAATTCCTTTAGGGTTTGTCGTAATAGCCTTAGTACTTCATTTTAACCATTAAAATATTACCACTATGTCAATTTTAGATTCTAAAATACCTGAAGGTCCACTGGCAGATAAGTGGACAAAACATAAAAACGAAATTAATCTGGTGAATCCAGCGAACAAGCGTAATATTGATATTATTGTGGTTGGAACTGGATTGGCAGGAGGAAGTGCTGCTGCTACCTTGGCAGAGCTTGGATATAATGTAAAAACATTTTGTTATCAGGATTCCCCACGTCGTGCACACTCTATTGCTGCACAAGGAGGAATCAACGCAGCAAAAAACTATCAAGGTGACGGAGATTCTGTATATCGCCTTTTTTATGATACCGTAAAAGGTGGAGACTACCGATCCAGAGAAGCGAATGTGCATCGTTTGGCTGAGGTTTCTACCAATATTATAGATCAATGTGTGGCTCAGGGAGTTCCGTTTGCAAGAGAATATGGTGGATTGCTTGATAATCGTTCCTTTGGAGGCGTATTGGTATCCCGTACTTTTTATGCAAAAGGGCAAACAGGACAACAACTATTATTAGGGGCTTATTCTGCAATGAATCGCCAAATCAATAGAGGAAAAATTAAATCGCACACGCGACATGAAATGCTGGATATCGTAAAGATAGACGGAAAAGCACGAGGAATCATTGCCAGAAATTTGGTTACCGGTGAAATTGAACGCCATTCTGCACACGCTGTAGTACTTGCTTCTGGTGGGTATGGTAATTTGTTTTACCTCAGTACCTACGCGATGGGAAGTAATGTAACCGCTACCTGGAAAGCACATAGAAGAGGTGCATACTTTGCCAACCCTTGTTATACGCAAATTCACCCTACTTGTATTCCTGTATCTGGTGATCATCAGTCAAAATTGACGTTGATGTCTGAATCTCTTCGTAATGATGGGCGTATTTGGGTGCCAAAAAGAAAAGAAGACGCCGAAGCCATACGCGCTGGTAAATTAAAACCAACGCAATTAGCAGAAGAAGAAAGAGATTATTACTTAGAGCGTCGTTATCCAGCCTTTGGTAATCTGGTGCCTCGTGATGTAGCATCAAGAGCAGCAAAAGAACGTTGTGATGCAGGTTTTGGTGTCAATAAAACAGGAGAAGCAGTTTATCTTGATTTTGCTGCAGCTATCCAACGCTACGGAACAGAAAAAGCATATACTTCGGGAAATAGTAATCCTACAAAAGAAGAAGTTACTAAATTAGGAACTGATGTTGTAGAAGCAAAGTATGGTAACCTGTTTCAGATGTATGAGAAAATTGTAGATGAAAATCCTTACGAAACACCGATGATGATCTATCCAGCAGTGCATTATGCCATGGGAGGTCTTTGGGTAGATTATAATTTGCAAACTACTATCCCTGGATGCTACGCTGCAGGTGAAGCGAACTTTTCTGATCATGGAGCTAATAGATTAGGAGCTTCTGCATTAATGCAAGGTTTGGCTGACGGGTATTTTGTATTACCATATACAATAGGAGACTATTTGTCGAATGATATCCTTACGGGTAAAATTCCAACAGATACACCCGAGTTTGATGAGGCCGAAAACCAAGTTAAAGAACATATTCAAAAACTGATGAGTGGATCAGGAACACATTCTGTTGATTACTACCATAAGAAATTAGGGAAAATCATGTGGAACAAATGTGGAATGTCGCGTAATGAAAAAGAATTGAAAGAAGCGATTGAAGAAATTACGGCATTGCGCGAAGATTTCTGGAAAAATGTTAAAGTTCCCGGAACATCAGACACGATGAACCCTGAGTTAGAAAAAGCAGGCAGAGTTGCTGATTTCTTAGAATTAGGAGAGTTATTTGCAAAAGATGCATTAGATCGAAGAGAATCTTGCGGAGGACATTTTAGAGAAGAATCTGTAGAGCCATCCGGCGAACAAAAGGGAGAAGCACTACGTGATGATGAGAACTATAAGTATGTTGCTGCCTGGGAATATCAGGGAGTACCACAAAAAGCAAAACTTCATAAAGAAGCATTGGTTTTCGATAATATAGAATTAAAAACACGGAGTTATAAATAGTTGATGGTAGATAGTTGTTAGTGATTGAGAACATAATATCTCTGTAAAAACTAATAACATACAACTAATAACTAAAAACTAAATGAAAATATGAATCTTACATTAAAAATATGGCGTCAAAAAGATGCCAAATCAAAAGGAAGTATGGTGAACTATCCAATTTCCGGAATAGAAGATGACATGTCTTTTTTAGAAATGATGGATGTGTTGAATGAAGAATTGATTAATAAAGGAGAAGAACCTGTTGTTTTTGATCATGACTGCCGAGAGGGTATTTGCGGGTCTTGTTCTTTACAAATCAATGGTCAACCTCATGGACCGGATCGTTTGATCACAGCTTGCCAGTTGCATATGCGTAGTTTTAAAGATGGAGATACTATTTTTATAGAGCCGTTTAGAGCAAAAGCTTTTCCTGTTATCAAAGATTTAATGATCGATCGTAGCGCTTTTGATAGAATACAACAGGCTGGAGGGTATATTTCAGTTAATACTTCTGGAAATACAGTAGATGCCAATGCTATTCCTATCGAAAAAGAGAATGCAGATGATTCATTTGCAGCAGCAACATGTATTGGTTGCGGTGCTTGTGTGGCGGCTTGTAAAAATGCATCGGCTATGTTATTTACATCGGCCAAAGTATCGCAATTTGCATTATTACCACAAGGGCAAGTAGAAGCTACCGATCGTGTGATGGCTATGGTAAATCAGATGGACGAAGAAGGTTTTGGAAACTGTACCAATACAGGCGCATGCGAGATTGAATGCCCTAAAGGGATTTCACTAGAAAATATCGCACGTATGAACCGTGAGTATCTAGCAGCAAGTTTGAAAGGGTAAATTTTTGTCATATCAAATTTAAAGAATTAAGAACAACGCCAAATCTTTCAAGATTTGGCGTTGCTTTTTAAATAGATGCAATGAGAAAAATAGTGTTTTATATGTATTCTTTTCTGGTTATAGTGATAGGTTGTACAACTAAAGAAGACAGCATCCTAGTTGAGGTCTCGGCTTTAACTACAAACAAGAAAAGGCAGGCCTTCTTGGAAAAAATATATAAGATAGACCAGAAAACACGAAAAGAGGTTCAAAAAATAGAAGTGCAACATGGCTATGATAGTAAAGAACGAAAAGAAGCCTTACAAAGAACTATTGAAGCAGATCAGCTAAATCTACAAAAGATAGCGTTATATTTAGAAAAGTTTGGACATCCCACGATTGAGGAACATGGAGAGTGAGCTTCGAAAGCACCTTATATAGTTATTCATCATTCGGGCACTTTGAAAGCAAGAGAAACTAACTTTAAGTATTTGTATTCGGCATATCAAAATGGAGATTTAAAACCGGGTAGTTTTGAGTTTTTTCTCAATAGATTTCATAGGATGAAATATGGAGAACGGTTTGCACTTCCCAATCCATATAGAGAAAAGGATCAAATAAGTGAACTTATTAAGAGATTGAATCTAGATACGTTGACTAGGAAAAATTAAGGTCCATTTTAAAGCGGTAATTTAATTTTTTGTTAATTTTATGAGCATTAATAATCTTTCCTTTAGATTGTGTTCCAAAATCATAATCCGGTTTGGGTAATCCCATTTGCTCACATACAGTACTGTAATATGCTGCTTTTTCAGGATGATCAGGGTATGAAGCATTAAAAGTTTCGCTCCAGCTTTTTGTTTTGATAATTTTTTTGATAATCCTAATGCAATCTTCTAGATGAATTAGATTTACGGGTGCTTTTGGATTTTTGATGTTACTTCTACGCGATAACATATGGGCAGGATGTCTGTCTGTGCCAAATAATCCGGCAAAACGAAGAATAGTAGTTTTGAAAGTAGTAGTATTCTGAAGAATGTGTTCTACTTCAATTAACTGTTTTCCGGCATTAGAAATAGCATTTGGAGCTGTTTTTTCAGAAATTAAAGGAAATCCTTCTGCATCTGCAAAAACGGATGTAGAGCTTATAAATAGAACGTTTTGAACATCTGATTTTTCAATATAAGGAATTAGATACCGAATTTTAGCCACAAAAATCACTTCAGGATTTCTGCGCAACCCCGGTGGAATATTTATGATAAGAATTTTACTTCCTTCAAGAAATGATACTATATCTCCGTTTGGTCCTTGCTCAGTAAGTGTAATTTGAAACCCTTGAATATTTTCATTTTCTAAACTATTCAGTTTTTCTTTACGAGTAGTTGATCCTTTCACCTTATGACTTTGAGCAATCAATGCTTTAGCCAAGGGCAAACCCAACCAACCTATTCCTAAAATACTTATTTGTTTGCTCATTTTTATTGTGAATTGAAATGCTATTTAGAATGCTGCATTCTCGTTATGTATTGTATCTTTTTTTGGAGTACGGTAACGTTCTATAGCAAAACTTTTCTTAGTGATCACAGCATCGTTTACTACAAAAGGCTTTGGCATCATTGTAATTGTTCTTGCAGGCATCGAAAAGTGCTTGTTAATCAGTAAATCATATGAAGATTCATAGAGCACAAATTTTGGTAAAGAATCTTTATGAAACGTCATTTTTAATTCTAAAGTTTCATGGCCTGAAGCCAAATGCATAAGTAAATTATGGCTCCATCTCTTGGTGTATGCATTATAAAGATTACCATGTTTATGCTTAAAGTCTGCAGTTGTTTCTCCGTTAACTTCTAATTGATTAAAATTAAACAAAGTCTCTGTATAGAGATCTATTCTTTGTACTCCTCTTTGTGGTACTATGCATAGGTTAATATGTCTCAAATTATTAATGATTGTGTCATTACTCAACTCAAGTTTAGAAATTCTTATTTCTTTTACAGGAGCCTGATTGGCATAAGTATAGGATATCCCATATTTACTTTGTAAAGTATTAGCCGAAGATTTTCCGGATTTATGTTTTGTTTGTTTATCATAATAAGCAGGAAGTGTATTTTCTTCAGGATTTATATAGTTTTTTGTCCATGAGTCCAGTATTTTGTCATAAGTTGCCCAAAGTGCTTCGTTTTGATCTGTATCTAGAATATAGACCAAACTATTAGGTTTTTGTCTTTCTTTGCTAAAATCTGATCTCCTGTGTGCAGAGATTAGAAAAACTAATGAGAGGATGAGTGCGATATTTCCCAGAAGATTTTTTCGCTTATAAAAACCAAAAATGGGAAGCAGTACACCAAATAGTAAGGCAGTAAGTAGGGCAGAAACAAATAAAATTTTTAGCCCCAAAGCAACAGGAAACGAAGCAATAAATGGGGATAAAATAAAAAGTGCAGGTAAGCCAAGTAGCGTCATCAAATAAGGGTTGGGCTTTTTCTGTCGAATAAGTATAAATAAGGATATCAATCCAAAAAAGAGAATGATAATAAAATAACTGGCTCCTTTTAGGTACAACGCTGATAAAGTACATAGGACTAACCATATACCTAGCGGAGCGATAAGTAGACTAGGTAAATGATCACTCTTGTCAAACCTTGCATAGATCTTAAAGCAAATCGCTATTGATAAACATATAAATGCTGATATGTAATGATGCCCATTATATGTAAAACCATGTTGAATTTCTTGGTAATGCGGGTATATAAGCTTAAGTAGCTCCCATAATCCAAAAGAGATACCTCCTATAATAAACAAGGTTAGAATAAAAATACCAAAACCGTTGAGGATTTGTTTAAAATCAATTCGATACGCTGTTTTTCCATATAAAACAAGTAGAAGTAAAAGGATAATAGCTAAAATTAAAAGCGGAGTTATCCAGCTAAAGGGATATTTTACAATAGAAAAAATCGGGGCGTTGAAATAGATATAGTCTTGATCTGATTTTAAATTTGTGATATCAATTTCAGAGAAATAGGAGAGAAGCGGCAATAAGTAATTCCCCTGATGTTGTAATGTGCTTAGATCTAAATTTTGCCAGGTGTCATTGGCAGTATGATAATCAAAATGGTCATCGATAAAGGCAAAATTAAAACCATCGATATCACCTTGTTCTCTAAAAACGGTAAGATCGGTTTCGTTTGGAAGCATTTTATAAATGCTATATGCCAAAGAATTCGTGACTGGGTATGGTACTTTGGCCTCAGTAAACGCTTCGATTAGTTTTTCGTTTTTACTATTGGTTTCTATGAGCATATAGGAATCGCCTCCGCTTCCGCGAGCTTCAAAATTAAGTGCGAGCCCAATATTTTTTGCCAGGGGATGCTTTTTTATAAAAAAATCAGCACCGTTAAGCCCTAATTCTTCCCCATCAGTAATACAAATAACAATGTCATTTTTTGGAACTTTTTGAGAAGCCAAATAAGCACGTACACCTTCTAAAATTGTCGCAACACCGCTTCCAGCATCACTTGCACCAAGAGAAGAGTGTGGCGAGCTATCGTAATGAGACATCAACACCAAAGACTTTGCAGATGGATTACTTCCTTTAATAACGGCAATAATATTTTGTGGGGTACTCACTCGACCTGTTTTAGAAACAGAAGTACCCTTTTGTATTTCAGGTTGTAACCCTAGTTTTTTTAATTCACTTACGATATATTTTCGCACTTCTTTATGTGCAGGACTGCCTAAATAATGAGGAGCCTGCGCTATATTTTTTACATGTTCTAAGGCGCGAAGGGTTGAAAATTCTTGATCAGGAGTATCAAGATCACGTATCGAATGAGATTTGCTGCTGCGAAAAGTGAACAATAAAAAGGCAAGTATGAGAAGAAAAGTAAGTAGGGAAGAAAACTTTTGCATAGATGTATATGTTTAGGTTAAAGGTAAGAAACTAGCCACAACTATTGAGTATATCTCAATCGAAATGATCTATATGCTATGATACCTTAACGTATTAGAATGCTAAAACGAAATCATTATTAGGATGCTAAAAATATAACGTATCGATGTAAAAGGCAACTCCTTGTTTGAATAAGTTATTGAAAATCACTATATTTAAGATTCACTAAATCACTATATATTATGGGAATAATCAGTTTTCAAGGAGCTCGCTCTAAAACTAAGAAGCAAGATGAAACTCCAATAAAAGTTTCAGATTATATGACCAAAGAGCTAATCACCTTTAAACCTGATCAATCGGTTATGGAAGTTGTTGAAGCTTTGGTAAAGTATAAAATATCAGGGGGCCCTGTCGTCGATAATAATAACAAATTATTAGGTATAATCTCTGAGGGAGACTGTATAAAACAGCTCAATGAGAGTAGGTATTACAATATGCCAATTGATGATGCCAAAGTAGAAAATTTTATGGTAAAAGATGTTGAAACTATAGACGGAAATCTAAATATTTTTGATGCAGCAAATAAATTTCTACAAACTAAAAGAAGACGTTTTCCAATTATAGAAGACGGTAAATTAGTAGGGCAAATTAGTCAAAAAGATGTGATGAAAGCAGCGTTGAAGTTGAATAGTCAACACTGGAGAGATTTATAATACATTCTAAAAAGTATTAGGCTTATAACATTAGAATAGTTAAACTTCTGGTTTAGTACTTTTTTCTAATTCCTTTTTACAATAGCATAATAATCATTCTCAAGAGGCAAATACCCCTGATCATACACAAAATAATACGTCGTGCCAGTTTTGGTAACATAAATACTGGTAAAGTGCTGAAAATCGAATCCTTTGGCTATAAGCTTTGATTTGGTTGTTTTGGTTTTATCTTTTGGATTGAGTTCGCTTAGGATGCGATAGTTTTTACGTAGTAAGTTGTTAATATTACGCACCAAATTTTTACTATCTTTATTAAGTTGATTGTTATATGCATTACGGCAGTAATCGCTGCAGAATCTTTTATCTGCACGACCAATAATCTTGTCACCGCATACCGGACATTCTTTTTGCATTGCTAGCGCTGGTTTTGGGTCGAATATACAACAAATATCCATTTACAAATGATTAATGAGCGGTATTAGAAGAAAATATCTTGCGCAAGCCTGAAGGTATTGGCATGAGCATCAATGATCGTTTTGATGTTTGGAGAATAACCCCCACCCATAGAACACATCACGGGAATAGCAAAATCATAACAGGTTTGTAGCACAAATCGATCTCGTTCTGCACACCCTTTTACAGAGCATCTCAGTTTCCCTAATTTATCGGTAGTCAATATATCTACACCGCATAAATAGTAGATAAAGTCGGGTTTTTGTTGTTTGATAAGTTTTGGTAGCGTTTCTTTCAGGACGTTTAGATATGATACATCATCAGTATGATTCGGTAATGCGATATCGAGATCCGATGTTTCTTTTCTGAAGGGATAATTATTGGCTCCGTGCATAGAAAAAGTATAAACATCAAGATCATTTTCAAAAATCTCTGCCGTACCATTACCCTGATGTACATCCAGATCTACGATGAGTATTTTTTTTGCTAGTCCCTGTTGCAAAAGGTATCGTGCACCAATAGCCTGGTCGTTGAGTAAGCAAAAAGCTTCTCCGCGATCGGTATAGGCATGGTGAGTACCACCAGCAATATTCATGGCGATACCGTGTTGTAGTGCATATTTTGAAGCTTCAATGGTGCCATCTGCAATAATTACTTCGCGATCTACCAGTTCTTTGGATAATGGAAACCCAATTTTTCTGGCTGCTTTAGGATTTAGAGAAAGGGAAACAAGGCTGTTGTAATACTCTTGAGTATGAATCGCAAGAATATGTTCTGGGTTTGGGATTTCGGGTTCGAAGAAATTTTCTTCTGTACATGTACCTTCATACAGTAATTGTTTAGGCAATAGCTCATATTTGATCATCGGAAACCGGTGTCCTTTGGGTAAAGGGTGAGTATAGATAGGATGATGAGCTATTTTGAGCATGAGTTGGAATTTGAATTATAAATCAATTTCCCATGTTTATATCGTTTTCCTGATCTATTGTTCTTGTATAAATCATAGATGCTAATTCCAATTTAATAGCTGCACGAATTTTATTTAATTTCTTGATTGTATTATTATATTTTTCATAAGTATCAATTAATTCATTATTTAAAGTTACTCTAAACACACAATGGTGATACATGCAAGGTAATGGATCGTGAATTAACTCAAGAGTAGCTAAATAATCAATATCATTTTTATTCTGTTCGTACGGTTTTAGGAAAACATTGTCTCCATTTAGGCTTATAATCCTTAAATTACAAACTACCTCATTTTTATATGTAATATCAGGATTATTTGGATCAATATTAAAAAGAACATCTTCAGGTAAGCTTTGTAATTCATCATTTAATGATCTATTATGTGATAATTCAATGATACTAATCTTCTTATAAGGATTAGATAAGTCTTCTTCGGAACATCTCCTAAATAAAAATTCCCCAATTGAAAATTCTTCAATAAGGGGTTTCTCGTTTTGATGAAGTCTAGGAGGAATATAATCTAAATTGCAATTAGCCATTAATAGACTTTCTTATAATGCTAAAAAATTAAAAGCTAATTTCTCAAAATCATCATTTTCAGTAAAAAAATTTAAAGTTTTCTCTCCTGATTTACCAATAAAAGAGAAAGCTATATCTTCTTCAGGGTTTATTATTAGATTTGTAAGACCATTCTCGGATTCTCTAAAAAGTAGTAATTCATCATCATTATTAAAATAAAAATCAAACTCTAAACGATATGGATCTATTTCTTTGGAAATTTCATTAAGTGAATCAAAAATATTTTTTAAAGAATTAGTTTGAAAATCAGTTAAATCTGTATTTTCATAAATTATAGAATTGTATATATTATTAATATTTTTATGATATACACTGCTAAAAGCAGGAACATCCTTCTCATCAGCAAGTTCTTCATAGTTTTGCCCAAAAATTTCAGATTGAGCCAATATTGAATTTGATATCATCGGTTCTAAATTGTTACTCATCACTATATTTTTTTTTAGTTAAATCTGTGATACTTTTAAAGAAAATATCATTTTTTATATTTCTAAAGTTTTTATAATCAACTAGAAGTTGCTTTCTATCATATGGTTGTAGTATTTTCTTATTCAAGCTTATGTCAAGAAGTATACCATTTTTATTCTCATTTGACACTTTTGCGGTAACTACATTTACATTTACATCAAAATTGGGATATTTAAAACTTAACTGATTTTGAAACCTATCTGCTTTAATATTGAAATTGTTTTTTGAGTAAAAAGTAATTAAATCAGTAACTTTTTCAGTCTCTCTTTGTTCAATAAAATTAATATACCTTATTGAAATATTATTAATTGTTAAATTATCTATAGTTGAATCATCAAACAAATCCCAGTATTTTATAAGCTCATCTAATAAATTGTCATATGATTCGTATTCATTTACTTTATGATATGAAAAAGAACCTTTCCTTACTTGAATTATTTTGGACAAATTACGAATAATTAATCCGTCTTGTTGTCTAAAAACTTTTGTTTGACCACTATTATTTTTAGATTCAATTGTAATAGTTTCAGCTGCACTTGTAGTAGTTGCTTTGAATGTTTCTTTTACAAAATCAGTATTAATAAATTTTTCAAAACACTTTTCATCTACAATTTGGTTATAAGCGATTGTATAGATAATCTCTTTAATTGGGGTAGTCTTTAACTTTTCAAAAGTTGTCATTTAAGATTTTGATTATACACCAAATATAGAATTATTTGTAATTAAATTACTAAAAAAAACTGATTTAGCATAATTTTTTGATGCATAACTCGCTTAACTAACAATTGCTCCCGGATTCACACCCTCCTCATCAGGATTCAAAAACACTAATTTACCTTCAGACGTCTCGGTCATTAGGATCATGCCCTCACTTTCTACACCTCTCAGTTTTCTAGGAGCTAGATTTACCAAAACAGTTACCTTTTTACCCACAACTTCTTCGGGAGCAAAGTGTTCTGCAATTCCTGAAACGATTGTTCTGGTATTGATGCCAGTATCTACTTTTAGGACCAGTAATTTCTTTGCTTTTGGCATTTTCTCGGCTTCAATAATGGTGCCCACTCTGATATCAAGTTTGGTGAAATCTTCAAAAGTAGCCGTGTCCTTTTGGGGTTCGATAGTTTTATTTTCGGATTCGTTGGCTTTTTTAGTAGCTTCCAATTTGTCTAGTTGTTTTTGGATTTCAGCATCTTCAATCTTTGAAAATAATAGTTCTCCTTTACCAATTTGATGTCCGGCGGGAAGCAACACTTCTTTTGTTTCAATCTCATTCCATTGTGTCTCGACAGACCCCTCGGCTCCGCTCGGGGTGACAGAAAGAATTGATTTCAACTTTGTACTGGTAAACGGTAAAAATGGCTCGCACAAGGTTGCTAAAGCCGATGCTATTTGCAACGCTACATACATAACCGTTTTGGTGCGTTCTTCATCCGTTTTAATCGTTTTCCAGGGCTCTTCGTCGGCTAGATATTTGTTTCCTAGTCGCGCTACATTCATTAATTCTTGGCTGGCTTCTCTAAGTCGATAACGATCAATCGAGCTAGAGATCACAGCGGGATAGGCCTTAAGTTCTTTTAAGGTTTGCGTATCGATTTCAAAAAATATGTTTGGAGCAGGAATAACACCCTCATAATATTTGTTAGTCAATACGACAACGCGATTGATAAAATTACCAAATATGGCTACGAGTTCATTGTTATTACGAGCTTGAAAATCTTTCCAGGTAAAATCGTTATCCTTGGTCTCGGGAGCGTTAGCCGTAAGCGCATATCGAAGTACATCTTGCTTGTCAGGAAAATCTTCGAGATACTCATGTAGCCATACGGCCCAATTTTTTGACGTAGAAAGTTTGTTTCCTTCAAGATTCAAAAACTCATTAGCAGGTACATTTTCTGGCAAAATATAGCTTCCTTCTGCCTTGAGCATACTCGGAAAAATAATACAGTGAAAAACGATATTGTCTTTTCCGATAAAATGAACTAATTTGGTGTTTTTGTCTTTCCAATAGGGTTCCCAGTCTTTTCCTTCTCTAGCTGCCCATTCTTTGGTAGAAGAGATATATCCTATCGGAGCGTCAAACCATACATATAATACTTTTCCTTCTGCACCTTCTACAGGAACTGGTATCCCCCAGTCTAAATCTCTTGTTACTGCACGTGGGCGTAGCCCATCATCTACCCAGGATTTAATTTGACCGTATACATTGGTTTTCCAGTCTTTTTTATGTCCTTTTAACACCCACTCTCTTAAAAAATCCTCGTATTGATCTAAGGGTAAAAACCAGTGTTTGGTTTGTTTCAGAATAGGTTCTGCTCCCGAAATTGTAGATTTTGGATTGATAAGATCAGTGGCATTGAGAGAACTGCCGCAATTTTCACATTGATCGCCGTAGGCTTCTTCATGTCCACATTTAGGACAAGTTCCGGTGACAAATCGATCTGCCAAAAATTGTTCTGCTTCGGGGTCGTATAATTGTTCTGAAGTTTCTTCAATGAATTTACCATCATGATGCATTTTTTTGAAAAATGCTGAAGCTGTCTCGTGGTGAATAGGAGCTGAGGTTCTAGAATAGTTATCAAATGAAATTCCGAAATCTTCAAAAGATCTTTTGATAATTGCATGGTATTTATCGATAATCACTTGTGGTGATACGCCTTCTTTTCGTGCACGCATCGGGATGGCAGCACCGTGCTCATCACTACCACAGATAAAAGCAACATCATTGCCGGTTAATCTAAGGTAACGTGAGTATATATCTGCAGGTACATACACTCCAGCTAGATGGCCTATGTGTATAGGACCGTTAGTGTATGGTAAAGCTGCTGTAATTGTATATCTTCCCTCTGTGCTCATAGTGTGTAAAAATAAGGCACAAAGGTAATAAAAACAGCTACAAAACATAGCCACTGAAACATTCAATTATTTTGAAGAGGAATCGTGGCTTTTTTATTGATTTATGAGATTAAGATAGATTTGCTATAGTCTCCATTATTGGTCTGAATACGATATACATAGGGTCCTGTACTAAGCCTTGTGTTTGCTGATTCTTTCACATTGATAACAAGCTCATCACCTTCCATAAGCATCTCATTTCTTAATGTAGCTACTTTTTGACCTATAATATCATATAAAGCAATATCGACATGCGTGGTTTGCGGACTCACAACATTAATATACGTCTGATTATCGCTGTAGGTTGGGATATGCGTTAGGCCCTCTCCATTAATCGGCAGGTTAGAATTTGTGCCTGAACAGTTAAACCCTAGGTCCAAAGATTCAAACTCACTTCCTAATAACGCTCTTCCTACTAAACCATCGTCAATACACAGCCAATCCTTCATCACTGTAGCATAGACCTGTCTAAAATCCATAGTATTGGTTACATTCCCTCCTCTGGTTAAATTTGTTAAATCAGGGTGTTCGCCCACAAAACCACTTCCATCAAGAGCAGATCCAAAAAACATGGTTGGAGCAGCAGTACCATGGTCTGTACCTAAAGATCCATTTTCATTAAAACGCCTACCAAATTCTGACATCGTCATCGTAAGTACTTTATCATCCCAACCGGCTGCAGTAAGATCTTTGTAGAATGTAGTTACCGCTTCAGAAAACGAATTAAGCAATTGTTGATGCCTTTGCGGTTGATTATTGTGCGTATCGAATCCGCCTAGTGTTACCAAATACACTTTGGTCCCCAGATTTCCTTTGATTAATCTTGAAATGATACTAAACTGCCTCCCCAAACTATCATCAAGATACCCTGCAAAATCATTGGGTCCTGATCTGTCATATGCAGCACTTATAGTATCTGCATAGGTAAAGGTTGTATTTGTAGCTTCTCTTAAATATCTCACCTTATCGTCATAGGTACAATCATCTAGACCGTCTAGGTTGTAAAAAGTTTCATTTTCTATAATCTGAAGTAATCTTCTGGGATCTGAAACGGCAAACGAAAAATCACTCTCAGGTCCTTTGAAGATTAGATTTCCGATACTTCCGATTTGAATTGATGGCGGACTGGCTGGGGGATTAAAAAAATAATCCGGGTAAATCTCCTGGAAATATCGTCCCATAAAACCTGTGCGATCATCTTCAACCAAATTGGTATTAGCATAGATATCTGATCCTTTGAAATGCGATAACGAAGAATCATCATACCCAACACCATGAACAACTTTCATCTGACCATCACCCCAAACGCCTTCGAGCTTATTCATAGGTTTTGGCATTGCAAAATCATCATCAAGAGTAATAAACTCACTGGGAGGTATTTTGATTAATGGTCTGGCATTGGCATAGATGTCATAATCGTATACCGGGATAATAGTATTAAACCCGTCGTTTCCTCCTTGTAGTCTGCATATAATTAGAATATTATCATTTTCGGCCTGGCTAAGCGCTATGGATAATGGAGAAGGTCTGGATACAGACAGCGGTGTATTGGCAAGCATCATTGATCCACCACCAGCAAGACCGAGGGCTTGCAGAAAAGATCTTCTATTCCATTTTTTATGGTCATCAGTATTACAAGAATCGTCCTTGTTTATATGTTTATTGTAATTTGTTTCGCACATAGCAATTTATTTAAGTTGAAATTCGGGGATGTCTACAATGTAGTCTAAAAGTGCAGCAAATTGATCTGCGACTTCATTAAAACCAAGGTCCCAGGTTGGGCTTCCACCGATTTCATAATAGGTTGGGGGGAATATATCTTTAAAAACACCAAGAATTTCATTAAAAATTACATCATCTTCAATGCCTCTTGGGAAGAAATAATTGACAATAGCGCGTACTACAATTTCTACATCGGGTCCGCTTAGTGAAGGATCCAGATTTCCATCGGCAGCAGTTCCTATAGGTAATCCTACGACAAAGTCTCTAAATTGCTGTTGATTGTTTTGCCAGGCTTGATTTGTGATAAATCGAGCGCTTTCCCAACGACCGATTAATAGATCAGGACTAATCCAATCTTCATCTCCTTGCCATCCTTCAACATCAATTGGGTTTAATACATCTTGCCCTAATATTCGTACTGTGCCACGAATAAAATCATTAACATCAGTAGTGCCAAGATTAAATCCTAGTTCGTTGTAGAAACAGATTAGCACGTCACATGGGCTTTTGATAAGGGTGCCAATCGCTTCTGCGTTATAGAAATGTTGACTTTTGAATAGTTGACGAAGTACAGGCGCAATATCAAAATTATTAGCAATAAACGTTTGGGTCATTTGTGCTACGATAGTTTCGCTACACGTAGGACTAACAAAATATGCATATAGCTTACTGCAGATAAAAGTGGCTACTCGTTGTGTTCTCTGCTGAAATAAAATATTAATTACATCATCATACGTTGCGTTTCCGGTTTGACCGAAAATGGTTTTAGACTCATTACTAAACTCACTTGGGTCAAAAATAATGTCACCCCATGCAATACCATTGGTTTCTACATAGCCGGTAAGAGCTTTTGCAGTTTCCTGAATATCAGTTTCTGTATATCCGTTATCTACCCCAAGTGTAAAAAGCTCATATAGCTCACGGGCGTAATTCTCATTGGGTCGATCTCTTACATTTTCGTCACCATTCAGATACACAAGCATAGCGTTAGAAATACCGATATCATATACAAAATCCCTAAAATTTCCCAGGGCATGCATTTGTAAAAGGTTATAATATTGTAATTGGTATGCAGGGCTTCTATACGTATCATCTTCGGTAACAAAATGATTACTCCAGAATAGGGTAAGACGTTCTCTTACCTTATTTTGAATCAAATCCCCAATCATTTGGTTTTTGCCTTCTCGACGGTAGAAATTTAGGTTATTATCTTCATTAGCCATTTCGGCAGCCTCGAATTGATCTCTGTTCCACAAACTCCACGGTAGGGGTGGCGTTGTATTGAGTGCAATAGCATCATCGATTAAGGTATCCACGAGTGCACTTGGATTTTGAGATAAGGCAGCCAAAACCTCAGCTTTTGATGCTCCAAAAGCGATTCTGCGGTATAAATGATGTATTTTGGTAACATTCCACGGGTTTTCTGGAGAGGGGACATACACATCCAAAGAATCCAGATTACATGAAGTATCAGATAACATAGGCATAAAAATTTAGTAGAATTGAGGGAACAATTTCCTCACAATATAATAGAATTTAACGAAAGTCTTTGTTAATTAGTGCCTTAATTTGAAATTTTAAGATATGTTGAAGCCTGATTTTGTTAAACCAGGGGATAAAATCGCTATTGTTTCTACAGCCAGAAAGATTGATTTCAAAGAGATTCGCGAGGCAATTCACTTCCTAAAAGAATGGGGTCTTGATCCTGTTTTAGGTTCAACAATAGGCATATCGAGTCATCAGTTTGCAGGTAGTGATGAGGAACGTAGGTCTGATTTTCAAGCCATGTTAGACCATCAAGAGATAAAAGCAATATGGTGTGCCAGGGGTGGTTATGGAACTGTGAGAATTATTGATGCGATTGATTTTTCTAACTTTCGGCGTAGACCAAAATGGATTATAGGATATTCAGATATTACGGTATTACATTCTCATATTCATGCTATGGGAATCTGTTCGATACATGCGCCTATGCCTATCGACATTCACAAAGGTACCAAAGCATCGATGCTAGCGTTTCGAGATGCTATTTTTGGAAAAGATATAGAGTATACAATTCCTTCATCTAAAAAAAATATTTCAGGACATTGCACAGGTCAGTTAATAGGAGGAAATTTATCTATACTATATTCTCTATGTGGTTCTAAATCATCGTTGGATACCTCAGGAAAAATATTGTGTATTGAAGATCTGGATGAATATTTATATCATATCGATAGGATGCTTCAAAATCTAAAGCGCAATGGGTATTTTGATCAACTATCCGGATTAATTGTTGGTGGGATGACCAAAATGCATGATAATAATATTCCTTTTGGAAAGAAACCTAAAAGAATAATCGTTGATCTTGTTGAAGAATATGGTTTTCCGGTGGCGTTTAATTTCCCAATGGGGCATATTGAAGATAACCGTGCTTTAATTCTTGGAAAGGAAGCTGCTCTTGATGTAAGGGAAAATAAAGTTAAATTTGAGTATCTATAACTATGGCAGAACATAATGCATTAGGGAAAAAAGGAGAACAACTAGCCGTTAATTTTTTAGTAAAAAAAGGATATGATATTTTAGAAAAAAATTATCGATATCTAAAATCTGAAATTGATATTATTGCTCAAAAAGGGGATACTATTATGGTTGTTGAAGTAAAAACTCGAAGTACTCCAGAATTTGGTAATCCGCAAGATTTCGTAAAACCAAAACAGATACAGTCTCTGGTTAAAGCTATTGATCACTATGTTACTGAAAACGAATTAGATGTAGAGGTGCGATTTGATATCGTAGCTATAATCAAAAATAAACAAGGAACAACTATAGAGCATCTTGAAGATGCATTTTATCATTTTTGAGCGTGTGATTGTGTACATTCGGTCGAATACTGCATAATAACACCATAATTTTGAATATACTATTAATTCTTTCTACATGCGGTCTTTTGATTTTATAGATATTATACTTTTTTTGGGAATAAGCCAAGGTATTTTTCTTGCGATTACTATTCAAATTATACAAAACAAAAACGCATCGGCAAATAAGGTGCTGTCTTTAATTTTATTAATTGCTTCTCTAATGCTTACTGGAAGACTTTTTTATTTTAGAGCTGTCACCAGCGAATGGTTTTTTAGAGTTGCAGTATTTGTAGATACGTTGATTTTTGTTTTTGGCCCTTTACTATATCTATATTTTAGAAGGCTGATTTTTAATGAGTCACCACGGTACAGATTGCATATTTCTAGTTTTATTCCTGCTGTGGGCATGATTTTTTATTTTTTTTGGACTTTAACTTTCCCCGTCGAAGAATTTGTCGGTTTAGCAAAAGAGGGAAAACTGACATTATTATTTTTTATTATCGAAACGAGCGGTCTTGTTTTTAATTTCTTTTATTGTTTCCGGTGTTTTCAATTGATTAGGATGTACAAAAAAGAGGAAAAGAAAAATTTGTCGTATTCTCAACACTTAACATCTTTTTTATTATCCTTTTTAATTACTATAATGGTGTTCATGGTATTTTGGCTTGTTAGTTATGTCATGGTGTATTTTTTACAAATGTATAGCCCTACAATAAGCTATAACCTGGTTTGGGTTTCTATTCCGATTTTTATTTATGTCATCGGATTTTATAGTTTGAAGCAACCAAATATTTTTAGAATACCGTGGTCCAAAAAAAGGAGTGTAAAACCTAAAGAAAGATTAGAAGGTGAGGCAATCGAAAACCTAAAAATAGATCTGGAACGATTAATGGTAGAAGAAAAAGTATATTTAGACCATACGCTTACCTTATCTGATCTGGCAAAAAAAATGAATACATCTGCAAATAATGTGTCATGGCTTCTTAATAACATTCATAAAAGTAGTTTTTATGACTACATAAATCATTATCGTGTACAATCCTTTATTCATAAAGTTCAAAAAGGAGAGCACCATCATCATACGCTTCTTGCATTATCACTTGATTCTGGGTTTAATTCTAAATCAACTTTTAATAAAGCATTCAAAGCTGAACTGAAGGATACCCCTAGCAGTTATATCAAAAAGTTAGAGACAATTTAGTACATAAAAATTCGTATTGTTTTTGTGATAGCATATCATAGAAAGAGGCCATCTTTTCAGACAGCCTCTTAAAAATTATGAGATTTGACAATCTTGAAATTTACTAATACGGTTATTCTTTTATTACTTTTTCACTGTATATTTTACCATCGATATTGATTCGATAGATGTATAAACCGCTTTCTAGATCCGATATATCTTTATTAATAGTTTTGGATGTACCAGATACTTTTTCATCAACAATGGTAGTCATTAATCTACCAGAAAGATTATAAACGTCAATTTTAATTCTAGACGATTGTTTGCTTTCAATTTGAAATGTGGCTATATCTTTTACAAACGAAGCATACGTTACATTACCCAATCTAGCAGAAGTAGTATTGATGCATTCTGAAATATATAACCACTCATTGCTTGTATCAGGTACATTATTTTGAGTCCACCATTTTGCTTTATAAATTTTTTGCTCATGATACACAGTATCTCCACCGCTGTAGGCTAAGTCAGAAGACCACAACGGAGATCCACAATATTCGTCGGTATTACTACCTCCATCACATCCTCTTACATATTCCCAAACATTGCTGCTTCCTGGAGTTTCTGTCGGAGCAGCATACCACTTATTTTTATATACTTTCCTGTTATAGCTAACTTCGGTACCAGATGTTGCATATGCTTGGGATACCCATGCTGCAATTCCATCACAAGTGGTTGTAGATGTTTGTTTGATTGTAAAAGACGTTTCGATTTCAGAAGATAAACCTTCGTTGTCAACTGCTATTACTTTGAACGCATACGTCCCAAAAGCTGGAGGCATCCAATCAAGAATGTAAACATTTTCTCCCGCTGTATTATCAGGAACATGAGTAACTCCATTTAAAACAAACGATACAGAAGCAACGGTGTTATTTGTATTATCATTATCGGTAACATACGCTTCTAATTGAACTACAGTAAGATCAGTTTGCTCTAGCGTACCATTCTGAGGCTTTATTTGCGTTATTACCGGAGGAGTGTTTCCGCTAGCAGGTTTTTTAACTGTAAACGTCACTTCTTTTTGAGAAGCAGTACCTTTATTGTCAGTAGCTGATGCCGTTACTGTGATTTCACCAAAGACTTCAGGTGTGAAATCAGCAGTATAATAATCACCATTTTTAGTAGCTTCAATAACAGTAGTATTATGCTTAAAACTAAAAG
Source organism: uncultured Aquimarina sp. (assembly GCA_947495425.1). Taxonomy (GTDB): domain Bacteria; phylum Bacteroidota; class Bacteroidia; order Flavobacteriales; family Flavobacteriaceae; genus Aquimarina. Next base: position 54,715 of record CANLYR010000001.1, read on the forward strand.
AAGTAATTGTCCCATCGGGGTCAACAGCTTTTGCTTTTAAAGCAATTGTGGGAATTGTTTCAGATACGATACTTTCACCATTAGTGGGACTCTCCCAAGTTACCACAGGATTGTTGTTTATAGGATCAGTATTTCCTACAGCATCATTCAACGCTTTTAATAGACTAGATGAAGAATTATAAGCTACATCTTGAGTAAGCTCCCAAACAATAACCCCTTGATGCCCATGGTTTTTAGTGTACTTTATTTTCTCTGCAGCAAGTTTTGGTGTATTGTAGTAGATACTTTTTCCATTACGCCCAATATGACCACCCAAGTTTTTAGTATCTTTTGGATCATAACTTGTAGCTGCATCAGGGAATTCTTCTAGAATATCCTTGTAAGGCACAAATTTGTAACCATTACCATTATTTGGTTTTCTTTCTGAAAAGTCATACCCATAGACAGGAACTCCGATAACTAATTTGGATTTCTTTACGCCATGGCCTCCTGCATGATTCCATGCTGCTGGGGCGATACCTAACCAATATTCTAATGCATCCTGACCAGAATATATTGGATTATCAGTAGTTTGACCCGGATAGGTGTTTAATGGAACTTTGTGTAACGCAGAATGAGGACCAGAAGGAGATTTATTCCAAGAGCCTGTAAAATCATAAGACATCAGTCCTAACCAATCCATGTATTCAGTCATTTCTGCATCGTAATTATTGCCATACCAAGAGGTTCCAAAAACTGCTGCAGATATCAATTTATTAGGTAATTTGGCGCGCAGTTTTTTACTTAATTTTGTTAACCCAATTCCTGCGGGATGAGGTCCCTGATCGGTACCACCCCATTTATCGCCTCGTACTCTTCCTCCTTGTTCAGAAGTTCCAGAAATAGCAGCGTCTGCCCACCAGCATTCTAAATCTAAATCAATACCATCCAGATCGCGCGAAGTAACATAATTGGCTAATAAACTGGCGATCTCTTCTAATTTCTGGTCATTATTATGATATTTTGTCATGAGCCATACAAAAGCATAATCAGTAGCACCTCCTAGTGCTACAGATACTTTTACATTCTTAGCTTTTGCTTTAGACAATACATTACAATCAGTAAGTACTGAATCTACTTTTCTTTGTTCTCTTTCATTAAATGCAATTGATGCAAAATCGCCACTATTATAATCATTATTATTTTGCTTAAACATGAGGAAAGAGATGTTAATGTTTGTAGCTACTTCAGGATTAAAATTATTTTTAATATCATAATCAGTTATCCAGGTAGGCAAATATCCTATGATACGTTGATTTCCTGTATAATCAGGACCTAGTCCACCATCGCCACAAGCCCCATTGCTTTCCCATGAGGCATCACCAGGTTTTGCGGTTGTCCAATATTTTGCGGTATAATTTATACCATCAAGCGCTGCTTTTTCTCCTTGTGCATAGTGGCTCTTATTTGGGTCCCAGGTTGGTGAACATTCTGGAAACTGGTATTGTGCCTGTAAGAAAACACTTAAAAGAAGACAATTAAGTAGTACGATTACTTTTTTCATAACATATAGGTTTAAAATAGTTGTTTGATAAAAACATCTGATTTTATGACTATGAAATCAGATGCTATTTTTATTGAATTACTGTTTAATGAATTTTTGTATGGATGTTGTTTTGCCAATACGAATTTTATAGAGGTAAAGTCCATTCTTCAAACTTGATATGTCTTCAGAAAAGGCTGATAATGTAGAAGAAGATGGTTTTCTTAATACACTACTGATTTTTCTTCCGGAAAAATCATACAAATTGATTTGTATGGTTGTCATTTTTTCAGAATACACTTCAAAATTAATACGATCTGTTACCATTGTCGGATATATCTTGGCATTTGATTGATTAGCGCTAGGGCAGTCGGATAGATATAACCAAACGTTACTTGTGTCAGGAACATTATTTTGTGTCCACCACTTTGCTTTATATTTCTTTTGTTCAAAGTATACTGTATCTCCGCTATTATATGCTATTGATGATGTCCATATACGTGCATCGCAGTTTTCAATTCCTGTACCGCCATTACAATCTCTAACATATTCCCAAACACTACTACTACCAGGAGTATCTGTAGGTTCTGCATACCATTTGTTTCTATATATTTTTCCATCATAGCTTACTTCAGTATTAGAATTTGCATATACTTGTCCTTGCCAAGAGGTAATACCACCACAGTCTCCACCAGCAATCTTTTCTTTGATGATAAAGCTGGTATTACTTTCGGAAGATATACCTTCATCATCAGTAGCAATTATTTTAAAATTAACTGATCCAAAGGTGTCAGGAGTCCAATCTAATAGATAGGTTCCGGCATTATTTTGAGTTGGAGTTAGGGTAATATTATTTACTACAAATGCAACGGTATTTACAGCTACATTATCATTAACCAAGGCTTTTAGCGATATAGGAGCTAATTGTGTTTGTTCAACGACTTGATTATCTCTAGGCTCAATGCCTGATATGTTAGGTGGTGTATTTACTTTATTTTTTTCTTTGATGGTAAAAGAGATAACTTTCTCGGTAGTTTTATTATCGTTATCAGTTGCTGATGCTTTTATAGTAAATATACCAAATGTAGTTGGTGTGAGATCTGCAGTATATTGATTTCCATTTGCTGTAGCATTGATTACTGTGCCATCATATTCAAAAGAAAAAGACTGTATGGTGCCATCATTATCTGTAGCTGATGCGCTAAGTATTAAGGTTTGTAATGCATCAGTTTCTATAATTTGACTATCTGTTGGATTTCCCCAGGTTATCTGAGGAGGAATATTTGGAGAAGTTCCAGTACATTCCTTTATAAATTCCCAAACGCCATCAACTCCAGGGATGTTGCTATTATCGGCATACCATTTGTTTCTGTAAATAACATCGTCATATTGTACATAGTTATTCGGCTTGTCATATATGATTGTTGATTTCCACTTTGGTATTTCGGCACAGTTCAGCGTGATTCCATCCCAAATAATTACTTTGATCGATGAAGTTTCAGTTGTTCCGTTCTCGAAAGTAGCATTAGACAATAAAGTTTGGGCTCCATATGAAGAAGGCGTCCAGGAAAAAGAAGTTCCGTTAAATGATTGATTACCAATTGTTGTAATGATAGTTTCTAATGTAGTATTCTTTTCGTCAACAGATAAGGTTACCTCGATTGGCGAAAAAGAAACTTGCGCTATTACTTGATTATCTATAGGAGTAACAAAGGATATTGCAGGTTTTTGCGCGCAGGGTTCTGCTGTAAGATCAGCAGCATCTCCACCATACTTTGCCATATCCTTACATCCACAATCCGAAAGATCATCAATACCATCCATATTTGTGCCTATTGCATAGATATCGGTGAATCTTTCATAGTATCCTATTCTGTCTAAAACTTGTGGTTTTTCTATGCCTTGCCCACACTCAACTCCACCGTTAATAATGTTTACAGTCATTCCCAGGCCTGGAACCCTGTTTTTCGTAATGTCATATGCGTTGGGTGTCCATTGATTGGTCATTACTGCGTGCGCAGAAGGTTTAGGGTATTGTGGGGTCATCCAGAACCAAATCGCAGTCTGGAACGCCAAAGATGCATCTTCGATCACTTTTTCTGGATTATCCAGCAAAACTTGCTTGTCTCCAAATATAAATTCACTGGCAGGACCATAGTTGTAATTATAAGAAAGTTGTATAGGGCCTCTGCCTTTGTAAGATTTACCTGGGGTAGGAGGGTAATTTGTGTCTGGATAAGCGTATGATGCGTTTGTTGGTTCTTCACGGAAATGTAATCCCCAAGAAAATCTACCTCCAGGAGCAGTATCCCATCCACCGGTTGTTTCATGAGAAATATTTGCAAAAAAAGCTGAAACTTCTCTTTTTCGGGTTTCTAAATCACCTACCTGAAGAAAAGATGCATAATCTACTTCATCAGTAACAATTTCTTTGTTAGCATTTCTCGGAGCATCAAAATCTACATCTGTTCTAATTACTTTGGATATGTTTGTAGTTTTATCTGTTCGGGTAATTCGATAAGCATTTGTTCCACATCTTCTGTCAAACGTTACTTTAATCTTTCCCATTCTAGTAATGGCTTCAACAAAGGACTCGTAGGTGTAAAAATCATCTGCAGGATCTAGTACCCAACCATTACCTGTGTCTTTGGCTCCGAATCGATATGGGAATAAGATGTTCCATTGCTCTTTGGTGATTAAGGATGTAATTTCCTGACTCTCGGTTTTGGTAGCAAAATGAATATCAGCTGGTAAAGTTAGCTGTGTGTTCGCTAATTTTTCATTATATCAGGCTCTGGCGTACTGGTATTTGTTTTCAAGTGGATCGCATCCATGGTTGTAGTAGAGACAATACACATTAGAATAAGAATACTGGATTTCCATTTTTTAAGAAAAAGAGAGACTAGAGTTTTTGAGTTGTGTTTAATTTTCATGAGTTAAGAGTTAAAAATGATTGATCGACTACAAAATGTCTGATGCAAAAAGTATATCCTATACGACAAACAATCTCAAAAGTTCAGAGCATAAAATATTCGGTAGATATAAAATTAGTTTTAGAAATTATCGTGTACCCGATAATCAAGATTTGGATACTCCATGACTTGCCTGTAGGTCGTTTACTATTGCTTTTAGAGGTATAAGGTTGTAAAAACCAAAAATCAAACTGCGTATAGCTGCATTTTGAGTATACTGGCAAAACAGAAAGGGCTATATCCTAATTACTTAAGAGATCGTTTTCGAAGCTTAGCTTTGTTGTGTCCATCATTTTAGTTAAGTTTTAATTAGAAAGATTTGTGTCATTTCTTTCGCAAGAAAGAATGAGGTCTAAATTCTTGGATTTTGGTTTTTTGTCAAAAAAAAATAGCTGAAAGACATGCTTTATGGTATAAATGACAAAAAATAGCCGGATTTAACTCGATATTAATAATTAATAAGGTGTGTAAAATTGAATTAAAGTGATCCCAAGCATCTACTATAATTAAAAATCAATATGGTTAATACTATATATTGGTTTGATTGTACCCAAACGGTCGATTTACTACAGAGCAGGAGGTACTTTCATGAAAACTTTAAAAACTAAAAAAATGAAAGTATTCATCAAATTGTTAAACAAAAAAATGATAGCATTGCTATGTATTGCTAGTCTATCAACTCTAATTATTTCTTGTCAACCTGGACATGTTCCAGAGACAGAAATTACAGTTTCTACTACTACAGAAGGTGCATTTTATGACGGTCTTGCAGAAGATAGCCGAGGTAATATATATGGATCTGATTTCCCGGGAGATGAAGTCTATAAACTAGATACCTCTGGTAACGTAACGGTATTTGCAACAGGATTTACCTCACCCAATGGTATAGGCATCAATAGTAAAGATGATGTCTATGTGTGTGATAATTTTGGAAATACTATTTTCAAGTATGATCGTGATGGCAATCAGTTAGATAGCATACCTGCAGCAACACCAGCAGGAATTAAAAAGATCCCAGGAAGTGATACTATGTTATTTGTAGAGTACAATACGAATACAATCAACGTATTGAAAACAGATGGTAGTATTGTCAAACTCTACGAGGGGGAGCCTATCAACGGTCCTGCAGGCATTGCTTTTGATAGAAGAGGGAACACGTACATTGGAAATTTTAACGACAGAAAAATCTATAAATACAAAAATGGTGTAGTAACTTTTATTGCAGAGTTACCTGCGGAAGCTTCTGATTTTAATTATTTAGGTTTTCTTACCTATGCCAAAGGATATTTATATGCCACGCAAATTGGAGAACATCGTATTTATAAAATTAATCCTAAAGCGGTTAATGATTTTGAGATTTTTGCGGGAACTACCCTAGGTAATATGGATGGAGATATCTCTGAAGCTACATTTAATTTCCCCAACGGTATTCTAGCAAGTAGAGATCAGAAAACATTATATGTGTCAGATGCTGGGACTAGTAATTTAAGAATAATTTCGAGTCAGGTAAAACACTAATAATCAATTAGAAAGCAATACCTTTTAATAAGAAATTTTAAACTGATTAATTATGATACAATCAATTTTAAATCAAACAGGAGTACAAGAATTAGAAAAAAATAAGCAAAAGTTCATCAACGGTGGCGGTGGATTAAACTCTACATGTCATTCAGATGCTGATTGTGATTATCCTTATATCTGCGCAGGATGTTATTGCAGACCTAAAGGAGGCCCTGTTTAATCTAAATAATTCTACGATGGCTCTGCCGAGAATAGTCAGTTTCAAGAAATTTTTTATTGGTAGATACCAGATTAGCTCAGGATAGGATTAAGTGTCCTGAGCTTTTATACTCGATAATCCTGCCTCAGGCAAGCACAGCAAGATTTGAATGCCTCGTCGGCATACCCATAGATTGTTTACTATAGAATAATTCTGTGTTTTAATATTTTCATCTTGATTCTTTACTAGATGCTCATAGAAAAAGATAAAAATGGTACATCTGTATACATACGGTCGAAAAACAACCCCTAATTCATTTACTTTTACAATCGGTATCAATCTTTATGTATGCAAACTTTTGGAGGTATGGATTTTGTTATTTTTTTAGGTATCAGTCAAGGGATTTTTCTTGCGATTTCTATTCAGGTTATTCAACATAAAAATAAGTTAGCAAATAGAGTTTTATCAATGATTCTTGTGATAGCAGCAATAATGCTCACAGGCAGATTTTTCTTTACAACATTAACAAGAGTAGAAGTTTTTTTTAGATTTGCGCTATTTGTTGATGTACTGGTATTTATTTTTGGTCCACTGATATACTTATATTTTAGAAGATTACTGTTTAATGAGAATGAAAAATACAGACTTCATTATGCAAACTTTATTCCTGCGTTAGGAATGTTATTATATCATTTCTGGACGTACCAATATTCTTGGGAAGAATTTGCTATACTAGAAAGAACAGGTAAATTAACGCTTCCCTTTTTGGTCATTGAAGCCGTAGGGATTCTCTTCAATCTCTATTATTGTTATCATTGTTTTCAACTCATTCGGATATATAAAAAAGAAGAAAAAAAGAATTTGTCTTTTTCTCAAAGTTTAGTTTCTTTCCTTACGTCTATTTCGGTTACTGTGGTTTTGTTTTTACTGTTATGGACCATTAGTTATATATCCTATTACTTTTTAGGAATATACTCACCGTTTTTTAGTTACAATTCTATTTGGATAGCCATATGTATTTTTATTTATGTAATTGGTTTTTATAGTTTAAAACAACCAGACTTTTTTAGAATGCCTATTGCAAAGAAAAAAAGCAATACACAGAAAAAGCGGTTAGAAGGGCTAGCTCTAAAAGTACTTACAGAAAACTTAGATCAACTTATGATCAATGAGAAAATCTATTTAGATCATAAACTTACACTTGTAGAACTTGCGCAGCGTTTAAACACCTCTACAAATAATGTGTCATGGTTGCTTAATAATAGTTATAAAAGTACTTTCTATGATTATGTAAATCAGTACAGGGTTAAAGAATTTATACAGAAAATACAGAACGGAGAACACCAAAACCATACGTTATTTGCATTATCTATGGATTCTGGATTTAGCTCTAAATCTACGTTTAATAAAGCATTCAAAATGTTTGTTAATGATACCCCTAGTAATTATATCAAAAAATTGAATATCACCTGATGCTACTATAAAGTAGGATTGTATTACATAACGGTCTCTTGCATATTGAAAATCTGTTCTGCTGTATAGCTACGGTCGATTTCTTTGGTTTTTGAACATATATTTATCAAAACTTTAAAAACTAAATACAATGAAAGTACACAGTAAAAACAATTTTGTAAGAGCAGTTTGGTTCACATTAGTATTAGGAATTCCTCTATTAGTATCATCCTGTTATGGCGATGGGGTTGATCCTGATCCAGAAGTAGAAACAATGATTAGCGATTTTCCTGCAAATGGAGCGTTGTCGTTAGATAGAAAAGGCAATATTTATATTTCAGAATACGGCAGGTTTGTTGATACGGGTGGTAGCGGTACACGCATTTTTAAAATCTCACCAAAAGGAAGAATATTAGATACTATCCAAGGGTTATCTGGTCCTCTGGGTACTGCCACGGATTCCAAAGGGAATTTATATGTAAATAACGCGAATAATACAGTAAATGGCCAGGTGCTAAGAGTCAGTCCAGATGGTGATAGAGATGTAATCGCTACGATTGATGGATGGCCTAGCAGTATGACGATAGATCACAATGATAATCTATTTATATCTAACTATACGGCACCAACGGTTCATAAAATTTCTGCAGATGGTGTAGTAACTGTATTAGCCAATGACCCTAGATTATTTGGCGGTGTGGGTATTGATTTGGATAGTAAAGGCAATGTAATCGTAGCTAATTTTTATACAGCCGATATTTATTCTATTGATAACAATGGTGAAATTTCATTGATTGCGAATATCCCAGATATTGTGATTCAAAATTTTGGCATAGGATACATTACTGTTGTTAATGATGTGATTTATGCTACAGGTATAGCTGTTAATTATGTATATAAGGTTTCATTAGATGGAACTATAGAAACTTTTGCCGGTACTGGTGAAAATGCTCAGGTCGATGGACCACTGCTCGAAGCATCATTTGTCAACCCAAATGGAATTACATTTGATCACTATTCAAAAACACTGTATATATCAGAGTATACGGGTGTGGGAGGTGTGAGAAAAATTAAGCTATAAAACAGATTTGCTTTATTGATCTCAGAATAATCAAAACTACATGTATTTATGCATTTCACAGTGAGCCCTTAGCAAATAATAGTTGAAGGCTAACTGTGAAATGCTAAGATTATATGTCTTGCCGATTTTACCCAGATTTTATAAAATGTTTGAAAGTACTTTTAGAAGTTAATCAGAATTAATTTCCGCTTGCTTTGCTTTAAGCATTACAGCAACTTTATAGAGTAAGATGATTTCTAAAATGATAGTGGGTGTTAATAAAACGAATCCAACCAAAGATAAAATAATGGTAGCCATAAAGCTATAGGTAATAATTTCAAAAATTCCGGTTATGGTTGCGATTGTTCCCAAACCATTTTTTAGGCGTAGTACCGAGATCCCAAAAAGGATGCCTATAACCCCATACGTTACAGCCTCTGCATCAAGTATGATTTCAGGATTAAACGATCCGATAAAAAGCGATAAAATGTCGTAGGTATAGAAGATGCAAGTAATAAAAATGAAGATAAAGGCAGTGATGCGTAGCAAGTAATTTTTAAAGATTTTACTGATAAGAATAAATCCACGTACAAACAGGATGATAGAAATCAGGATGACTAATTTTAAAGCAATATATACAGTTACATTTGTAATCATTCTATCTTCAAAATGGCGGAAGTAGTCTACTGCAAATTCTGCAAAACCAATAATAAAATATACAATACCACTAATCCAGGCGATAGAAAGCTGTTTGGTTAAGAAGCTAACTTCTTTTTGATCGTCAATTTCGAGTAAAAATAACTTTTTAAACTCCTTGGTAACTTTTGAATCTTCAGACTTAATTTTGTCAAGATCATAATCCAAAGCTGATAGTATTGTTTTTATTGTATAACTCCTGGGCGTTACTTCTCCGGCTTCGATACGTTGAATGGTACGAACACTAATATTACATTGTTCTACTAGCTCTTCTTGTGTGAGACCTTTTGATTTTCTGAGTTCAGAAATTTTCTGACCTAATGCTGGCTGTTTCATGATGTGATTGATTTTCATTTTGTTCAGCAATATTAGTTTTCAGAATTAGGTTCTCAAATTATTTTAGTTGTATTTTACCCGACATTTACCTGCCAAAGTGATAAAAAGTAAGGGTGGTCATCGGTTTTATATTTCGGTTTCAACTTTGCTTTTGGGTAGTAAAGGTTTTAAAACCCTCAGCGCTTTATCTACAGAATCTATGTTCTCGAACGTCAATAACAATCGTAAGCCATTACGGGTTTGTTTTTCTTTCATTTTGCAGATGCCAGAGTTTTGCTGTACATACTGAAGCACTTTTGAAAATGCTGGACTTTGATAAAAACTGGATTGTTGATCACTTATAAAATATCCGATTAATTTATTTTGTTTCAAGATTATTTTTTCTAACCCAATCGAAGTGGCTATCCATTTGATCCGAACTGAGTTGAGTAAATCAACCGCTTGATCCGGGAGTTCACCAAAACGATCAATCAATCGTTTTTCATACCCCTGTAGTGCTTCTTCATCTTTGATCGAATTAAGCTCAGTATATAAGTTTAAACGCTCGGTGATGTTATTGATATAATCATCTGGGAATAGCAATTCAAAATCAGTATCGATCTGGGTGTCTTTTAGAAATACTTTTTCTTTAGCATCATCTTCATAAAGCTCTGCAAATTCATTTTCTTTGAGTTCTTCTATGGCTTCATTCAGGATTTTTTGATAGGTGTCAAAACCAATTTCATTAATAAAGCCACTTTGTTCACCCCCAAGTAAATCTCCCGCACCACGTATCTCGAGATCTTTCATCGCGATATTAAAACCACTACCTAAATCAGAATGTTGTTCTAAGGCTGTGATCCGTTTGCGCGCATCTTCGGTCATAGCAGAGTAGGGTGGCGTAATAAAATAACAGAATGCTTTTTTGTTACTTCTTCCCACTCGTCCACGCATCTGATGCAAATCAGACACTCCAAAATTATTAGCGTTATTGATAAAAATGGTATTGGCGTTGGGCACATCTAATCCACTCTCGACAATGGTTGTAGAAACCAACACGTCGAACTCCCCGTTCATAAAAGAAAGCATTAGATCTTCTAATTTTTTACCTTCCATTTGTCCGTGGCCGACAGCCACTTTAGCATCAGGTACCAGGCGCTGTATCATTCCGGCTACTTCTTTAATATTTTCTATACGATTATGGATAAAAAATACTTGTCCGCCCCGTTGGATTTCATAACTTACAGCATCCCTAATCGTTTCTTCGCCAAACCGTATTACATGAGTTTCTATTGGATATCGATTGGGTGGAGGCGTGGTAATGGTTGATAAATCTCTTGCGGCCATCAAACTAAATTGTAAGGTTCTAGGGATCGGCGTAGCGGTCAGTGTTAGGGTGTCTACATTTTCTTTGATTGTTTTAAGCTTGTCTTTTACAGACACTCCAAATTTTTGTTCTTCATCAATAACCAATAACCCAAGATCTTTGAATTTCACGTTTTTATTGACTAGCTGATGCGTACCGATAATAATATCTACTTTTCCTGCAGCCAGATCTTCAAGGGTTTCTCTTTTTTGTTTTGCTGTGCGGAAACGGTTTACATAATCTACTACTACAGGAAAATCTTTAAGACGTTCTCTAAAGGTTTTTGCATGCTGAAAAGCAAGAATTGTAGTAGGAACCAAAATAGCTACTTGTTTTCCATTATCTACGGCTTTAAATGCCGCACGAATAGCGACTTCGGTTTTACCAAAACCAACATCACCACAGATCAAACGATCCATGGGGCGCTCACTTTCCATATCGGCCTTCACGGCTTCGGTAGCTGTACTTTGATCGGGAGTGTCTTCATAAATAAAAGAAGCTTCTAGCTCGTGTTGCAAGTAACTATCGGGGTTGTACTGAAACCCTTTTTGTAATCTTCGCTTGGCGTAGAGTTGAATTAAATTAAATGCAATATGTTTTACGCGTGCTTTTGTTTTTTGTTTTAATGTTTTCCATGCCTTGGAGCCTAGTTTGTAGATCTGTGGGGCTTTGCCATCTTTACCATTAAATTTTGAAATCTTATGCAGTGAGTGAATGCTTAGGTAAAGCACATCTCTTTCACCATAAATCAATTTTATAGCTTCTTGCTTTTTGCCATCGACATCAATTTTTTGTAATCCTCCAAATTTTCCAATACCATGATCGATATGAGTTACATAATCTCCAACGTCGAGATTAGTAAGTTCTTTAAGTGTGATAGCTTGTTTTTTGGCATATCCGTTCTTAAGATTAAATTTGTGGTATCGCTCAAAGATCTGATGATCGGTATAACAAACTATTTTTTGATTGTGATCAATAAATCCTTGAAAAGCAGAAAAAACAACGGTTTCATATTGTTTTACATCAAGATCGGCATCATCAAAAATATCATGAAAACGCTTTGCTTGTTGATCACTTACACAAAAGATATAGTTTTTGTAGCCATTCTCATAGTTTTCATTTAGGTTTTGTATCAGTAAATCAAATTGTTTATTAAAAGAAGGTTGCGGTTTTATATCAAACTTTATGGCATAATCCGCTTTGGTCATTGGTCGATTGCCAATCTCGACCAGTGTAAAACCCAATAGTTGTTTTTTGATGAGTTCAGCATTGGCAAAAAGTGCTGATGGAGTACTTCGTTTAATATCTTGAGAGAGCGTATCAAAAGTTTCTCTAGCTTTTTCAAAATTGGTGTCAATTCGTTCTAAAAGCAGGTCGATATCCTTTGCAAAAATGATAGTTTTTGAAGCTATGTAGTTCAGAAAACTCTCCCGGGTTTCCTGCATGGCTTTGTTTTCAACATTAGGAATGATGGTGATCTTCTTGATTTGCTCGGTAGAGAGTTGAGTGGCTACATCAAAGGTTCTGATACTATCAACTTCATCACCAAAAAATTCTATTCGATACGGCTCGTCATTACTAAAAGAAAAGACATCAACAATACCACCACGCACCGAAAATTCCCCTGGCTCGGTTACAAAATCTACGCGTTGAAACTGATATTCAAACAAGACTTCGTTTACAAAATCCAAAGACAATGTGTCATTGATACTTATTTTTAGCGTATTTTTTTCAAGTTCCTTTCGCGTTACTACTTTTTCAAATAAAGCATCGGGATAGGTAATAATAAGAGCCGGTTTTTTTCTAGAGTTAATTCTGTTTAATACTTCAGCACGTAATAATACATTAGCATTATCGGTTTCTTCAATTTGATAGGGTCTACGATAACTGCCAGGATAAAAAAGTACATTTTTATCTCCTAATAATTGCTCTAAATCATTTAGGTAATAAGCAGCTTCTTCTTTATCATTAAAAATACAGAGAAAAGGAAGATCTGCTGTCATAAATACATGTTCAATAGCAAATGATAATGATGATCCGATAAGACCTTGAAGATGTATTTTTGCTTCGGTTTGGGCAATAGCTTTTCCTAGTTTCTGCAATTGCGGAGACTTTGCAACTATTTGCGTGATTGAAGTTCTACTCACGTAACAAGAATTTTAGCGCAAATATACTATCATTCTTTTAGTTTCTAAAATCACGTATTGATTGAGGGAAGAATAGTACCTAAAGAGTTCATCTATTCCATAAAGCTGCAATATATTAGAAATTAAAACCACAAACAGGTAATAATCCTCAATATTAGTACATAAATTGTGGTATAATTTATAGTTTTTATGATAATCGAAGAATTTGATGTATTTGTTATTGGTACAGGGATCGCTGGTCAAACCGTTGCTGAAGCATGCGTGAAGCAGAAATTGAAGGTTGCTATGACCGATAAGCGGGCCTATGGCGGAACGTGTGCAAATAGAGGCTGCGATCCTAAAAAAATAATTCTCGGAATTACAGAAATATTAGAATCTGCTCAAAAATTAGAGGGGAAGGGAATTAAAAAAGTGCCCAAAGCAAGCTGGCAACAAGTTATAGCATTCAAAAAAGAATTTACAACACCAATACCAGTATCTACAGAAAAAAAATTAAATGATCTTGGGATTACTTTATACCATCAAGCACCAACTTTTGTTGATAACAACACATTACTGGTAGAAGGAAAAAAAATTAAGGCTACAACAATTGTAATCGCCTCTGGACTAATTCCTCGACCTCTTGATATATCGGGTGCATCATTAACCCTTACCAGTGATGAGTTTTTGACATTAGAGACGCTACCGGATAGTATGATTTTTATAGGTGCAGGTTATATAGGTATGGAGTTTGCACATATGGCTGCACGTTTTGGGGTTGAGGTAACGGTTATAGATTCGGGAGAAAGACCACTGTCTGTTTTTGATGAAGACTTAGTTAATCATTTGGTAGAAGCTTCTAAGAATCTGGGGATTAAATTTATAGGTAATGCCCAGATCCTTTCAATAGAAGCTCTGAGAATCAATAAACGCGTGCATTATATGGTGAATGGTGAAAAAAAATCGACCAAAGCTGCGTTAATTTTTAACACTACAGGAAGAATACCTTCTATCCATAACCTGGATCTAGAAATAGGAGGCGTTTCCTATTCAGAAAGAGGAGTTGAAGTAAACGAATATTTGCAAAACCCAAAAAACACATCGGTATTTGCTTGTGGTGATGTTTCTGATCATAGTGTGCCATTAACACCCTTATCAACACGTGAGGCGAAAGTCGTAGCACATAATATTTTAAATAATTCAAAAAAGAAGATAGAGGTACCCGTAATCCCTTCTGTTGCATTTACGCTACCCAATATTGCCGCCGTAGGATTATCTGAGAAGGAAGCCAAACAAGAATTTGGTGACATTACAGTGAATACTAGTCTAGCCTCAGAATTTTTCAATGCAAAACGTATTAATCAAAAAATATACGGCTATAAAACTATTATTAATGCAAAGAATAATCAAATACTTGGAGCACACCTTATAGGGCCCGAAGCAGGTGAAATTATTAATCTGTTTGCCATGGCTATGTACAAAAACATGACTACAAACGAGATTAAAGATATGATTTTTACCTATCCTAGCTGGAGTGGTGATATTCAATATATGATATAACTCACGATTTTTTTTGTCTTTCGATATATTTTTTGAGAGGGTTAGTTGCCCTGTTTTGATAGCCATGTGCAATACATGTAGCCAATAAAATTATACAACAAGTTGCTGCCGTGATTGCTATCATTTCATACGTATCTTTATGACGTATATAAATAGCAAAAATTGCCCATATACCTACCAGTGCAAATTCTCTCATATTTCTTCTCATAATCATTAATAAATTAATAACCATTGCAATAATGATCATGACTATCGTCCATTGATCCTCAGAGATTCCAAAACGGCTCCATTCAATTTTGGTAAGATATGTTGCGATATTAGCTATCGTTGCTACTGTGATCCATCCTGAATAAAGGCATATCGGCCACCAAACAAATGCAATAATAGGTAAGGGAGCATCCCATCGCTCCATATTGGTATTAAGGATGATTTTGAGCAAAGCGTACAAGATTCCTACCATAATACATACTGATAAAGCCGTGTAATCGTAGACAAAAGCAACAACCCAAGATGCATTTAATACATTTGCAATACAAAACCAGTATCCGGTTTCTACTACAAAATCACTACTTTTTGTACTAAAAAACACGCGTCTTATCTGAAAAGCAGCATATCCTAGAAGGCTGAAAAAAATAAGTCCCCAAATAGCAAATGCGTACCCCGCAGGGGTAAATAAGTTGTTGTGTTGATTGCTAAGTTCTCCTATTGTCGTGTTATTAAAACGTAGTGATTGCGACAAATAATTAACAAAAATAACTATAATTACAGACAATAGATTGAGCAGTGCGAGCGTCTTTTTCATTTTCAGAATTTTTTCTTTCAAGATAGCCTAATATGAGGATAGATATTAGTTCTAAAGCATCAAACTTTAGGCGTAATTGCTAAAACATTGAAGTAGGGTATCAAATTCTTCTTCAGAATTATATACATGAGGAGAAACCCGAATTGCAGTACCCCGAATGGAAACCATTATATTTTCTTGTTTTAGTTGTTTATTAAGTTTTTGAAAATCAATATGTTCTGGTAGATATATTCCAAAAAGGTGATGTGCTCTATAATTATCTTCTTCAATAAAACACCCTAAATCCCTTAACTTTTGAACGGCAGTCATAGCGATTGTTTTGCAATATTCCTGAATCGCTGTCGGGGTCCATTCGAGAAGCTGCTCTATGGATCGGATTAACATTGGTGTTAATATAAAATTACTAGATTCTCCTACAGAATATCGTGCTGCTTTTTCCTTAAATCGTTCTTCATATTGTGTAAGTTTTGTGAAATCTTCACTATGGTAACGATTCATCCAGTTATGTTCGATAGGGGTTCCATCGTTAAAAGCATCGCTATAGTATGCCATTCCGATAGCGTAGGGTCCTAACATCCATTTATAACCTCCACAAATTAATGCATCCGGTTCGATTTCCTGAACTGAAAAGGGCAGGGCACCAATACTTTGTGTGCCATCGATGACTAACATCGCATTTACAGTTTTTGTCTTTTGCCTAATATTTTTTAAGTCAAATAATGTTCCATCGGCCCAATGTACATGGCACATGGCAACTACAGCTGTATTTTTGGTTATTGCGTCGAGAATATATGCATTCCACCTAGCGCCTCTGTTTTTAAAATCTTTAGGGGGTTTGACCACCGTAATATGGGCCTCGTTTTTTTGTGCAATTTCTTGCCATATGTACACATTACTAGGAAATTGCTCATCGATAAGTAAGATTTCTTCTCCTTTTTTGATCGGTACATTATTGGCAGCATTGGCAATACCATAAGATACCGAAGGTATAATGGCTGTGTTCTTATAATCAGGCGCAGTAATCAAAGCGGCAAAACGTTGTTTTAATACCTCTCTTTGGTTGAAAAAATCTTCAGGAAAGATTTTATCTGGGTTGGCTTTTTTGAGTATACTTTTTAGTCCAACTTCCGATACCGATTTTAATTGAGGAGACATGTAAGCACAATTGAGGTATGTGGTGTTTTCAGTAATATCAAAAAGAGATTTTTGGTGCTGCATATACATTATTTTGAAACTAAAATTACTACAATTCTCAATGTGTATCAAAAAACCTGTGCTAATATTAACACAGGTTTGACAGTAATTTTTAAAGTAAACTTAACTCAATATAGAGCTAACTTAAAAAGACATATACGGTTTCATACCCTATTCCTATCCTTGTATTCTCTGGCAGGAATGTAAAAAATGGAGCAACCCCTGCAAAAGTTTCAATTCGTAGTATCTTTTTAAACCCAAGTTCATTTGGCTTTAAATCTACATTTAACCAGGCAACATCAAATCTTCCTGCTCCGGGAATTGTAGTTGCTTGCGCTGCAATCACCCGACCATCTTCGAATTCCCAGGCGGGAGAGGCTAGATGTTGATAATGCGCTCCAAACTTAGTAAAGTCTACGGTAATTGTTTCATCATCATTAATTGTTAGCGGAAATAAATCTGCCAAAGGTCCTTTGGCATTCCAAGATGAAGAGTTGAGTTCATAGGCCTGAATACCACGTGCATAAACAATTTTACTAATTGTTAGATTTTCTGCATTAGCTGCTATTTTTGCCTCTTCTATTGTAGTTAATATATCAGTGATCCGACTTGAAGGCAATCCCTGATAAGACTTAGTTGAGTAAGAAGTATTCTCAGAAAAAACTTCAGATAATCCTTTTTCGATATCAGAATTTTGATTGGTATTCTGAGTTGTTAGCGATTCATTAGTTACATCTAAATCGCTTTCATTTTCTTGTGGTTGACAGGACCAAATTAGAATTGTTAAAGCTAATAGAATGCTTGTTTGTCTACAGTTAATTTTCATAATTTTTGGTTTTAAGATTAAGATTGAAGAAAAGGTATGTACTCGATAATCCAGCCTTTGGCAGATACAGCGAGAATTGAATGCTCCGAGGCATGCCTCGAAACCTTCAGGTTTTTTCTTTTAGAATATCTCTTGGGCTTGTTAAGAGATTAAAATTTCAAGTTTACATTAAAAATTTCAAATTTATTTGCTTCTAAATCTTTATATGTAACGCTAAGAAAAATTGAATATTTGGTGATAATAAATGATTTAACTTTATGGTAATGAATTTGTTAATGTCTTTAACAAAAAATAATAGCAGTTTTAGAACGTATCACTTTATCTGATAGGGATTACTTTGCCGCTTACTCTTTTCGTATATCCAGTTCTTTTCGAACCCATATATTTTCTTACAATACATGACTACTTTATGCGAATATTTATGAAAATGAATATACACTCTATTACTTATAATCGAATGATGAGTCCACAGCTAAGATAAATACGAACTAATGTAGCAGAACCTTTAGGGTACTAAAAAAAGGATAGTTTTAAATTTTGAAAGGAATATAGTTTAGTTATATTTGCGGCAAATTAAATGAAAATATAAAAATGTCAATATCTGATTTATTTGATAGCGGATTTCAAAAACGAAATCAAGATCACTTTGCAGCAATTGTTCGAGTTGCGATGAGTGATGGTGTGATTACAGATGAAGAGAAAGCTTTTTTAGACAGGCTGGCTCGCAGACTGGATATATCTGATAACGATTATAAAGAAATTTTAAAAAATTATAGTAAACATCCTATAAATCCTCCAACAAGTTATGAGATGAGACTAGAACGATTATACGATCTGGCTAGAATGGTCTACGCAGATAACATCAAGGGTGATGAACAGGTTATATTGTTAGAGAAGCTTAGTATAGGATTAGGTTTTAAGTCTGAAAATGCCAAATACGTAGTTGATAAAGCCTTACGTCTTGTTGATAATGGAGTAGACGTGGATACTTTTGCTGATGAAATCAAGAATATGAATAGATAGTATTTTACTATTTGTCGGAGTGGAATAAAAAGAGGCTGCCTAATCGGCTGCCTTTTTTGCTATTTGTTTGGTAATGATATAAATTAAGTCTTCTCGTTTAAAAGGTTTGTTGATAAAATCATCCATTCCTGATTTTAAACATTTATCTCTTTCGGTAGCATTGGTGTTGGCCGTAAAACCAACAATAGGAACTTCTGAAATGACTTTGTCTCCATAATTATTTCTAATCATATGTGTAGCCTGATAGCCATCAACCTTAGTCATTTTTAAATCCATCAAAATCAAATCATAGTTTCGTCGCTCGATGTAATGTATCGCTTCCTCACCGTGTATTGCTACATCAACATAAAAGCTACCATGGGTAATCAATGTTTTCATCACTAAATATTGTGTTGTCTCTTCATCTTCAACGAGTAGTATCCTGAATTTCTTTTTGTTTTCTGGCAACGTATATTTCTTCTTTTTTCTTTCGGGAGCAGATTTTGTGATTTCAAACTTTAAAGGAAGTTTGATGTTAAATATAGTTCCTTTTTCGGGCTGACTCGTCATTTTTATTTCTCCATTAAGGGTATCTATAAGGTTTTTAACAATTGCCAAACCTAGTCCGGTTCCAGAGATTTGTTTTTCTTCATTGAAACGTGTAAAACGATCGAATACATGCGGTTGATGTTCTTCTAGTATGCCTATTCCTGTGTCTTCAATCTTAAAATTAATACTCAATTTGTTTGTTCGTTGATAATTTTTGGTAACAGAAAGACTAATCTTTCCTTCTTCAGTAAACTTGAAAGCGTTGTTAAGAAGATTGTTTAAGATTTGATATATTCTCATTCGATCTCCAATGAGATATTCCTGAATATTGGAGTCTATATAGGTTTCGAATTGTAAATTTTTTTCATCTGCCAGTCTGGAATATGATTCGTTAAGTCCGGCAATAAGATCAGAAAAAACAAAACGTTCTTCTACAATTTTGAGCTGTCCGGATTCGATTTTTGAGATATCTATCATGTCATCTACAAGCGTATGAAGATGTTGGCTATCTCTTTTTATAATTCTGGTTAATTCTTCTTGTTCAAAACTTAGTTTTGTTTTTTCAAGAACTTCTACAAAACCTATAATACTGGTCAACGGTGTTCTAATCTCGTGATTAATGTTTGCTATAAAACTGTTTTTAAATTCTTCTTTTTCTAATAGATATTTGTTTTTAAGTGCTAATGCTTTGGATTTTAAGAACGATTCATTTCTTTGCTGCGCGATTTGATTGAGCTCTTTATACTTTTCTGTATAATCATAAAATATAATAGCGATTTCACTATGCTTTATTTTTATGGATACGTCACATAATTTTTCTGATGTGTTATTTTTAAAATGGATGCAGGGAAAGCTAAATTCTTTAGTACTAGAATCGTTAGTTAAGCTCTCTATGATATAAAAAAAAGGATGCGTATCGTAGATAGAACTGCCAGTTTTCCAATCAAATAATTTGTTGTCAGTTTCTTTAATAATACCGTCAAAAGAAACTATGGTTAGTTGTATTTTCTGATTGAATTGTAATAAATGTTGTTTGTCCTTCATCAGCTTTACTTGGTTATTTCTTCTGCCAGTTCCAAAAAGAATTTTTGCACATTTTTGTTTGTTTTGGCACTAGTTAAGCAATCAAAAGGTGTGTTATGCTCTTTAAGTTCTTTGATGATAATTTTTTCACTTACCAAATCCAACTTATTACCAATTACTTTGGTTGTAACGTTGGTATACGTATTTTTAAGGTACTCGAGATCTTTATCCATATGTTTGTATGTATCTTCTCGGGTTACATCAAAGACATAAATAAAGGCGTGCGACCCAAGAAGATATGATTTTCTAGTGTCTTCTACACTTTTAGAGTGTCCTTCGGTATCCCAAATGATCATAGATAATTCTCTGCCGTCCGGAAGTTGAATCACTTTCTTTTTTATTTGAACGCCAAGAGTTACTTTGTATTCTTCTGAAAATTCGTTGTCAATAAAACGCTTGAACAGGGACGTTTTACCGACACCAAAGTGTCCTAAAAGCACTACTTTTTTAGACAATTTCATCTGCAAAATGTTTTTTTAATTTTTGTGTAAATAGTGAACTGTTTTCTAAATCTTTACTAGAAATATGATGTTGCGCAAAATCCAAAATTTGATCTTCTAATACTTCTTTAAACATCATAGTATACGCTCCAGAAATTACTGCAGCGACGTAGTACGAATAAAAATTTTGGATGTGTATGGTATACATTTCGTATTCTATCAATTCTAGATTTTGATCTCCTCCTTGGAAAGCATCTTCAACAAAACTTTTAATAGCGGTAAGCATTCCAGCTATCATTTCTTTATCTATAGTACCGTCTGATAGGGGGGAATAATCAGCAAGTAAAATGCCAGAATCTTTCTCGATAACAAACATCTGTATTAATCTGGGTTTTGCATAATCAGATAATGCTAAATCTCCTTCACTTACTCCAGATGCTTTTGCTCTGGTTTTTCTAAACCAGTTTTTAAAAGAAAACGCTTGTTTCGTTTTTTTGTTAATATTTTCACTCAGTAATTTCATTTCATGAGCGATATATTTTTTAATCATCTTTCCGATGATAGGAAATAAAGCTTCGACAACTGCGTCTTGAGAGTTTTTTATTTCTTCTTTTAGCGCTTCAGTGATTGTAGGGCCGAGCGTTTTAGGGATTTCCTGAACAAAATCATGTAGTTTATCATCAATAATTGGATCTACTTTGGTAGACAGCTCCTGTTTTTCATACACAATTTTGCTAAGCTCTTCTACTTTTTCGGCAATGGAGTGGGTATACTCCTTTTCTTCTGTTAAAAGGAGTTCTTTTAGAATTTTGAGCTTATCCTTATCTTCCATAACCTTTGGATAGATGGATTACTTTTGATTAATTTTCTCGCCTAAATTGATGAGAAGGTCGCCTAGTATTTTTTTATCCACTTTTTTAGAATCCAACATATCTGCTTTATCTGCCAAAGTATCTTCTAATTCTGTGATTCGAATGTTGATATCTGTACTTAGATTATCGATTGCCTGATTCAACTCTTTGTGAGTATCCTCGATATAATCTCGTAATTCTTTTCGTTTAGCAGCAATATCTTTTTTTACTTGTTCAAATTCAGAGTTGTAAGCAGCAATATTCTCTCCGAAAATTAGATTTTTTATTGCCTCTATTTTTGAAGAAGGGTCATTAGATCCTTTTCCTTCGGCAACTTTACTTTCCTTAGCCATTTTTGGTCGGTGTATTAGATTTTTTCTTAAAAACAAAACATTAACATAAAAACAATAGAAAAAAAGGGATATCGCCTTCAATATTATTCTGTTAGTTAATATTTTGACACTATTAGTTTAGTTAAATACCGGGGTAAGTATATTCTGTTTTGTATAAATATACAATTATTATTTTTTATGAAAATGGCATCATAACATGAGGAACTGCGTATAAAACAATTTATTTCATAAAAGATTCTACTTTTTCGACCATATTTTTACTACCACAAACAAAAGGAGTTCTTTCATGAAGTTGTGTTGGTTTTATATCTAGAATTCGCTTATATCCGTCACTTGCTTTGCCACCTGCCTGTTCGGCAATGAATGCCATTGGATTGCATTCGTATAGTAAACGAAGTTTTCCATTTGGAGATTTTGAAGTGCTGGGATAAAGATATACACCCCCTTTTATCATGTTGCGATGAATATCACTTACCAGAGAACCAATATATCTTGAGGTATATGGACGATCATCTTTCTCTTCCTGGCAAAATTTAATATAATCTTTGATTCCTTGCGGGAAATGTATGTAATTTCCTTCATTTACCGAATATATGTTACCGTCTTCGGGGAATTTCATGTTCGGGTGTGATAAATAATACGTACCAAGTGCAGGATTCAGTGTAAAACCGTTTACTCCATGACCGGTAGTGTATACGAGCATGGTAGAGGTTCCATAAATAATATATCCTGCTGCTACTTGTAGATTACCAGGTTGTAAAAAATCATCTAAGGTTACGGGAGTTCCTGTTGGAGTTACTCTTCGATAAATAGAAAAAATTGTGCCTACAGATACATTTACATCGATATTAGAACTACCATCTAATGGGTCCATAAGAACAACGTAATTATTGCGATGGTCGTTTTTCTGCCCTTTTATAGTAATAAATTCATCATTTTCTTCAGAAGCAATACCACATACAATCTCTCTATTGGTTAATGTGTTAATAAACGTTTCATTAGCCAATACATCCAATTTTTGTTGATCCTCTCCCTGGATGTTTGTTTCTCCTACAGCCCCAGTGATGTCTACCAATCCGGCTTTATTTACTTCATGATTCACCATTTTTGCAGCCAATCTGATTGAATTAATTAAACGCGAAAGCTCACCACTTGCATATGGAAAGTCTTGTTGGTTTTCAATAATAAATTCTCCTAAGGTTTGGTTCTGTCTTGCCATTTATGGTAGATTTAATTTGATGCAAAAGTATTATTTTTTAGATAACTATAACGTTTTCGCAAGTTTAAATTTAAGAATTACAAAAACATAAATACTGGACGTATAACATTAGAAAATTGTCTGATTTCTGCCCCGTATTTTATAGTTTTGATAAATTTTATTATTATGAACTATACAATTAGAGCTGCCAAACCTCAGGACATGCAGGAAGTGCTTGGTTTGATTCAAGAATTAGCTATTTTTGAAAAAGAACCAGATGCTGTAGAGGTAACCGTACAAGAATTAATTGATGAAGGTTTTGGTGACACTCCATTATTTCATTGTTTTGTGGCAGAAGTAGCAGATAAAATAGTAGGAATCGCTCTGGTATATTATCGATTTTCTACCTGGAAAGGACGTTCTATTCATCTAGAAGATCTTATTGTCAAAGAATCTATGCGTGGCACAGGTCTAGGTAGCGCATTATATGGTGAAGTATTAAAATATGCTAAATCCAAGGGGGTGCGTAGAGTAGAATGGGTTGTTTTGGATTGGAATAAAAATGCCATTGATTTTTATGAAAAAAGTGGTGCTAAACTTCTAAAAGATTGGTATTTGGTTCAAATGGATGAGGATGGGATCAATACATTTATCGCTAAGTTATAATTTTTAAGCAACTTTATTAATCTTAGTAAACCACTTAATTAATGAGAATATTTAAGTTTGGCGGTGCATCGGTTAAGGATGCGAATGGGGTAAAGAATGTAGTTAAAATACTTCAGGAAACTGGTTATTCTAATCTCCTGATCATTGTTTCTGCAATGGGTAAAACTACAAATGCCCTAGAAGCGATAGTAGAAGCTTATCTTAGAAATGATAACGAATATCAAAACCTTGTTATAAATTTATTTAAATATCATGTAGTAATTCTTGAAGAACTTTTTGAAAATAAGCAACATCGGGTTTTTAATACACTAGAAAACCTATTTGAAGATATAAAAACTACACTAGTTAGAAATAAATCTACTCAATACGATTTTATTTATGATCAAATTGTGAGCTACGGGGAATTAGTGTCTACTATGATCATAAGTGAGTACTTAAACAATCGGGGATATATAAACACATGGTTGGATGCTCGCGATTTTATCAAAACAGATACTACATATAGAGATGCAGAAGTATATTGGGATCATACACAGCAAAATATTCTCAGAGGAGTCTCTAAAGATGGTTTGACTGTTACTCAAGGTTTTATAGGATCTGATGAAAATAATTTTACGACTACCTTAGGAAGAGAAGGAAGCGACTATAGTGCGGGTATTTTTGCGTATAGCTTGAATGCAGAAAGTGTAAGTATCTGGAAAGATGTACCGGGCATTCTTAATGCAGATCCGCGGGTTTTTGAAAATCCGCATTTATTATCTCATATTTCTTATGAAGAAGCTATAGAACTTGCATTTTATGGAGCTTCTGTGATACATCCCAAAACTATTCAGCCTTTGCAGCGCAAGGAAATTCCTTTACATGTCAAATCGTTTATTAACCCGTCTGATAATGGTACTTCGGTAAAAAAAGGTCAGCCTCTAGTCCCGTATGTACCCTGTTATATTGTGAAGAAAAATCAAATATTGCTGTCTCTATCGTCATTAGACTTTTCGTTTATTGTCGAAGAAAAAATCAGTGAGATTTTTAGTCTTTTCCATAAATATCACATAAAAGTAGACTTAATTCAAAATTCTGCAATCAGCTTTTCAGTATGTCTGAATGATAAATTTGACCATTTTGATACTGCATTGAACATTTTGAAGGCCAAATTTAAGGTTACTTATAACACAGGTGTATCTTTATTTACCATCAGACATTTTACCAACGAGGCAATTGAATCTTTAGAAAAAAATAAGAATATTTTACTCAAACAAATGACCAGAGAGACCTATCAAATGGTTAGTAAGGAGTAAAACAAAAAATTGCAGGATTTTGCTATATTTGCAGTTAGCACAAATTGTATTTAATGCCTATAATCACAGCAAAAGAAATAGCCACGGGGCTCAAATTAGAGAAACTTGGTTTTATAGGTACCTTTATTGGTTGGTTGCTTCTTAAAATTACCAGGATATCAAAAATTAACCGGGGTTATGATACACTTAATCATTTAGAAGGTGTTGAGTACATAAGCAAAACTCTTGATCTATACGGGGTTACTTTTGAAATTCCTGAAGAGGATTTGAAACGATTACCAAAAGAAGGTGCTTTCATTACGTTGTCAAACCATCCATTAGGAGGTCTTGATGGAGGATTATTGCTTAAAATATTATTGACTCATCGATCCGACTATAAAATCATTGGTAATTTTTTATTACACAATTTTAAACCTTTGCAGCCATATGTAATGCCTGTAAACCCTTTTGAGGATAGGAAAGATGCTAAATCTAGTCTTAAGGGGATAAAGGATTCTATTTTACATCTTAATGAAGGGAAGCCTTTAGGTATTTTTCCGGCAGGAGAAGTATCAACGATCAAAGAAGGAAAACAGTATGTAGATAAACCATGGGCACCGGGTGCTATGCGACTGGTTCAAAAAGCAAAAGTACCTGTGATACCAATATATTTTCATGCACGCAATAGTAGGCTTTTTTATCGTCTGGCGGCAATAAGTAGTACACTTAGAACAGCAAAATTGCCAAGTGAAATATTCTCTCAGGAAAATAAGGTAATCAAAATACGAATTGGTAATCCGGTTTCAGTAAAGGACCAGGAAGAGCATACTAATCTTGATGATTTTACAAGTTTCTTGCGTAAGAAAACATATATGCTGGCAAATCCTTTTGAGAAGAAAACATTACGAGAATCGATACCGCAGAACCTTAAATTACCCAAGTCTCCGAAACAAATTGCTGTAGAAGGTAATATTAAAGCTATAGCATCTGAATTACAATATTGTAGAGATAATGATATGCGACTATTGACCAGTAAAAACTATGAAGTTTTTTTGGCTAAGAAAAAGCACATCCCTAATCTGGTTCATGAAATAGGAAGACTAAGAGAGATTACATTCAGAGAAATTGGAGAAGGAACAAACAATTCTTTAGACCTTGATCCTTTTGATGAATATTACCATCATATGTTTTTATGGGATAATGTCGAAAAAAAAATGGCCGGAGCCTATCGCATGGGTATGGGGTCAGAAATTTATGCGAAACGAGGTATTGATGGGTTTTACTTACAAGATTTATTTAGGTTTGAACCCGAATTGCATAAAATGATGAATGAATCTATAGAAATGGGTAGGGCTTTTATCATCAAAGAATATCAACAACGTCCTATGCCCTTGTTTCTGTTATGGAAAGGGATTGTGCATTGTACACTGCGTTTTCCTGAGCATAAATATCTAATAGGAGGGGTAAGTATTAGTAACAAGTTTAGTAATTTCACTAAATCTCTTATGATAGAGTTTATGAAGTCGCACTACTATGATCCATATGTTGCCCAGTATGTTAGACCCAAGAAAGAATTTAAAGTAAAACTAAAAGACGCAGATAAAGATTTCGTTTTTGATGAGAGTAAAAGCGATCTTAATAAGTTTGATAAAATCATTGATGAAGTAGAACCAGGAAGTCTTCGTATCCCGGTATTAATCAAAAAATACATTAAACAAAATGCAAAAGTAGTTGCGTTTAATGTAGATCCACTATTTAATAACGCAGTAGACGGTCTGATGTATATACGAATTGCGGATTTGCCAGACAGTACAGTAAAACCCGTTATGGAAGAATTTCAGGCTGAATTGGAACAGAAATATTTTAAAAATGGCGATAAATAAATTGCTTATTTAGCATACACATATCCTGAATAGTTTCTTACAAAACGGTTTTTAACCCCTTTTTCTCAACAAAACTTTGACAATATTCCTTAATCTGATTTCTGGTTTTTGTAAAAGCAGCATGAATTTCTTCTTCTGTTCCTTTAACTTTTGAAGGATCAAAGAAATTATAATGCAATCGTTCTGCTTTACCCGGAAAGAAGGGACATTTTTCTTTTGCATGATCACATACAGTAAGTATGTAGTCGAACGCTATGTTTAGATATTCATCTAGATGATTAGAGGTGTGATTAGAGATGTCAATCCCATCTTCTTTCATAATTGCAATTGCTCTTGGGTTGACCCCATGAGTTTCTACGCCAGCACTATAGACAGTAGCCTTGTCTTTTGTAAAAAGTTTTAAATATCCTTCTGCCATTTGGCTACGACAAGAGTTTCCTGTGCATAGTACTAAAATGTTCATAAATTTTGTTTTAATATTCCCTTTATTCTGGAAATTGGTGATGTTTCTATGGTTTTACCCGATAATTCTGCCCCAGGCAGACACATCGAGATTTGAATGCTACAAGGCTTGCCCTGGGGTTATTTACTTCTTCGTTCCAAAAGAATATTATCATGCCAAATATCGTTTAATTTTCCTATTTTTTCGCGATAACCAATTTCTCTGAAACCCAAAGATTTATGCAAAGCAATACTCGACTTGTTTTTACTAAAAATACTTGCCTGTAAGGTCCAGAATCCAGCATGTTCACTTTGATGAATTAATTCGGATAAAAGTAACTTGCCTATGCCTAATTTTCTAAATGTTGATGTTATATAAATACTAACTTCGGCAACACCTTTGTACACTTTTCTTTTTGAGGTAGGTGATAATGCTGCCCAGCCTGCAATTTCGTCTCCGATAATAGCTTTCAATCTGCACGATGTTGTATGTGAAGCACTCCATTGTTTCCAATCGGGTACTTTAGTTTCAAAAGTTGCTATACCGGTATCAATTCCCTCTTTATAGATTCTTGAAATCATTGGCCAGTCGGACTGGGTGAAGGGTTGTATTTTGATGCTCACATTCATAGTTTAGCAACAGCCACTTCCGGGAGCGCAAGATGTTGTTTCTTCCTTAGAAGATTCGGGAACACCGCAAGTTTCTTTTGCTTTGCAATCTGTGGGTTGTATGGCTAGTTTGAGAAGTAACTTTCCTTCTTTGATTTCAAAATCATTAATATGTAATTGTGCCGTATGAAACATGGCGTTTCCATATTCAATTTTTACTGGCGCATCCATATCATAGGATTTCATTGTTCCTGCTTTTTTAAGTATTTCTAGTGCTTTGTAGGCACTCATATAATCGGATTTACCCAATTCTTCGGGGCTCTCCCAAAGCTGAATTATCGTTTCTTTCCAGAAATCGGTATTACCGCCGCAATCCACCGCATCGATTGTGGTATGTTTTACCTCGGTTATGTGATAATTAGTGCCGACTAGCATTCCTGGAGCATACTCGAATACCAATGATTTTCCTTGATGCTCTGCTAGTAATGTGATAAAATCTGATGTATTCATATGTCTAGTTTTTAATTTTTTGCTAGGTGTCTAGCAGCAGTTTTGTTTGGTATTGTTAAAAAATGAATTTAATATTTGTTGTAAGGCATTCCATCGATCAATATCAATACAATAACACATGCTTTTACCCTCAATTTCTCCTTTTAGCAACCCTATGCTTTTTAATTCTTTAAGGTGTTGAGAAATAGTGGCTTGCGCTAAACCGATTTCTTCTACCAGATCATTGCAAATGCAAGAATTCTGTTCACTTATATATTGCAGAATTGCTATACGTGCAGGATGACCAAGGATTTTAAAAAACTGCGCAAGTTCATTTTGCTTTGTATCGAATATTTGAGTTTTTGTAATGCCCATTTTGTATTTATATATCGCAATATTACGATAATAAATTAAAATAAAAAAGCCAGAAGATAAATTTCTGACTTTTACTCGATAATCTTACCTCAGGCAGACACAGCGTGATTTGAATGCCTTATGGGCATGCCTAGAAGTTGTTTATGATACTAAAACCAAGGCTTTTTACCTACCTGATAGGTTTGATAAAATTCTTCGTCGGATTTGGTAAGGTATATAATACCTTCTATCAATCCAATAACGCTAGGGATCCAGATAAAGAGTAACCCTACTGCAAAGCAGGATAGTACATAAGCTGCTATTGATATTCCCAACAGGATAAACCCTTCTTTTTGATATCCCAAAATAAACTTATGAACCCCTAAACTACCTAGCAGTATTGCGAGGATTCCGGCTAACATTTTCTTGTTATCTTGAGAATTGAGAATTTCTTTGGCCTCTTCTGCAAATTCTTTAGCGGTTTCTTTTACATTTTCAGCAGCCTCTTCTGCTCCCTTTTTGATGTCGTCTCCCAGATTGTTGTTTTCTTCACTCATATGGTTTAATTAATTGTTTAATTTTTAGAAAAATACAAAAAAATGTTTCAAAAATTACATCAATTATAAAAAAGCTGTATCCACCGGTTCCCAAAGCTCTATTTTGTTTCCTTCAGGATCTAAGATCCAACCAAATTTTCCATATTCATATTCTTCTGTTTTACCTACTATGGTTACGCCTTCCGCTTTTAACACCTTAAGTAATGCTGTCAAATTTTCTACTCTAAAATTCATCATAAACTCCTTATCACTTGGGGCAAAATAAGTAGTGTCATCTTTAAAAGGGCTCCATTGGGTAGAGCAATCATTACCTTGTTTGTCTTTCCACCAAAATGTACATCCATAATCATCTATCGGTAACCCTAGATGTTTGCCGTACCATTCTTTCGTTGCTTTTGGGTCTTTGGTTTTAAAAAATAACCCACCTAATCCTGTTACACGTTTTTCCATTGATGTTTTGTTTTTGGTTCTTTTGATGATTACTAGGAGTGTGCGATGAAGTAATTTGCTATTTTCATTAAGATTGATTCATTTTGTTTGCAATGACCAATGATAATATCGTAATTTTTATCTCTTTTTTATTGCACTTTCATAAGTGTCAATCCATTTTTGTGGAGTCATTTTGGTTGCTAATTCACCTATCAATTCCATTGGGATTTTATCTGTTTTTTTAAACCGAATACAACTTTTACCCATATCTAACTTTGTGTTTACGTGTTTTGGATATGCATTAACAAACCAATCCATTAATTTTTTGTCAGCATAGATGCCACTGTGGTATACAGCGATATAGTTTTTTTGTGAAGCAATATGCATAAAAGGTAGCGGTAGTTTTGGATCACAATGGTATCCATCGGGATATAAGGAATGCGGTACAACGTAACCTATCATCCCGTAATTAATTTCTTCTGAAAACCCTTTGGGGAGCTTATCTTTGATGACTTTTCTAAGTGTATTCATTGTAGCTTGTCGCGCTTCGGGAATGGCAGCTACATATTCATCTGGTGTGTCAGCTTCGTATTTCATACTACTTGTTTTAATTATCCGTTGAATTCTTGCGTTGTAACAATAATGCAGATCCTAGTGAAATGATAAACCCAATAATTAGCACGGTAGCAAACATGATAAAAAAGTTCATAAAAATATTCGAAAACAGCTCTTTTTGGGCTTCTAACTTCTCAAATTCAACTTTGAATTCTGCTTCAGAAAGTGTATTTCTCATTTGTTCTAAATAATAGGTGTAATATTCGGTCATAAAATCCGGATTGATCTATTGTATATAAATAACATCTAAAACCCCAAATGCTAGCGCAGCAATTAAAGAAATTAATATCCCTATGAATAAGGCTTTTCCGAAGGAAATTACTCCATCATTCTCTTTATCTCTAAAATATTTTATCCCAAAAAACACAAAAAGCAAGGAGACCACCATGCTCGTATACCCAATAACTTCCTGGATAGAATAATCAAGATGTTGCCCTAAAAACCAACCTGCAAAAGATAGTACACATATCGTTATAGCACTATACACCCCGTATCGTAACACAGTATTTCTCATTTTGATATTTATTTAATAGTTTAATTATCCAGGGCTTCACCTGATAATCAAAAAATGTTTCGGAAACATACCTCGAGAGCTTGCTCCGAAGTTGTTAATTTCAAAAGTAGGCTTAGCATGTAGATTTAGAATCATACTAAAGTATGAATTGTATTCGACTTTTGTAGGATTTGCCTTTATTGTGGTATGATTTGTAGCTCTTTTGCAATTCGAATAGCTTGTGTGCGGCGTTTTGCATTTAGTTTTACCAATAGATTTGAAACGTGCGTTTTTATGGTGTTTTCTGAAACGTAAAGTTTTTCAGCAATTTCTTTATTAGATAATCCTTTAGTAATCTCACAAAGTACTTGATATTCGCGTTTGCTCAATCCCAACTCTTGGATCTTATCATTGTCAATTTCCAGAACTAGATTTTTTTGTTTGGGTGCAATCTTTTTATGTATATACACCCCTAGTATAAAAAAAATAATGGCTACTACTGCAATTACTATTTCTGTAGCAGTGTTTCCCGAAATAATGCTGTACTTGCTCAATCGAAAAAGGGCAAGCAATGCAACAATAAGTGCTGCAAAAATGAAAATCGTTTTCCTCACGCTATAAATATAGGAAAACTCTAGTGCACTTAATACTTTAGATTTTAATGTTGTGAGGCTATTCTTGCGGTTACTTATTTTGAAAGTATATTAATTTCTTCCTGGAGATTATCCTTGGCCTGCTTCTCAAACTTGTTATAAAAATGATCAGTTTTGTAGATTTTCGGCATGTTTAGGAAATGCTTAAGCACTTTGATTCGCCCTTTGTTATACATAAAATCAGGATAATATGTATACTCTTTCCTTACATTTTTGAAATAGATTTCATACGCTTCCCAATGATGCCCTAAAATAGAGAGGTCGGCATCTGTAAAATAGTTGATATCCTGATTTTCTGAAGTATGATGTCCTTTTGTAGCCAATATAATTTCTTGACATTGCAGGATCCTATGTTTTTCAATGGATAAAGCATGTAAAACCTCAACGACTTTTTTTGCACTTTGTTCTTCGTTATCTTGTTTTAGTGCGTTGTAGATATAATCATGATAAAACAAGGCAAATAAAACCATGTCCCAGTCATTGATTTTGTTTTGAACCTTGGTTAGATTACTATATAGATGTTCCAGATGCGATAGGTTGTGATAGTACCTATTCTTCTTGCCATGATATTGTGTAATAGCATTCCATAAGGATTCAATATAGCCTGAATCCTTTGTATAGCCAGATAGTAATGATATGAATACTTCTTTTAACAAAATTCGGATTTGATTTTATCGACGATGGTTTGGGCTAATTTTTCTTTGGATTCAACAGTCCAGCCGCCTACATGAGGGCTTAAGAGTACATTATTCATCCTTAATAAGGAAGCAAAAGTATCAGGCATGTCTTTTTTAGAAGTAAATAGGTTCTCGAATGACGATTTTTCATACTCTAATACGTCTAATCCGGCTCCCAATATTTTTTTGCTTTTTAGTGCATCAACTAAATCAGCAGTAACAACACTTTTACCTCGTGCTGTATTAATAAGCCAAATTGGTTTTTTGAACTTGTTAATGAATGTTTTATTGATCATCCCTATAGTTTTAGAAGTCTCTGGAGTATGCAGGCTTAGCACATCTGTTTTTTCAAAAAGTTCTTCAATAGATACTTGTGTGGCATCACTATTTTCTACATCATCTAGAATATCGTAGCAGATCACTTCGACATTAAACCCACGTAGTTTGCGGGCAAAAGCACGTCCCATATTACCATAACCAATAATACCCACCGTTTTACCATCTAGTTCGATCCCTCGATGTTCTTCGCGCAGCCATTGTCCTTCTCTTACACTTTGATCGCCTTGATTTAGTTTATTAAATAATGATAATATCATCCCCAGCGCATGTTCGCCAACGGCATTGCGATTGCCTTCTGGTGCGTTGAAGAGTTTAATGCCTAGTTTTTGAGCATGTTTGATATCAATATTTTCTAATCCAGCCCCTACGCGACCAATAAACTTAAGGTTTTTGGCTTTGCTGAGAAAGGTTTTGTCGATAGCAAATCGACTACGAATAATGATACCATCGTATGCAGCAATGTTGGTTTCAATTTCAGTTTTAGAAGCTGCGTACTCTTCATGATTATCAAAACCTGCGGCTTCAAGTTGTGTTAGCAATAAAGAGTGATTAGTATCTAGGTGAAGGATTTTCATTTCTATGTTGATTCTGATTCCAAAAGTAAATAATAAAAGAATAGCTACACCATATTTAAGTATCGTCAACCCTAATTTTAGAATTATTTAAGATGAAATCATCAGTTTATCCTATTATATTTATCTTTTTTTCTTGCGGAAACGATATAGTATCAATTCTGATCCGACCAGAGCGATAAAGAAAGTTGTCTGAGTATAAGATTTGTCAACCTGCGAAATAGGGATAGCTTCCTGCGCTGCGGGAACCAATAATAATAGGTGATAGAAGGTTATTTGTTATTGACATGCGGTAGAGTTATTATAATGTGCTTTAAAAATAGTCACTCTTTTTTTATAATACTTCTGCTAAATCTAAACTTAATGACAAACGTAATTTACTTCTAATCGGGTTCTCCGCTTGAACCACCCCAAGTAAGAAAGCGACATCTATATCAACATATCTTCCTCGAACGCCCGTACCTATTGAGGCAAAAGAATCTGTTGGTCGATTTATACCATATGAATAACCAGTTCTTAATATTAACTTTTCTTGATATGCAAACGCCAAACCCAAGGCTATAACCGAGCCTTCTAAACCAAAATCAAGTTTTTCTCTATTGGCATTCTCAACATATGAATCAAGTAATGTTTTATACTCTGTAGTAATCCCAAGTATTTTGTCTTGGTTAAAAACAAAGTCAAAGCCTGTTCCTACTCTTAAAGTTGAAGGAGCATAAATTTCAACACTCTTATTGTCATTTAGTGACTTTCCTCTTACATTAGAAAAATTAAAGCCAGCTCTCCATCTACCATTGAATTTTTTGTAAGCTATTTCGTTCCCGTAATAGAATCCTGAAACATCGACACCATATAAACTCGATGTATCATCAAAACCATCCAAAAGAGGAGCTTTACCCTGTAATAAAATGTAACGCCCACCAACAGACATGGCAAATGTCTCTCCTAATCTTAGTGTATAAGCACCATCTAATGATCCTTCAAGATTAGATTGGACAAATTGAAGTGTATTGATACTATAGGAATAACCTCGAAAACTTATGCTATACGCACTACGGGTATTGGGTTTGTTATAAAAGTTTAAATTGAGTTGATTAAACTCATTAAATTCTTCGCTGTTTACGAGAATACGAGTAATTCCTATTTCAAATTTTTTATCAGAAAACACATATTTAGATGGGTTCCAGGATTGAGAAAAAGCATCGGCAGATGTCGCTACTCCAATATCGCCTTGACCAGCAGCTATAGCGTCTGTTGCGATTCCAATAAAAGCATCTCTTACAGGGATCACATTAGTTTGTTGAGCAGACAGGCTAAAACATGTTAAAATAAATATGAGCGTATTTTTCTTCATAACTTTAGTTATATTACATGCTATAACGCTGAATAAACAGTCTAATTATTTAGCAATTCCAAAGCACGTTCTATTCCACTATCCTTTTCTTCCTGAAAATCTAGAGTTGATAAAAATGGGATTTGGTTTTCTTGATTTTCAGTTCCAATCCCAACAACTTCAAAAACTTCTCCTTGTGTGTCACTATATATTTCATTAGACAATCCTACTGTTGCCCCGTTAGGTAGTGTATGTTCGAGTATAGTAGAAAAAGCACCACCAGTGTTTTCTCCTACAATAGTTACATATGGTAAATCTTTTACACATAACGTAAAAAGTTCTGCCGCACTTATGGTATAAGGACTGGTAAGCAATATGATATCTCCGGTAAATTGATAATCTCCTTTAGGTGTTACAGAGAAGGATTTGTTTTCTGTAAAACCATCACCTAATCTTGCTTTTTTAAAGTATGAAATCCGCTCCTGATCCATAAAACGGGATACCATATGTAAAGCTACCGTATCATGCCCTCCATCGTTAAACCGCATATCGAGAATCAGTTTAGAAACTCCTGATGCTTTAAGATCGTTCATTATGGTTTCTAATACAGTATTTAGTGCTGATAATTCATTACTAAAATTTGTCCCATATCCTTGCATTGTTGATACAAGAATATACCCAATATCATTATTAACTAATCCCCATATAATATTCTCTCTTTCATCGATTTCAAAATCTCCTCCTAAATATTTTGTTACTATTGTTATTGCTTTTTGATTGAAAAGAGCATCATAATCATCTCCATTCTCTATGATGAGATCCCCACTTAAGTTAGCATTCAGTCTTTCAAATAATTTTGGATTTCCAGATTCAATTTGTATGTTGTTTTTATCATCTACAATGCTAACATGTCCATCTTCTAGCAAGTGCGCTAGCCCTTCCAAAGTATCATAAAAATTATCTTCTGTAACCTGATCCCGTAAACTCTTATATTGTGACCAATCTATATTTCTGGTTTCAAAAAAGGCATAGTAATCATTAAATATATTCCAGAAATGATCAAAATTAACCTTTGGATCTTTTGTAGCAGAAATCTGATCAGGTAAGCAATTCGGATTTTGATTAGGTAGTCGGGTAAATTTTATTTCTGAATCTGATAAGTCTGAAGTCCCGATAATTTCATTCTCATTTACCTGATTTAAGGTAAAACCAAAAAAATCCTCGGCAATAAAATCATCATCCTGAATTGAGCATCCCGCAGCATTTATAGTATAAAAAACGTCTTTACCTTCTGTAAATTCAAAAACCCAACCTTTATCGGCCACTAGCCAAAATCCTTCATCTATGTCATTATCAGTTGGGATAGAGGTATCATCATCAGATTGACAGGCAGTAAAAATTAATAGTAAGAATACCAAACTCCCTTTTAAAACTTTTGTCAAATGTGTCTTTTTAAACAAAGTAAAAAGGATACTAAATGTTCTTTTGAATGACTTTTTCATTATTTATATTTTTGATTTCTGAGGTAAAAGTATACTGATCAAAAAAATAAAAGAGTGATTTTAACATTGAAGAAGTACTAAAACATTAGAACTATACGAATCAGGACTTTTTTTGAAGCTTTCTAAAGGTTCCTGGAGACATCCCCAAACTGGTGTTAAAAGCAGTATAGAAAGCACTCTTAGATTTAAAACCAGCTTCCATGCCAATGGCTTCAACAGAGTATTTATTAAACAGAGGATTATGCAATAGATTTTTAGCAGCTTCAATTCGATATTCATTTACAAACTGAATGACACTTTTATTGATTTCCTGATTTATAATCTGTGACAAATACCCTTCGCTTGTTCCTAGTCGAGTTGCTAGATCTAACCTACTTAAGAGAGGGTTTTTGTATAACTCTTCCTGATCCATCACGATATATAGTTGGGTGATAATTTTAGAAACAGTGGTTTGGTTTATTTTCTTTTTTGTTAGTGTGCCATTTGTTCTTTTTGAAACTAAATATTGGTGTATTTCATCTTTTTGAACTATTATTTGTAGTTTAAACACTCCGTAATACAATATCCACCACAATAAAAAGGAAAGAGATATCCAAAGTAAATTTGACATATATTCTGAATCGTATATATAGAACTCTATACTTGATAAAAGCCAAATTATGATAATGCATATAATAAAAAAGTTTAATCTTAATAACCAACGCTTTTTATCTTTAGAAATAGCCTTAGCACTTTTTATTAATTTCCTCCCCCAAAAGATTAAAAACAGGTTATAGACAAACGATGCATTGTCTATAATAAGAAACATCAGATCTTCAAAATCCGAATTCTTAAGGTTAAAAACTACATCTAGATAAAGAATAGTTTCTATAATCAAAGCGCACAGAAAAGGAAAGTACAACCATTTATACCAGCTTTTTGTAAGATACTTATGCTTAATTTGAATTAGAAAATAGGTAAATAAAGTAGCTGCAAATAGATACTCCATCACAGGGTTGTTTAAAAAATCTAAAACAGTATTTTCTATATCAAACGCTACTAATAAGGTTAAACTTGTTAGTAAGAATAGTGATAAGGAGAGATAATTATTTGCGCGACTCTTATAAAAAGAAGTAGTGACTAATGCGATACTTATAAAATACCCTATAATTCCACTAGTAATGATTGCAATGCCTAATATTGTTGTATCCAATCGTTGTAGAAATTAATGATGCTCAAATCGTAGTTAATGCCAGTTGTTCTATAACTTCGTTTTAGTTTTCGGATAAATATAAGCTGATTTACTAGTTTTTTGATGTAGATTTAGTCTTAATTTATTTTATACCAATGAAATCTTTCTACCACTTTTTGCAGCTTTATAAATAGCTTCTACAATTTTAATGTCTTTTATTCCTTCTTCACCGGGCACCATAACAGGGGTGTCATTAATAATCGCTAATGCATCATCATCCATTTGTATGGCTTGTTGGCTTCTTACGGGTATAGTAAGTAAAGTGCCATCACTGGCTTTTCCTTGTACGCCAGCATACATAGAGAAAGGGGCTAGGGTGTACCAACCGTTTTCGCAATCGATATATAATTCGTGCATCGATTTGCCTACACTGGTTTTGCCATGGGCTATCGCCCCAGAAGGAAATGCTAATGTAAAATGAGTAGTCTCATCGGTTTCTGTAAATATTTCAGGGCGCGTGGTCATTTGTTTTGCAGTTACCGATATGGGTTCTTCACCAGTAGTGTATCGTGCCGCATTTAGAGCATAAACACCCAGGTCATACATGGTGCCTCCGCCTAAGGCAGCGTCTAGTCTCCAGGTACGAGCTGGATTGCTAACATTATATCCAATCTCGGCTCTTACAGTTTTGATTTTTCCAAAAGGTTTTGTGGCAGCCCAACCAATAATGGTGCGAGTATTAGGTTCGTGTTGCATGCGATAGCCTATCATAAGTTTTACCTTATTTTTAGTACAAGCATCAATGATCGATTGGCATTCGGCCTCGGTTTTTGCCATGGGTTTTTCGCACCATACATGTTTTCCTGCATTGGCAGCCCGAATTGCGTATTTGGCATGTAATCCGGTAGGTACTACAATATAAATCACGTCAATATCGGGGTTGTTCGCAATCTCATGCATGGTATCATAGCTATACACATTTTTATCAGGGAGGTTATATCGTTTTTGCCACTTTGGGATTTTCCATGGGCTTCCTGTTACGATACCGGTTAATTTACAATGTTTAGTGATTTGTAATGCTGGAGCAAGGACAGTAGTACTATAGTTGCCTAAACCTACTAAGCATACTCCGATCTGTTTTTGACCAGTGTTTGAGTATATGTTTGTAAATGGAAGTAAGCTGTATCCTAGTGCTAGACTACTGGTTTTTATAAAGGTTCTTCGATTTAAATACATGACTATGGCTTTAAATTTCTTTGTACATAATATATGCATCTACATATCCCAGTGAAGAATGTTTAAATCCTTTTGGTATTGTTCCGATAATTTTGAACCCATATTTTTTCCAAAGTTTGACAGCGGGAATATTTGTGCTTACTACACTATTAAATTGTAGTGCTTTATATCCGATCTTTTTGGCATTCTCAAGAGAATGTTCACATAGCATTTTGCCTATGCCTTTTCCATGATAATTAGGATGTACCATATAACTACAATTGGCTATGTGAGATCCTAAGTCTATCTGATTGGGTTTAATGATATAGGTTCCTAGTGTTTTTTCACCTTCAGCCAGGACATATGTTTTCATATGTGAAGCAAGCCAATGTATTGATAAATCTTCTTTTTTTGTATTAGGATCAAACACATAGGTGTCTCCTGTCTTTATAACATTTTTGAAAATCTCCCAAATAGCATCATAATCGTTTTGTGTAGCTTCTCTTATTTTCATTCAGGGGATTGAGGAGTTGGTCTTTCAAATTTCGATATATTGAGAAACGGTACGTTCACTTTCTATACCACCAGTATGTTTTGTATTGGCTTTTTCAAAAAGTAAGGCATGTACTTCTTCACCATTACTGGTCGTAGGGCAATGTTCTACCCCTTTGGGAACTACAATAAGTTCTCCGGCTTCTACTTTTACGGTTTTATCTCTAAATTTCATGTACATGGTGCCTTTTATGATCTGAAAAAGCTCATCTTCATCATCGTGTTTGTGCCAAATAAAATCGCCTTCAAATTTGGCAAGATATACCTGATTATTATCGACAGTAGCGATACGATGCGGATGCCATTGTTTATCAAATTTGGATAATTTTTCTTTGATATTGATTGCTTCCATAAGCGTTATGTGTTTTGAACAAACAAGGTACTTATTTCTGTTGTGATTCGAGCGGGTCTTAACGTTTCTTTAGAGAGCAGGCACCACATAGTTTTTGCTGAGGTTACTACTTTTTGGGTAGTTGTATTGATGATTTTGGTATGCCGTTCACTTTTTACACCACGATGATGATCGATCCAGGTTTGTATCGTGAGCTTATCATTGATGAATGCCGGATGATGATACTCGATATAATGATTGAGTACGACCCATACAAAGGTGTTTCTAATGGTGTCATCGGTTTTGGATTCCCAATGTTTTTTGGCAATATCCTGTATCCATTGCAGGTATACTACATTATTTACATGATCCATCTCATCGATGGCAGATTTTGGAACGGTAAAGTGATCTTCGAAAATTTCTGCTTTCATGTATTGAAGTATTGATTGATTAAAAGTACACTAATTTTTATCTCAGGCAGTGATTGTAACGGCAGCTTTTACAAACTTTGATAAATGGTTTGTAAAACTATAGTGGAAAGCACGGTGCTTGCAAGCCTGCCTAAAACCCTAAAATAAGCTTAGCAATAGAAAAGAATAAAAAGATTCCAAAAATATCATTGCTTGTTGTAATAAAAGGGCCGGTGGCAATTGCGGGATCTATACCGCGTTTGTTTAAGATTATAGGGACAAAAGTACCCACAAGTGCAGCGACAATAATAACAAAAAGCATAGAGATCGCAATTGTAAAGCTGAATATGAGGTCCATCCCGTCTAAAAGGCCAAATATAATGACCAGTACGCCAAGGGTAATGCCACTAATCAGGCTTAGACTGATCTCTTTGACTAACCGTTGAAAAAGACTTCCTTTGACCACATTATTGGCTAAACCCTGAACAATAATTGCAGACGATTGTACGCCTACATTTCCTGCCATTGCGGCAATAAGTGGCGTGAAGAAAAATAATTCTTTGTATTTGGCCAAGGCTTCTTCATATCCTTCCATAATAAATACACTACCAAGCCCTCCAAAAAGACCTAAAATAAGCCAAGGTAAGCGTGCTCTGGTAAGTTCCCATATATTATCATCTGCCTCTACATCCTGAGAGATACCGGCAGCCATTTGATAATCTTTTTCGGCCTCATCTTTTATAAAATCTACGATATCATCAATAGTAATTCTCCCTACCAAAATACCGTCGTGGTCAACTACAGGGATAGCTTCAAGGTCATATTTTTGCATAATACGTGCTACTTCTTCACCTTCGGTATCGACAGTTATATAATCTACCTTTGGGATATATACTTCGGCAATACTGGTTTTTGCTGCGGCTGTGAGTAAATCTTTGAGAGATAATCTTCCTTTTAGCTTGCCTTCTTTGTCAATCACATAGATGGAGTGCACTCGAGTTACATTTTCAGCTTGTCTTCGCATTTCGCGAACACACCCGGCTACCGTCCAGGTTTCTTTTACCTTTACTAATTCTTTTGCCATTAGACCACCCGCAGTATTTTCTTGATAGGAGAGCAGCTCTTTAATATCTTCTGCATGTTTTTCATCTTCAATTTCTGCGATAACTTCTTCTGCAATCTCTTCGGGGAGTTCTGCTACAATATCTGCGGCATCATCGGTATCCATTTCTTCCAACTCTTCTGCTATCTCTTTTACAGAAAGGTTATCCAGGATACGTTCGCGAAAATCTTCTTCCAGCTCCATCAAGGCTTCAGAAGTTTTCTCACTATCTAAGAGTTTGATAAGATATGTTGCTTTGGTGAGACCGAGTTCACTAAGGATTTCGGCAACATCGGCAAAATGTATTTCGCTAAGCATAGTATGCAACTGAGCATCACCTTCGATTTCTATAAGGTGTTTTATTTGCTCGATATATTCTGCTGAAATCTTAAATTGCATGTGCTAATGGTTTAGTGATGGCTAGTGCGAACGCACACAAAGATAACCAAACAATTTAATTAGAGAGACCAGGATTTTAAAACCTTGAAATTGGGATTTTAGAATGATTTTGTTCTTACCATCCTATTGTCGAATGAAGCCTAGATATGTAGCGGTATTAGCTACCCGTAGCCATAGATTTTTCTATAAGTACTGTTAGTTCTAGAAATTGATCAACATCTAATTGCTCTGGGCGTTTATTGAAAATATCCAATCCCCTTATTTCATCATGAAGTTGAAATGTTTTAAGACTATTTCTAAGGGTTTTACGGCGTTGCCCAAAAGCTGTTTTTACGACTCTAAAAAATAATTTTTCATCACAAGGAAGCGCATAATCATTTTTTCTAATCAATCTCAACACCCCACTATCTACCTTTGGAGGTGGATTAAAAACATCCGGAGGTACGGTAAATAAATATTCAGTATCATAAAATGCTTGTGTAAGCACTGATAGAATACCATATGTTTTGCTTCCGGATTGTTCACAGATGCGTTGCGCTACTTCTTTTTGAAACATCCCTGTGAATTCTGGAATACGGTCTTTGTTTTCTAAGGTTTTAAATACAATTTGCGTAGAGATGTTGTATGGAAAATTACCTGTGATCGCAAATTGTTGATCTGGAAATACTGAGTGTAAATCAAATTTTAAGAAATCAGCTTCTACCACCTCAAAAGTAGTGGTGTTTCTCAAAATCCCTACATGTTCTAATTGAAAATTGGTATTCAGGTATGCAATGGATTCGCTATCCAGATCCATAGCAATAACGTTGAGATCTTTTTGTAAGATATATTTGGTAAGAACACCCATACCGGGACCAATTTCGATTACGTGCTTATAGCCGCTAAGCGTCAGGGTGTCTCCAATTTTTTTGGCTACATTTTCATCTTTTAGAAAATGTTGTCCAAGGTGTTTTTTCGCCTGTACGTGACCAACTCCTGATTCCCTAATCACAGGAGCATGTGATTTTTTTTTATTTTTATTTTTTTTGTGCATAGTAAGAGTTTCCTTAGCTGTGGGAAAGGAGTTTAAGGGAGAGACTGCTCACTCACGATTTCTAATTCGGTTCTGAAGGCAACAAATTTACCGGCAAAACGGTTGGACTCATTGCGAAGACGATCGGCATCTTCTGCATAATATTTTTGTAAAGTTTCCTTGCTGCGCGTTGTATATTGTACAGAATAGGTGACGCCTCCCATTTCTTCTTCAACTTGAACTTTGGTCATCAAAGCTTTGGTGAATTTACCCGTAGAAAGCATATCAGGAATGTGTTCATTTTTCATCCAATCTAACCATTCGGTATGGATGTTCTCTTCAATATTAATGGTAACATTATATATATACATTATCGTTGTTAGTCTTAAGCTACAAAGCAGCAAAGTTACGAAGATGTAAAGAAAGATGCACTACAAAGTGTAGGTCATTAGGTATTTGGAATATTCTTCTTTTAAGAAAAGAGAAATGTCTGTACTGCTTTACTACGGTATCTGTTTGGCATATATTGTAGAAAAAAGGTATACATTTTTGGATTTCAGATACATAAAATTTTACTGCTTAAAACTGGTACTACAAACTAGTTTATCGCATCCCCACGTAGTGTTCGATATTTTTTTCGTGCATTTACAAAATAAATGCTATCAGCGTGGTTGAAAATTATCTTCTCATACAATTCTTTGGCTTTTTCTGGCGCTCCTAATTCATTAACATAGAGTTCGGCTAACCAATAGTAGGCATCATCGACCAAAATATCATCGGGGTAAAATTCTATGATTTTTAGGTAGTTTACCCTTGCTTTTTCGAATTGTTCACTAGTTTCAAATAGCTTAGCTTGTCTAAGAAAAGCTTCATCTTCTATTTTTTCACCTTTGTGTTGAGTTAAGATTTTTTCATACATCGCTATAGCTTCTTCGTTTTTATTCTGAAAAGAAAGTAGATCAGCTTTGGCAAAAATCTTTAATGCAGTTTGTGTGGAGTCTTCCTGAGAATTATCACTAATAATCAGACTTAGCTCCATAGCATCATTGGCAATGAGCTGTGATGTAGAAGATTTAAGGACATCGAGCTGTGTTTGAGCCCACTTAAAATCACCTTTGTAATAGCTGGTTTTTGCGACTTTAAATCGAGCATCCTGAGCTAAATAATTATTTTTTAAAGCATTTTGAACCTGAGTATAATATATTAATGCCTGATTAAATTTTTGATTTAATATGAGGATATCAGCAATTTTCATTTTAATTCTAGACGATTGAAATCTGGATAGCGATTCTCTCTTAATAATATCTTTTAAAAAATCAATAGCCTCTTGCTTCTTATCCTGATTAAATGCCAAAAAATGCGCATAATCAATTTGTAAACTTATCGTTTCTCTTGATTTCCCATACTCAGAAAATACAGTGTTGTATTGTTCTACAATGGTTTTGTATTCTTTCTTATTAGCATTGTCAACCTTGGCTTTTAAGATAATTTTGTGCGCTGTAAGCTTCATATCTCTGGATACGGGAGTATCAAGGATATAATTCAGGATTTCTGTAGCAGATTTAATATCTTTTTCGGCAATAGCTATCCTGGCAAGATCGATGATCCCTTGCGGGCCTTCATCTTTACGTTTATAAATTGCTTTTTCCTGTGCAAATGCTTTTTTAAACTCTTTTTGTTGCACAAATAACCAACTTAGCATTTCGTTATACAATATATCAGGATTTTGCTGAATTCTTTTAATAAGTAGTTTCCTAAAAATAACATTAGCCTCACTGGTAGGTGTATCTGATATATAATCACTAAAATTTCTTTGTACAATATTAATGTAATTGGGTTGCAACTGCAATAAGGACAGATAGCTATCAAACATTTTCTCTAGTTTTCCCTGTTCCCCATAAATTTTAGCTAATTGTACATTAAAATTAGCTCTGGGATTATCTTCCATCCCTTTTTGATAGATCAATGCGGCTTCGTCTAATAAACTATATTTTTCAAATGTCTGTGCTAATGAGTATGCATGGTTTGCATTAGTATTCGTATACGTTTCTATGGCTTTGTCATAGTATATTCGCGCTTGTTCTGATTGTTGCTGAAGATCGTAGTGATGACCAAGCTCTACTAATATTTGGGCATTTTCAGGATTTTTTTCTACTCTAGTCAACAAGATTTTTTCAGCTTCCTCGAATTGCTCTAGTTGTTGAAAAGATTCTACCAACCCTAATAGATAGTTAATGCGGTTCGGATTTTTTGTGTAGAGTTTCTTATACACAGAGAGTGCTTTCTCATATTGCCCTTGCGTCATATAGTTTTTTGCTAGCTGCTCGGATTGTGCAGACACTGAGAAAGCAAAGAACAAGGCGATATAAAAAATAATAAAGCGCATTTTGCAAGTTTTTATGTAAATATAGCTTTAAAGT
Source organism: uncultured Aquimarina sp. (assembly GCA_947495425.1). Taxonomy (GTDB): domain Bacteria; phylum Bacteroidota; class Bacteroidia; order Flavobacteriales; family Flavobacteriaceae; genus Aquimarina. The sequence continues at coordinate 99,300 of CANLYR010000001.1, forward strand.
GACAAAGTTACAAAGAAGCTCAGTTGTAAAGACCTAGTTTCTTTATAATGAATAGTAAGCAGTAATTAGTTTACAGTACGTAGTTCTGATAATTATCCACATGTCAAACTGCCTACTTATAACTTGCAAACTGATTTAATCTATCCACTCAAATCCACAATAAGGTACTAATACGTCTGGTATTTTGATTCCTTTTGGGGTTTGATAATTTTCTAAAATACCTGCTAGTACTCTTGGTAATGCCAAGGAGCTTCCATTAAGCGTGTGTGCTAATTGGTTTTTGCCGTTCTTATCTTTGAAACGTAGTTTTAAGCGGTTTGCCTGATAGGATTCAAAGTTCGACACCGAACTGATCTCTAACCATCGATCTTGAGCTGTTGAGAATACTTCAAAATCATAGGTAAGGGTAGCCGTAAATCCAATATCGCCTCCACATAGCCGTAAGATACGATAGGGTAATTTTAGTTCTCTGAGAATATCTTTCACATGTGCTACCATGCCATCCAGCGCTTGATATGAGTTATCGGGTTTTTCGATGCGCACAATTTCTACTTTGTCAAATTGATGTAGTCGATTTAGACCACGCACATGAGCACCATAAGAACCTGCTTCTCTTCTAAAACAAGGTGTATAGCCGGTACAGCAAATAGGCAATTCATTTTCTGTGAGCAATTCATCTCTGAACATATTGGTTACCGGTACCTCGGCAGTAGGAATAAGGTATAAATCGTCTCCAGTCACATGGTACATTTGTCCTTCTTTATCAGGTAGTTGTCCGGTACCATATCCAGAGGCTTCATTTACCAAATGTGGCACTTGATATTCTTTGTAGCCTGCATCTGCGTTTTTATCTAGGAAATAACTAATTAGGGCACGTTGTAATCTTGCTCCTTTCCCTTTGTAAACAGGAAAACCAGCACCAGTAATTTTTACACCCAACTCAAAATCAATAATATCATATTTTTTAGCAAGTTCCCAATGGGGTAACGCATCATTTTCAAGTGTAGGGATATTACCTTCACGAAAAATTTCTTCGTTATCCTCATCACTTTGTCCATCGGGTACAGATTCATGCGGTATATTAGGGATAGTATACAACAGCGCTGTAAGTTGCTCCTGAATCTCAGATAATTTAGCAGATAGTTCTTTTGAAGCTTCTTTTAGCTTTGCTGTTTTTTCCTTCAATAGATTAGCCTTTTGTTGTTCTCCATTTTTGAACAATACCCCGATTTCTTTTGAGAAGGTATTAGAATCGGCCAAGGTATTATCGAGCTTTGTCTGAGTTGCCCTGCGATCTTCATCCAGAACAATCACTTTATCCAAAACCGGCGCGGCATCAAAATTACGTTTGGTCAACGCTTTACTATAGGATTCTTTGTTTGCTATTACGTTTTGTACTACTAACATGATTTGTTTTTTGGGCGATTGCCGGGCTATTCATTATATCTTTTTATTTTTTTGTGCCCAGAGGTTCTCGAAGGGCACAAAAAAATAAAAAGGATGCCATTACTATCCCTATCGCAATGAAGAAGCAAATTTAAAGAAAACCTTGGTCATAGAAAGTATAGTTACAAAGAGAATTTAGAAACTTTCAATAGTAGTTAATTGTGTTTTATTCTCAATGCGACCAAACCCTCCTAGATAAACTGTTCTTTCAAAACACACAATTATTTTTAGATACGTTAAAGCCCATAAGTTATACTTAATGACGGTTCCTTTATTCAACAATTTCATTATTTCCGATAGCGTCTATGTAGTAAAATTAACAGATAAAATTAAGAACCGTACTTTAATATTTATGGATATACACACGCATTATTTTGTGGTGTAACCTGTAGCTTTCTAAGATCATACCCTTGTATGATAAGGTTAACAAAGATCTTAAATAATGCTTTTGTTTGCTTTATGGTAGTAATTTTTTGAGTTCTACTCAGGATAAATAAGCTTTCTCTGCTAGGGCCACTCACAACAGCAAAATCATAAGGCTCATTATTGTCAAACCCCACTAAATCAATAATCCAGTAATCTCCGGGAACGGGGCCAAAAAATACTTCGAGCTTGGCATTGGTATCTGAATCTACAACTAGAGCTTTTCCATTTACAGAAGAGAATTCTCCTGTTATGGTCGAGGTGCAATTGTTAAAAACACTCAGTCCTTCTGGTATGATTTCGTAATCAGCAGTTGTACAAGAGCAATTTTGACTAAAAAAAGATGGGAAATTAGCAAGTTCAAACCATCGGCCAGTATACCTCGAAATATCAACGAAGTCAACAGTTTGAACCGGGCCAAATGTTTTCTCTACCCTGGGTTGCTGCTCCAGAGCTTTATCAATAATAGCAGTAATATCTTCAGTGATTTGCTGCTCAGTGGCGATAGTTTCTGAGCTTTCTTCTGTCGTATCTTTTTCGCAATTTGTAAAAAGCAATAAAGATAAAAGTAATGTCATTGATAGAGCGATTTTTTTCATGATATATATCTATTAAGTTGGAGACATGAAAGTACTCAAAAATCATAGTAAAACATTTTGAGTATTGTTAAAAAAAAGTAAAATTTAATGCATCATGAGAAAGAGGGTAGAAAATCAATACGTTTTTGTTTTAGAAAATCACTAGCAAAGTTTATCATATGTTTTTCTAGTAGTGTATCGGCCTTAAAATGGAATATTGTATACATCTGATCAATGCAATCTTATTTGGATTTAAAATATAGAGTTTCTGATTATTAATCTATAGAATTGATAATCAAGTGAATATTTTATGTTGTAGGTAGTTTTTTTTCATTATTTTTAGTATTCAACTTAAATATATTTTTATGAAAACTTTTAAATTTTTGATGTTGATTGCATTGGCAATCAGCATTACGTATTGTACGAATGATGGCGAAAATGGTATTGAGCCAGAGAACATCATTGTTGATCAAGAAGAAGTATCTTCTGGGACGCTAGAAAAACTACAACACATGGGATTTGATGTTAACAGGATTCCTCCCAAAATAGCTGAAGGAGGAGTTATTGTAGATGGAGATATCTTTGTGACTAACGAAAGCATTGAAACTGTTGATTTTCAAAAACAAGCTTTTTTTAGTCTCGTAAGCTGTAATAGGGTTAGAACTATTCGAATCCAGAATAGGCTTGGTAACAATGCGGCAGGTAGAGGATTCCAAAGAGGTATCAATTTATGGAATAGAGTTAACGGAACAACGCTACGTTTGATTAATGTAAGTAGCAATCCTGATATTGTTGTTCGTTTGGCACGACGTAATGAAATAGGTGGTTGGGGCTTAGGTGAATTTCCTACCAATGGTGTAGAAGGTGGTCTGATTATCTTAAATCTTAATGAACCCTACCAGGGAAGACCCGTGACATCTAGAGAGTGGGGAAATATACTAGCTCATGAAATTGGACATAATATTGGGTTTCTACATTCAGAACAAGGATTTTTTGGCACACAAGTCCCTGGGACACCGAACATAGACCGTAGATCAATCATGACTTCAGGATCAAACCCTAGTGTTGTATTTAATGCAAACAGCGTATCTTCGAATGATGCAAGAGCTGTAAGAAGAATGTATACCAATAATAGCAACAGACTATGCCGATAAACTGAGATAGAGATCTGAAAAGTATTAAATTCAAACAATAGTTGGTATAATGCGAACCATTTAAGGTAGACAAGAACCCTGTTTTTTTAACCATTAAAACTTAGCAGATTTTTCGCTACTTTATGAATAATAATAGGTTTTCAGATCTCTTTTTCTCAAAACATTAAATTACTTCAATACTATTACTATCCTAATTATTTTATCATTCTCAATAACTCTTTGATAGTTCTGCCTCAGGAGTAGTTGGTTCCTGATATTTAATGATCCATGGGTTTGTGGTAAAATGGTTCCACGGTACACTCGCAAGGTCGACTTCTGGATCAATAAAAGGTTTACGTTTTTTACCATTTACCGAAACGTGGCTTTTCACATAGACAGCAATATCTTTTCCTTGGGCAGCATACTTATTTTTGAGATGTTGTGCGAACTGCCACATAAAATCGGGTTTGGTATTGAGTGAGCGTATTTGTTTCTTGGACACATGCTCATATTTTTTAATAAATTCTCGTTTGGCTTCAGGATCATTTTTATCTACGATATAAAAATTAGTATTTCCTGATCGCCCTCGTAGCATCATACGCCAGCTCAATCTGTGGCCTTCTTCAGTCCATAATACATCTCCCGGGATAACCCAATGTCTCACAGGTAAAATAATTTGAATGATAAACCAAACGATAGCAATCGGGATTAAAACGTTCTTATAGGAGGGTACAATTACTTCGTTAGCCGTATAAAATTCTTTCTTTTTCATGAAAATTTGATGTATTTTTTCTCTAGAAAAGAAAAACACACTAAATGCTAAAGATAAATATGGGAATATGCCGATCTGAAATATTATAGAGTTAAATAGATGAAAGAAAATGCCCAGACAGAAAAAAGTAAATCGAGTTCTTTTCCATAACAACAGCGGTATGACTAAAAGATCAAATAAAAGCCCAAAATAGGTGACACCCACATGCGCCCAATGATTTTGTAAGAGAGGGCCAATTATTGGATAGTATGCGCGTCCTGCCATAAGGTTTTTTGCTACCGTATAATCTAACCAATCAGGATACAATTTTGCTACAGAAGCATAAGTATAAACAATCCAAAGTTGTAGTATAATCACCAAAACGATCCACCGTGGCATTGAGATCTTTTTGAGCAACGGGTTCCGTTTTACATCTATAGAGAAGTAGTCACCAGCGGGTAATATACTCATTAATATACATAGTAGTAGTAATAAATAATAATGATTATTATAGGATGCTTTTTGCATAAAATATACGCCTGCCCACATTACAGTATATGCGATCATGCTCCACCTGTATTTGAACCCAACCATCACCAAAAGACCAAATATTCCCATGATAGCAAAATAGAAATACATACCATTGCCGGGTAGTGGTTGCAAAAACTCCAAACCTATAAAATTAAAAGTAAACTTAGGTTCGACAAGCGTGCGAGTAATCCATCCTGTAAAAATTGCTCCTATAGCTTCTGCGGCAATTAGAAAACCAAAAAAAACTCTAAATATAATTAGCGCACTATTGTCTATTTGTGTAAATAACCAGCGATTGATCATACTTGTGCGTTTATATAATCACGAGAAAAATCTTCATCTTGTTGCATAGCTTCTTGTAGTTGATCAATAGAATCAAATTTTTTCTCATCTCTAATACGTTTCAACATTTCAATTTGTATCTTTTTTTCGTAAAGATTAAATGAAGCATCAAAAAAATGAGTTTCAATGGTTTGGTGTGTACCATGAACTGTAGGGTTAGTTCCTATATTCATCATCCCAAAATACGTTTTGCTATCGATATCAGATTGTACAATATATACCCCGTTTTTAGGAATCAATTTATAAGTTTCTTTAATATGCAAATTGGCAGTAGGATAGTTGAGTTTGCGCCCAAGCTCCTTTCCTTTGACAACTCTGCCGGTTAGCATAAAATTATATCCCAGATACTTATTGGCTTTGGTAATATTACCCTCTGACAATGCTTGGCGAATTTTTGTAGAGCTTACTACAACATCTTCAATATCTTGTTTAGAAATTTCTTCTACGGTAAAATTATTTTGAATGCCGTATGAAGCTAAATCTGTTATGTTAGCATTACGATTACGCCCAAAACGATGATCATATCCTATAATTACATGCCTTACATTGAGACAATCAATAAGCATTTGCTGTACGTATTCTCCTGCAGTAAGGCGAGAAAATTCTTTTGTGAATGGATGAATCACCAGACTTTCTAAACCAGTTTTTTCAAGAATTTGGATGCGTTCATCGATTGTATTTATAAGTTTGATATTTGAATCTTGTTGAAGTACCATTCTGGGGTGTGGAAAAAAAGTGAGGATAACAGACTCAAGCCCATCTTTTTTTGCTCCTTCTATCAGGTGTTCGATTATTTTTTTATGGCCTATATGAACACCATCAAAAGTACCTATGGTTACTACCGAGGGTATGTTGTTATCATATGTGTTGGCATCTGTATAGCGTTTCATCTCGTCATCTTTATTTTTGTTATTATTAGATGGGATTCGCTACTGCGCATTGTAATTAACATTAATTTGGTTGTAATCATTCATTTTAAAAATGAAGAATTTATAAGAATGGTAAAAATAAAAAATAGTTCGAATACATTTCTTTATTTTCCGTTAAAGGTATTCATAGTATTGGATAATCCGGCTGTAGCAAAAGATTTAATTAAAGCTATTGCTTTCTCTAGTCGTTCTGGCATAGTTGTTTCTTCCTCTTCGTTCCACTCGCCCAGTACATAATCTACTTGTCTTCCTTTATTGAATGCTGCACCTACGCCAAACCTAAATCTGCAGTATTTAGAAGTATGTAGTTGTGCTTCAATATCTTTTAATCCATTATGCCCACCAGCACTACCCTTTGCTTTCAATCGTATGGTACCAAACGTAAGATTAATATCGTCTGTGATGACTAATAGATTTTCCAAAGGTATTTTTTCTTTTTCTAACCAATATCGAACTGCTTTTCCGCTAAGGTTCATATAAGTACTTGGTTTTAGCAGAATAATGGTTCTTCCTTTGAATTTATAAGTCGTGAGATCTCCTAGTTTTTGAGTTTCGAAAGAAAGCTCTTCTTTTTGTGCCAAAGCATTAAGAATTCTAAAGCCAATATTATGGCGGGTGTTATGGTATTTTGGACCTATATTACCGAGTCCGACAACAAGAAATTTTTTCATAAGTTCTTCTTGAGTTTCTTCTACTTTTTCTTTTGAAAATATTCTTCTGAATATAGAAAGCATATGCTATTAGTTTTTGCGTGAGGGATAGAAGCGGCATCCTTTTTAATTGTGCGCTGAGGTTTTACACTGAGCTTGTCGAGGTGTTCTCGAAGCGTGCAATTAAAAAGATACAGCGGATAGCCCGGTCTCGAGCCTTAAGATCGAGGACACGCCCATATAATTTAGGTAAAAATAAAAAAAGCACTTTGATTAAAATCCAAAGTGCTTTAAAATATCCTCTTGGTATGAAACTATGCTTCAGCAGCAGGAGCTTCGGCAGCAGGAGTTTCTCCTCCTTCAGCTGCAGTTCCTTCTTCTTCTTCTTCTTCATCTTCTTCGTCTTCAACAGCAACACGAGAAGTTTTAACCATACAAATTACAGTATTATCTGGATGTAGGATAGTAAAGTCATCACTTGCCACATCGGTAACTAATAATTTGTTTCCTATTTTAAGGTTCGTAATATCTCCTTCGATTACATCTGGTAATTTTGAAGCAAGACCTTTTACGGTTATACGTCTTAAGTTAAAACGCAATACACCACCATTACGAACACCTTTTGAGTTTCCTGTTGTTTTAAAAGGAAGTGCAATAGTGATCGGCTTGTCATCAAAGATTTGTATAAAATCGATGTGCAAAATCTTGTCGGTTACAGGGTGAAATTGAATATCCTGAAGGATAGCGTTTATTTTTGTACCATTATCCAATGCGATTACCACGGTATGAACGTCTGGAGTGTACACTAAATTTTTGAAAGCAATTTCTGGTGCTGCAAAGTGTACTATAGTGTCTCCACCGTAAATTACACAAGGTACCTGCCCAGCATTACGTAAGGCTTTTGTTGCTTTCTTGCCTACGCTTTCTCTTTGAGATGCATTGATTGTTAATGATTTCATTTTAAAAAATTTATTAATTATTAATTTACATGATAAATTTAGAGCTAATAGACTCATTATGATGTACTCGATGCATCACATCTGCAAATAAATTTGCACAGCTTACTACTCTAATTTTATTACTTTCTTGTCGTAACGGGATCGAATCTGTTACAATCAGTTCTTCTAATTTTGAATTTTCTATTCTTTCATAAGCAGTACCTGAGAGAATAGGATGCGTACAAATTGCTCTTACGCTTAACGCTCCTCGCTCCATCATAAGATCTGCTGCTTTGGTCAACGTTCCTGCGGTGTCTACCATATCATCTACAAGTACTACATTCTTGCCAGTCACATCACCTATTAACTCCATATGAGAAATCACATTAGCTTTTGCTCTCTGCTTATAACAGATCACAACATCACTCTTTAGCGCTTTAGAATAGGCATACGCTCTTTTAGAACCACCCATATCTGGTGAAGCTATAGTAAGATCGGTAAGATTAAGTGATTGTAAATAGGGTAAAAATATAGTTGATGCAAATAGATGATCTACTGGTTTCTCAAAGAATCCCTGGATCTGATCTGCATGTAGATCCATAGTTATAATTCTTGTTGCCCCTGCTGTTTCTAGCATTTTTGCAATTAACTTTGCCGCTATAGGAACTCTGGGTTTATCTTTTCTGTCTTGTCGTGCCCATCCATAATAGGGGAGTACCGCAGTGATATGTCTTGCAGAAGCTCTTTTGGCAGCATCCAGCATTAACAACATTTCCATTAAATGATCAGAGCTAGGATGTGTAGATCCAATGATAAAAACTCTTGATCCTCTCACCGATTCTTCAAAAGAAGGTTGAAACTCACCATCGCTATAGGTAGATGTAATCACTTTGCCTAATTTAGCTCCGTAGGATGCTACTATTTTTTCTGCGAGTTCGGTACTTTGTGTACATGCAAAAAACTTGGCTTCTGTAACTCCGGTTGGCATAGGGTAAATTGTTGTTTTGTAATGAGTTAAAACTTTTTTTCTGAAAACAAGGTGCAAATTTAAATATTTATTTTTACTCTGGCTTATATTTTATTACTTATTTGGAGGTAAAAAACGAATATTTTGCTAATTTTGCCATCCAATTGAAGCTCAGGTGGTGGAATTGGTAGACACGTTGGATTCAAAATCCAGATTTGAAATGTAATGCCTCGGTGGCGGAATTGGTAGACGCGCCGGATTCAAAATCCGGTTCTGCAAGGAGTGTGGGTTCGATTCCCACCCGAGGTACAAAAAAGCTTAGATGAAAATCTAGGCTTTTTTTATGCTCAGGTACAAGATAGGCACAACATTTAGCCATGTTCTCTGATGCCATTACATTTCATATTGTTTGATGATAATTGCAATCATATCTTATTGCTAAATATATAAATTTCATAAGGATTGAGTTTCATAAACCACTCAGCCCATTCCCCTGCATTTTACGCTTGCCCGCTGAAAAATGTAGGCAACCACTACATTCCGAGAAAAGAGCTTCACTACATAGACCTTGGACACAATTCATAATTTTGACTTTCCATTCCACTAACCCTTCCCGATGCTCTGGTAAGGAACACTTCATTTTCGAGCTAAAATTGTGAATTAAGTCCACCTTTCATCTGAAAACCATCACTTCGGTTTTCTTAACAGGCTTTTCGGCAAGGTCTTCTTGAGCACTCACTCGAAAATCCTTAAAAACCAAACCGCTGTCTTACACATTTTAAGGGGTTTATAATGATAAAGCCTTTATTGTTTTTCGGGTCGTCGAAAAACAGGTGCGACATAACCAATGCTAATTTAATCACAGCTGCTTATTTCGCTTAACTGTTGGTACATTCAACTCAACTGCGTTTAAAAGAATTATTAATGCCCTTATGGAACTCGTCAAGACTATGGCAAGTTTTTTTGTACAATTGCCAAATGTTGGTGTACTTGACTCACAGCCATAGAACCTTCTCCAACTGCTGAAGCAACTCGCTTAACAGAATCTTTTCTAACATCGCCAACAGCAAAAACACCGGGTAAACTCGTTTCTAAAGATTGAGGCATTTTAGTATTCCTGTTTTTTGCATTAAAGCCTGTGAGGATAAAACCTTTGTCGTCAAGTTGTAGCGTGTCTTCTAACCAATTTGTGCAAGGCTTAGCACCAATGAAAGTGAAAAGGTTTGCTATTGGCAATTCCATGGTAGACGTGCTTGTTTTTAAACGTATGGATTCTAGATAAAATTCACCAATCAATTCTATAACTTCACTCTGTAAATTGACCATAATATTTTTACAGCTTAAGATGCGTTGCACTAAATAATCCGACATTTTAGCACCAATATATGCCGACCTTATGATGAGATATACAATTTCTGCGTGGTCTGCCAGAAATAAAGCTGCTTGGCCAGCGGAATTTCCCCCACCTACAACTCCAACTATTTCGTCTCTACAACTTTGTGCATTCATTGTGGTTGCAGAATAGTAAACACCCTGTCCGATATAAAAATCTAAATTGTTAAGTGGAAGGTTTCGGTATGCTGCACCTGTAGCTATGATGACTGATTTTGCATTGATACTAGCTTTATCGGCCAATTCAATTTGATATGTGTTATTTTCAATTTGTTTCAGTTTGACCGCTTTGTGCGGAATGGAAATATGGCATCCAAATTTTTGAGCTTGTATATATGCTCTATGTGCAAGTTCGCCTCCTGAAATTCCTGTTGGAAATCCTAAATAATTTTCAATTTTTGAACTTTTCCCGGCTTGTCCTCCAGGGTTATTGCCATCGATAGTGATAACTGATAATCCCTCTGAAGCAGCATATACGCTAGCAGCTAAACCTGCAGGTCCTGCACCTACTACAATAACGTCATAGATAGTATCATCAAAATCTAGAACGACCCCTGTAATCCTTGCGACTTCTTTTATGGTGGGATGCTTATACGTCTTATCATTGTTATCGATAATTATAGGAATTTCATCTTTAGATATTCTCATTTGTCTTAGAAAGTCCTTTACATCTTCTTGTTTGTCAATATCAACCCAATTATGCCAGATATGATTCTTTTCTAAGAACTCTCTTATTTCATAACTCCTTTTAGAATGTTGTGTGCCAATTAATTTTATACCACCTGTGAATTCCTCTCGCATAACGTCTTGGCGTAACATAAATGTGCTTAACAGCAAGTCACTGATATTAGAATATTTAGAAATGGCTTCTAATAGATTCTCAGATATAATTCTAAGGACTTTGGAATCTACTTTTGTTATTGCATTGAATGAAGCTGCACGTTTAGACAACATATCACTATCACCAGTAAATTGATTAGCGGTATGGGTAACGATAATATGTTTTTCATCATAAGGATTAATTATATCAATGGTACCTTGGATGATTACGAAAAAGTCAAAAGTAAAATCACCCTGATTGACCAAAAAAGTATTTTTTGGAATGTCTTGAATAACACCAAAAGGCATTAGCGCTTCTATTTGCCGTTTGGTAAGTTCTGGGAATCTATTTGTAGTGGTCATATTTTTTTTCGATTACATCAAATCATAGGCACATCAATAAGCAATACTTTGGATGTTTCGTTGGGTTCAATTGTGATAGAATCTGTTTCCCATACCCCTAAGGCATCTCGTTTATCCAATACCTGTTCGCCCACTTTTATAGTACCTTCCAAAACGAAAACATACACTCCATTTCCTGATTTCTTTAAATCATAGGTCACGGAATTATCTTTTTCTAAATTGCCCATGTGCATCCATGCGTCTTGATGAACCCAAACACCATCATCATTTTTATTGGGTGAAAGGATTTGAAAAAGTGTATTGTCCAGTTTTTGCTTATCTAGTGTAATCTGGTCGTATCGTGGCGTAACATTTTCCTTATTGGGGATAATCCAAATTTGTAGAAACCGTACTTCTTCACCCTCGTTTTTGTTTTTCTCACTGTGCTGCACTCCGGTACCGGCGCTCATTACCTGTACATCTCCTTCTTTGATGACCGTTGTATTGCCCATACTATCCTTATGCTCTAAATCGCCAGACAACGGAATGGAAATAATTTCCATGTCCTTATGCGGGTGGGTGCCAAATCCCATTCCTCCTGAGACAATATCATCATTGAGGACTCTTAGCACACCAAAATTCATTCGTTCAGGATTGTAGTAGTTGGCAAAACTGAAGCTATGTTTTGAGTGCAACCATCCGTGATTGGCATCTCCTCTTGTATCTGCTTTGTGGTATACTGATTTCATGCTACTTATGATTTAAAAACGTTATCGGTAATTTCAGGATTTCCTTCATAGAGCTGTATAGCTTTTATCTTTCCCTCTTCGATTTGATAATCAACAACACGTTTGAAGATATGTAACTCACCTTTTTTCTCTGCCTGTTCTTCTGTTATCAAAATAGTTCTGTGCTCACCTTCAAGCCATTCTATTTGTTCTTTCATTTGATAGGTGTTATTTGTTATCTGTAACATTTTACCAAAACCTTCCATGAATTTCTCAGGACCGACATAGGTCCCTGATAATTCATTGTTTCCACCCATAACAAGTGTGATATCATCTGCCAAAAGGGATTTTGCTTTTACAATATCTCCTGAATATGCAGCATTTAAATATGCTTGAGCGATTTCTGTATTTTTCATTATTTTATGTTTTTAAAATTTAAATTCAGCTGTAAATACAAAGTGGAAAAGTGTATTTTCCAATTCATTTTGTTTTAGAAATTCTCCTGGTGTTATAATGTTCGTTTCTGCTTCCAAAACAATAAAAGGTGATGGTTCATAATTCAATACAGCACCATATTGGTGCCCAATGAATTTTTCGTCATTCAATGATTCAAAATCAAGATTGAGTGAAGCTCCATAAATTCCATCTTCGATGGAAGCCCTCCAAAATGCTACATAATCCAATTCTAGTTTAAAATTATCAAATTTTATCCCGAATTCAGGATGAATATCGAAAAGGTTTGCTGGTCCAAATTGCGCTACTCTCCCAAAATAAGCACCCCTTGGATAAAGAGCGTTAAAAGTGTTTAGTCGGTTGTCAGAGGCATTTTTATCTCCCGATATAAATTCTGATTTCAGTCCAACTTCAGCACCAAGACCTAGTAAATCGAATTCATAGATGGTCTTCAACGATACTGTCCAAGCGCTTATGGAATTATTACCAAAATCACCAAATTGATAAATAAGTTCTACATCGTACAATACATCCTCATAAGAACCAGAATGTCGAGTGCCAATACTATGTCGTATTTCTTCTGCAAGGCCCTGTTGGTAAATTGCGAAGTCCCTATCTTGGCCTAAATAATAGAAATCTAGATTGTAAATATCATTCTCCAGTTTTAGGGTGTTATAGCTTCCCCAAATGACTTCTCTACTATCCAACGCTTTATTGTCAAAACCAAAAGGTCTTGTTTGAACTGGATAACTCAAAAAGGCTTCAAAGTCAATTCGATTAGCATGATATTTCAGCTTAACATTATCGAAATACCTTCGCACATTGGGTCCTTCTCGTAATGCTATGAGTCTCCTACTACCATAATTTGGACTTTCTCTACCAATAAGAATGCTAAACTTATCTACGTTATAATTTATAAATAGTTGGCTTATGGCTAACTCATCTCTTTCAACCGGATTTGGATTTTCTTTAGACCATACCGAGCTGCTATTCAGTTCTGCATATACTTGAAGTTTATCTTTCCAACGAAAATCTGTATGTAGTTGCAATCGATTCAGTATCCAGCCATCGGTTTCATTGGGTTCAAAACTTTCGTTATTAAAATACTCATACTGCCCTCTGTAACTTCCTCCAAAGGATAGATAGCTATTTTCGCTAAGCTTGGTGTATTTTAGTTGGTCGTAAAATGATTTGTCCTCTTTTTCTTTGAGAAATGAAACATTATCATTTTGCCGTAAAAGTTCAAATTCAAAACTTTCATCAGATTCTTGAGCCTGAATAATTCCTACTATTGAAAGTAGCAATAACCAAAAGAAACGTGTCTTTATTTTTTTTGAAGTGTTATACATGTTAAAATTTTCTTATGAGAACAACGCCTGTAATAAGCAGAATAACGCCGGCCAAACGTTGCCAATTAATGGGATGGGTGGAAGTGCCAAATAATCCATAATGGTCTAGAATTACGGACAACAACATTTGACCAGTAACAACTAAGCCAAAGGTTAGGGCTGTTCCTAATTTTGGTGTGAGAATGATAACGGCAACCACATAGAAAGCACCTAAAATACCCGCTGACCAAACATACCAGTTTACCGTTGTAACCGTCTTTAAAGAGTCGGTATCATATCTCATAAAAACCAGATATCCCAATAATCCAATTGTTCCAATCAAGAAAGAGACAAACCCAGCGAACACTGGTTCTTTTGCCGCCTTACCCATTTCAACATTAAAATTTGCTTGTAGAGGCAGTACAGCACCTGCAATAAGAGCTATTAATAAAAAAATCACGTATCTCATCTTATTTGTATTCTTTTATGATTTTGAGTAGAAGGGAAGCCTTGATTTTGAAGTGTTTTAGGACTTCCCGCTACTAACCAAACTAACCAACCACTATCTTTTTTTGAAAACATTACCTTTTTTGAAATCCACCATAATGTTTTACAGGCGACCAATTGGGAATGATTTCAGGAAGTTTCGGATTCAGAGCACTAAACTCTTTATTTGCAAATACTATTTTTCCATCAGTAATCGTTAAAACAGATTCTAATTCTGAAATCTTACTTTCAGAAATGGAAAAGTAATCTTCCGAGAGTACGGCCAAATCTGCATACATCCCCACTTCCAGAGTACCCTTTACTTCTTCTTCCTGTGAAAACCATGCACTTCCATTTGTATAGATTCGAAGTGCTTCTTCACGACTTAATAAATTAGCATCGCTCATATGTTTAAGTCCTCCTACCGTTTTTCCGGAAATAAGCCAATGAAGTGCAGGCCAAGGATTATAACTAGCAACTCGTGTTCCGTCTGTTCCAGCACCAAGTGGAATGCCTATTTCAAAAATTTCTTTTATCGGCGGCGCATATTTTGCTTTTTCATCTCCATAACGTTCAACAAAATATTCTCCAGCGTAGGCCATTCTTGCTTGTATCGCTATCCCGCCATTTAATTCTTTAATGCGCATTAGTTCAGAGGCTTGTACAGTTTCCGCATGGTCAAATGCCCACCTGATATTAGAAAACCCATTGTTGGTTTCTTGATTGACTTCCTCAAAAACATCTAACATTTTGGAAATGGTTTCACCGTAGGTTGCATGGACTCTAAAGGGCCATTTTTTGTTTACCAATAATGTCACTACGTCTTTAAACTCTTTTCGCCAACCTTCTCTATCTTCCAATAGGGGCTGTGGTGCGAGGAAATTTTCAAAATCCCCTGCGCTCCAAGTCAGAAATTCACCTCCGCCTTCCAGTTCATATCCATGTTCCAGATGTAATGCACCGTCATGAAATATTTCATTATTAGCCATCCAATCTTGAAATTCTTTGTATTCATTTCCTTTGTTTTGGGGAAACAAATAATACGATAGTCGTAAAGGCATTCCTCCGTCATTTGCCAAAGTTTTTGTGCCTTCATAGTTCATAGGAAATTTATGGCCTCCACCTCCAGCATCAATACCACTGGTAAGCCCAAGTCTGTTTAATTCTCTATAAAACTGTTTTGTGGAATTGAGTATTTCGGCATCGGTCATTGGTGGTAAGGCTCCAATTCTTGCATATAAAATGCCTGGGTTTGGTTCTGCTAATAGAACTCCCGTTAATTTCCCATCATCTCCTTTTTCAAATCTACTTCCTTCTGGTGCTTTTGTATTTTCGTCAATACCCAATTTAGTAAGTGCAGCTTGATTCAACCATCCTCGACTATATAAGTAAAGTATGTAGGTGGGTACATCCCCAGTTGCTTGATTGATTTCTTGGGGTGTTGGAAATCTCTTTTCTTCAAACTGAAAAGGACTCCATCCACCAATGACGCGTACCCATTGTCCATCGGGTGTTCTTTCTGCTTGTTCCTTGAGCATTTCTAATGCCCTTTTGAGCGTCTTTACCCCATCCCAACGCAATTCTGCATTGTAGAAACGTCCTCCTCGTGTAAGGTGTAAATGAGAATCATTAAGCCCAGGAATAACGGTTCTTTTTTTAGCATCTATAAGTTGTGTATTTTCGCCTTGATAGGTTACTATTTCTTTATTTGTTCCAAAGCCAATTACTTTTCCATCTTTAATCGCAATAGCTTCGGTCATAGTATTATTATCGTCCATTATGGCTATTTTACCATTTTGAATAATGAGTTCGGCAGTCTCTTGTTTGGCTTCTTGATTACAACCAAAAAACATGGTTATCACGATACATAATGCAAGTACCATTTTATTGGATATATGATTAGTCATCTGTTCATTATTTTAAAAGTTATTCATTAAGGGTGATGCATCCATAACCATTCTAAAGTCTTTGACTTTATCATTCTCTAACCTCATAATACTAACCGCGGGAATCATCACCTTTTTACCTGATTTTTTTTCAAAATGAACTTGAGCTTCAAATACGCCACTTTTGTCTCCTAACCATAGACCAGTATTAACATGCTCCATACTTTTAATGAGTTGATAAAAATTATTGAGGGCCTCTAATATTTCCTGTGGTCCTTTGGCTGCAGGTGCGTTTCCGAACCTGAAGGTGCTGTCATCATTATAGTATTGCGTAACATTTACAGGAATCATGGTGTCGACATTTTCAAAATATTCCCAAACAAAATCTGCGGTAATATCTTGACCTGAGCCTTGTGGTTTTACGTTATCTTTTTGCATTTTTTTAGTGTTCTTTTTCCCATTTATCTAAGGTCTTTTTGTAATCGATTCCTAAGCCATAGGCACCTCCCCATCGTTTGGCCATGTCATTCATAGCTTCATACTTTTCTGAACGTGCCCAATCACGATGAACTTCTAATGCATATTGCATAGCCGTCATTGGTTTAACGCCCACTTGCATCATTCTAGCGATTGACATCTCATGTGCTTCTTCTGAAACGCCACCCGACGCATCTGTAATTACATACACATCGTAACCATCTTCTTTTGCGGATAATGCCGCTGATAAAACACAAACTTCTGTCCAGAGACCCGCTATTACTAATTTTGGTTTTTTAAATTCATCTACCGCTTTAACAACTCTTTTATCCTCCCACGAATTCATGGTAGTACGGTCGATATATTTTTTCTCGTCGGGGAAGAATTCCCTTATTTCAGGAAAGACAGGTCCACTGAATGATTTTTCCGCTACAGTAGTAACAATCGTCGGAATTTTGTAGACAATGGCAAGGTTAGAAATTAACCCTGTATTGTTTCTTAATTCTTCAATAGGTTGTGACTCGACGGCAAATGCCATTTGACTTTCGTGGTCTATTAAGAGCAATACGTGATTGGTAGGATGTATTAATTCCTTAGAGGCATTAGCCGGGTCATTGTTTGGATTTGGATTGTACTGGTCCCATTGCGCATTCACTGCACAAACTGTAAATAGTAATAGCATAAAAGTGATGGATAATTTTTTCATTTTGATTTGTTTTTAGTGATTATTAATAATCCAACGCTAAAAACATACCAATTGACCAAATCGCTTGTAAATCAATTACTTAAATACTTATTGCATGAATTTTAATCATTAAAAAAGCCCGATATATCGGGCTTTTAAATCAATATCACTTTGATTTAGGACTTTTGTCTATAGCTTTTAAAGTATCAGAATAAAACAGCGGTTTGGGACATTACATAAAGCCTTCTAATTGAATGTATATGAGAACTTTTTTAAGACTATGATTTGATTAATGCACTGCTAGTTTAAAATAAGACCTAAGTTTAAGGTTGGGAAACCATTTCAAGCAGTTTGGTAGCCGCCAGCTTGCCAAAATTGTTCGCTGCTTTAGGGCTCGCCCCTGTAATCAGTTTTCTATCCATGTGGCAGGTATCATCTGCCTTTTTGTTGATGATGGTTACGCCCAATGCCTTCAACTTTTCACCAAACTTCCAAGGCATATGTCCTGGCATATAACCAATCAAGGGTGTTTGTTTATCTACCGAATCGGGAAAGACGGCCATTTCATATCCCTTGTAGATAAACGCTTTTTTAATATCGTTTGAATCTGCTGCCAGTAATGCTGCGGGTCCGTGGCAAATGGCTAGCATAAACAAGCCTTTTTGGTGCGACCAGTGAACGAGTTTATTTAAGTCACTGTTTTCTGGAAGCCCGAGCATGGCGCCATGTCCTCCGGGAATAAAAACAGCGATATAATCATTTGATTCGAGCATAGTATTGTTGACAAAAGCGGACAAGCTTTTTGATTGCTCAAACTCTGCCTTGTATTCGGAATATATTGATTTTACATTTTCATCTTCCTTTGGCATGGCCCACATTTCAATTTTGGCCGAAGCGCCTGTAGGCGTAAATATATCAATCTTGAAACCGGCATTTTTTAGATGCAGCATCGGCACCAGCATTTCAACGGGATGGTTTCCGGTAAAAAATTTCTTCCCGTTTGCCATGGTCATATGCTTCTCTTCGGTACAGACCATCAAAACTTTTAATTTACCTTCTTTATATGGATTTGGATAAGTAGTGCCATCGTAATCCGTCTTAGATGAGGTGGCCAGTTTCAATGCCAATTTTGAGGGACAGTATGCGCCATCTTCTGTGGGTTGTGGTGCTATTCCTAAGAGTTTTTTTATCATGACTAAAAATTTTTGTGCCGTATTTTCGACATCAAACCAGCAATCCATTGGGTGACCAGTTAGGATAGTACGACGAAACTATTTAGGACGAAAAGATAGTTAAATTAAAAGGAAAAGTACTTCAAATTAACTCCTAGGCTACTGTAGCTTTTACTTTAAAACTGCAATCTTTATTATGCAAACGCGCTTTTGATTTAACTCTCAAAAGAAGGTGATTTCAAGTTGCCTACCGTTTTTATTTCAATGGTGTTGGGACTAAAAATTCTGTCCTCTTTCCTTCAAAATCTAACCCCTATGGATATATTCCCGAAATAGAGAAGGTCATCGGCCTCATTGCCAGCTGCGTCCTTGGGCCAATTATCACTATGGTAGGCACTATAGGCCAACCCGACCGGTTGCACGTTGACAATGAAGCTGTAATTTTCTTTCTTGATGGCCTCGAATTGATAGCCCGCCATGGTATAGAGAAATAGCCCATAGCCTTCGTGCGTTCTATCGCTGAATGTCGTGTTTTCCAATCTATAATAAAGTTTGGGTTGTATCCCTCCTTCAAAGTTTAAGCCTTTCCAGAAAAAATGCCGATATCCTAAAATTATCTGGTAGTCGTCGTAAGTACCGCCATCCCTTTCTGAATTGATATGGAAATGAATACCTGTTACAAACTCACCACTGGTCTTTTCCTTTTTCCAAAGTCTACGGGTGTATTTAAAAGATATCTCGTTTCCGGGTGCAATAGGTAACAAGATACTGCCTTCTACTGAATTTTTATAATCGAAAATATCCGTTTCATTATCATATGAAATATCATCTATAAAGACTTTTGAAGTATCGGAGTAAAAATCTGAGTTTAAAGATGTGAGGCTAGAATTTGCAGTTTGTGCTGATATTCCTGATGAAACGAAACAACTAGTTATCAGAACAATTATTGTTAGTCTATAATGATGCCATGTTTTGATGCTCATAGTGCGTTCTATTAAAATTTGGAAACTATAAAGAAACAACAAGTAAGCATCATTATTCTTGACGATGGTCAAGAAATCATTTTGTATGTATTCTTTTTTTTATTCTACTTAATGTTTCTGCACTCACGCCTAGATATGAGGCAATCATGTATTGTGGCACTTCTTGAAGCAACCTTGAGTTTTTGTCTATTAAATTGTGATACCTTTCTTCGGGTGTTTCTCTTAATAGATTATCGACCCGCTTCGTAATCATTAAGTAAAGTTGTTCGGCCATTTTTCTTCCTAATCGGTCGATGACAGGAAAATCATCGTAAAGCTTAAAAAGATTTTCTTTTTTTAATTTCCAATAACCCCCATCACTTAAAGCTTCAATATAATGATTTGATTTTTCGCCCGACAGGAAACTTCTATAGTTGCTCAAAAATTCGTTTGGAAACCAAAAGGCCGTCACTTTTTCGTTTCCTTTTTTTATCTCATAAAAACGGATGATTCCATTATTTACAAATCCTATAAAATTGCAGTGTGTGTTTGCATCTAACAGGATGTCTCCTTTTTTAAATTCAATGAGCTCAAAGCATTGTTCCATTTCGCGCCATTCCTCATCGGGTAAAATGACAAGTCGATCGAAGTATTTTCTTATTTTATCTTTCATCTAAAGTTCGCACAGCAGGTTATGTTGTCATTAAATATAATAATATCCATTGAGATAGAAATTATGAATTGCTTTATAGAATTTAAATGAGTTTTCATAGTAACATTTGTGAGGGAATGTTTGCGTAGTGCGAAGTTGAAATGAAGTGTCGCTGTACTGTCCATCGGAAAAGTTAAAACGAAAAGGGTTTAATGAAATTAAGCTCTGGATCCCAGAGATAACTAGTTTTATACTTTTAAATATTTTAACTTCGTTATGTAATCTATCATGAAGTGTGCTTTTTAAAACGCCTACCGAACGAAATGGGAAAGAACTACCGAAAGAGAATAACATGTTGAATGAACAGTCCCCATATTTCAACTATTTATTAGCGCAAACAAAATTGAACGCCTCCAAACTACGTATATTTCAAATTTAAATTGGCTACACTAGCGTGAGTACGCAAACTGCTATTGCTTATACTCTTTTAGCCACCGATTTTATTCGATTCTTTCTTTACGGTCTGCTTTTAATCTGAATATTCGTAGCCACAAAGGCACCATCACAAGTACCATTAGAGGCACTAAAATCAGAGTCAAAATTAAGGTTCGAATGTAAATTGGAAATGCACTCAATCTTTCACCAATTATCAGTAGCAGTAGGGTCAATGTTGGGTAAATCGCAATCCAAACGATAAAAAGTTGCTTTATTTTTTTCATTTTCAAAATAAGTTCAACGTCAGCTCATGATTTTTTTCAACTCTTGGCTATAAAAACTATTGTTTCGGCGTTCCACACTTTTTTGTATAAACGGAAATGTGGCAGCGGTAGCATCTTTTATGAGCAAGCAGTTAAAGTGGTTCTTGTCCAAAGTTTTGAGCGTTGCCTCCACACATTGGTCGGTCAAAAATCCTCCTAGCAGCACGTTTTTAATGTTGTTTTCTTTTAGCAGTTGAATGAGGTTACTGTCTTGGCAGGCATCAAAGCCGGTTCGTCCTTGAGCGATTACATCGGTCTTTTCGTAAATGCCATCTTCAAATTCGGCTTTCCACGTGTTTTTGGTAAATGCACCTATCAATTTGGGCATAAACGGCATTTTTTTATATTCTGAGCGATTACTCTTATTTAAAATCAGTGGGGCGTGAATTACCGTGTAGCCTTTGTTTCTTGAGAAATTTAAAAACGCTCTTGTTTTTTGAACGATATTATTTTTTTTAAGAGGTTTTCGTACCAAGAGATTTAGAAAATTCCCTTTCCGTGTCCAGGTTTTTTGAAATTCAATAACAACGATAGCCGTATTTTCAGGGCTTAAGGTCTCATTTGCGTTTTTGTCCATTTTTAATCGGGTTTAACCGCAAAAATCGCCCTTTGCCTTGTATTATGCATTTACAAATGTTGATGCGCTAGGTTTTTTCGTATTCTGCTCAATTGTGTTGGGGTGATGCCCAGATAACTCGCAATGTGATAATGCGCTATCTTTTCTTCAAAACCGGGAAAAGTGGTTACAAAATCCTGATAATTCTCGGTCGCATTTTTAGACAAAAGATTGATTTCTCGTTTTTGCTTTTTGCCGAAGTATTCAAAAACCAATCTATTGTAGGCGGTCATTAATTCTGGGTAGTCTTGAAGCGACTTTTCAAACTGCGCAAATGGGATGCTTAGATATTTCATATCTGTTAAGGCCTGAATGTTTACTTCGCTCGGTATCTCTGGTGCTACCGTTGCCATTAAGAAATCGCCAGATTGCACAAAGTGTTTGGTGTATTCTTCGCCATTTTTAGTGAGAAAATAAATTCTTCCGATACCAGATACCACAAATGAAAACTCTTTGTTTTTTTGTCCAGATTTAGAAAAATAGCCTGATTTGGGCAGTTCTTTGATTACTATTGCCTTTTCGATGCTGTTCCAACAGGCGTCTGATAAGGCATTTGCTGAAGACAAACGTTGTTTAAATTCGGATATGTAGTGCTCGGTACTAACCATAGTTCTTGCGATTCATTTTAGATACTGTTTGAATGGTAAGATACTTTTTTTAGACGGAATAGATTGCGCGTAAACCTAAATCGCTACAGCATCTAGGACATTGTATTAGCAACCGTTTTCATAGCCTTTCGATATGAGGTTGGCGTTACATCAAAATATTTTTTAAACGTCTTAGTAAAATGTTTATCATCTGTAAATTCCAATTGAAAAGCAATCTCTTGAATGGTTTCATTACTGTGCGTGAGACGCAGTTTTGCCAATTCCATCTTTTGCTCGATGATAAATTGCCTTATCGAGATGTTGGTATGTTTTTTAAAAAAGTCGGATATGTACTTGCTTGAAATATTTACCGATTCTGCAATACGGTCTAGTGTTAACGTATGCTTATCGTAGATATTTAAGGTTATAAAGTCTATAATATCTGAAATTCTAGTGTCTGTTTGTAACTCGTTGCTTTCGTATTTCGATTTTCTAATGTTACGCGCAACCATATTCATCACGGCATAGATGTAACCATTTATGATTTCTTCGGAAAAGGAATCTTTTCCATGATGCTCGCTTACTATATTTTCCATCAAATGCCAGCAGGTTTCATTGTCCTGTTGCGATAAGGAAATACTATGGTTCTTTCCTTGTTTTGCCTGAAAGATGTAGGACAGCTTCTTGAACCAGAGGCTGTAATCTACGTTGCCGGATTTCTGAATGTAAAATTTTGTAAACCGTATGCTTGTAAACCGCGATGGGGATACCACTTCAAAACTATGGGAATCCATAGGCGTGATAAAGAAAAAATCGCCCTTGTAGTAAGGATAATCATACCCGTTTATGTTTTGGATGCCCTTACCGGCCCGAATGAACAGCAACTCAAAAAACGTATGTCCGTGCAATGGTTTGTGCTGTGGACTCGCGGTACATTCTTCGATTTCGTATGGCCGTTGGATGTAATGTAACGATTTCAAAATACTTGATTATTACCCTTAAATACGTGTTTTATACCCCAAATATATAAAATATACCGTATAAATTTGCTGTCTAATAATATAAAAATGGATTTAACAAACAAGAATATTCTAATTACAGGTGCCGGTTCCGGCATAGGAAAAGCAACCGCCTTGCGCCTTGCGAGTTTAGGTGCCAACGTTGTGTTGGCAGGAAGAACTGAAGTTGCATTACAAACCACAATGGATGAAATAGAGGCTAACGGTGGCAACGGTTTCTACAAATCTGTGGATATTACCAAAGAAACCGAAGTGAAAACATTGATTGATGACATTCTGAATAAATATGGCAAATTGGATGGTGCATACAACAATGCAGGAACTATAGGTGCATTTCTACCTCTAGTGGAACAAAGTGAGCAAGACTTTGACACCACATTCACAGTCAACGCAAAAGGGGTTTGGCTTTGTATGAAGTATGAAGCATTGGCAATGATAAGAACTGGTGGCGGAAGTATCGTAAACTGTTCATCTTGGCTATCAAAAGGTGCCTTAGTAGGTTCATCGGTGTATTCGGGAAGCAAAGCGGCAATTGATGGCATCATGCGGGCCGCAGCGCTCGAGTGGGCGCAACATCATATCAGAGTAAATAACATTGCCCCTGGCGGTATTGCTACCCAAATGACACGTAAAGCATTGCAATCTGAAGAAAACGTGGTCGCATTTGGCAAAACACACCCTATCGGTCGACTTGGCGAACCTGAAGAAGTAGCCCAATTGGTTGCCTTTCTCTTGTCGGACAGCTCATCTTTTATGACCGGTGAACATCTATTAATTGATGGTGGCTACACCATTCCCGGACAAAGAAGCTAAATATTTTTAAAATGGATATCTCTAAAATAAAGGCAATTATCACTGGTGGAAGTAGTGGTATCGGTCTTGAGACGGCAAGACTACTTTCAGAAAAAGGCGCAAAGGTTTTCATTTGTTCGAGAACATTGAAAGATGTAAATAAGGCGAAGACTGAATACGCCTTACTTGGATCGGTATGCGATGTATCCAATCCAGCACAAGTGCGTTCAATGGTAAATATGGCGATTGAGGAAATGGATGGCCTAAATGTAGTCATTAACAATGCGGGATTTGGAACATTCGCACCTTTAACAGAACTATCTTTGGAAGCATTTTCACAAACTTGGCAAACCAATACGTTAGGAAGCTTTTTGGTTGCCCAGGAAGCAGCAAAATATTTTAAAGAGCAGCATACGGGCAATATTATCAATGTAGGTTCGACCGCGGCTCAACGTGGTTTCGCTACGGGAACGGCATATTGCGCAAGTAAATTTGCGTTAACTGGTATGACACAATGTTGGCAAGCCGAACTTCGACCTTTCAATATTCGGGTGATGCAAATCAACCCAAGTGAAGTGGTCACCCCATTTTTACAAAAGTCCGGCTTTGAACTAAAGAATAATGACCGTAAACTAAAATCGTCCCATATTGCCCAGACCATTGTTTCATTATTGAGTATGGATGCTATTGGATTTACCACAGAAACCACTATTTGGGCTACAAATCCGTTTTGATTTTGATGTTTTTTAAACGGGAAGAGACAGCCTTATCACTTATGTACGAGTCGTAGCTGATTTTCTGAGGTGACTTTTTAATTGGTAAGCTAATTTGTGGAAGAAAATAGCGGTTTAAGTTCGCATTTGAAGAGCCATTACTTGTACACCGTATTAATTTTAGTTGCTATTCGGCAATTATCCAGTTTGAAGGCAACCACCCATAAGCTTTCCCTTTTCGTGTAAGGTGACCAAAAGATGGAAAAGGCATATGATATGACATGACATTGACTCTTTCGGCTACCGCCATATCCAGTATTCTAATTCTGGTTTTGTAAGCTTGTTTGGCATCTTGGTCGAAAGCCGTTGCCCAATACGGATTTTTTAAGTCAAAAGCAGGATGATGAAAAATATCTCCGGTATGCAATAAAGAATCACTTCCGGACTTTATCCAGAAGCAACTGTGACCAGGTGAATGCCCTTGTGCTGCCACCACTTGTATTCCATTGATAATTTCTTCACCATCGCGGAAGGTCTTGATGTTGTTATTAAGTGGAATTAGATTAGTCGCAACAGCATTTTTAAAATTATCTCGAAACCCTTGTTCTATCGGCATACTTTTTAAATCAATGCTGTTAGCGGACCAAAAATTCCATTCTTTTTCATGTAAATAAATGGTGGCATTCGGGAAGGAAGGCTTGCTATTGACCATTAGACCACCGATATGGTCAAGGTGGCAATGCGTCAGTAACACTGAAGTAATTTCTTCTCCAGAAATGTTCAATAGTTTTAAGTGCTTGTTAAGCAATCCAAATCCGTCTCCTAAGCTATTGCCAGCACCGGTGTCAATTAATATTTTTTCTGTTCCTCGTTCCAGCAACAAACTGTTGCACTGCAAAAGGTACTCCTCTGTAGGCAAGAAATAGGCCTTAAGATTTTCGGCAACCTCTTTTTTTGAAGCGTTTACGGCGTACAAGGGATGTGCTGGGAAAAGTGACTGACCGTCTGAAATTACCGTAGCTTTAAATTTACCTATTTTAAAATGGTAAACAGGGCTGTTTTGTCTATAAATATCCATCGAGTTTGAGTCTTTATTATCTTTTGATAAAAGCGGTAAAGGCAGGGAAAGTCCAATCCCTGCCAATGTCAATGTTTTTAATGTGTCTCTTCTGTTCATTTCCTAATCCTGTAAATCTCTTTTCATAAATATCCTGATGTTAGGTATCCTGGCAATCATAGGAAAATATTTTGGCCAAAATTGGCTCATATGTGGTGTGACCATATGCGCTTTGAGAACTTCCACGTTTTTCCAGCGCTCGTACAGGAAGTACACATTAGGTTCTTCCGGATGGCGGCTGAGTTGAAACTCAATATTTCCGGGTTCTTTTCTTACCTCCGTGATGACCGGACCGAACAGTCGTTCAAACTCATCTTCCTGTCCAGGAATCAATGTGATATCAATTAAAACGCTGAAGGGTTCATTTGGGTCTGAGACTTGACTAACGATTGGGTCTGATAATACGTCTGCGTTTATCTCTTGTGCTGCTGTTTCCATTGTAGTAAGAATTGTGATAAAAAATGATAATAAGAGCATTAGCTTTCGCGAAAGCATAACATTTAGAATATGCATCTCTTTTCAATTTAAAATGATACTACAAAGTTCTGGTTGTAAAACGTAAAATAAGGTGCACAAAAAGATGGAAATACTGGACTATTTGCCGATTTTACGAAATTGTAGTGGTGTATTCTCGACTCGTTTTTTGAAAAAGCGATAAAAATAATTCACATCTTCAAAACCTATTTGGTAGGCAATTTCAGCAATAGAAAGTTCGGTAAACAATAGTCTTCGTTTCGCTTCGAGTATCAATCGTTCGTGGATGAGTTGCGTGACGGTTTTTCCTATGGATGCTGAAGTAATCTCGTTTAGTCTTTTTAAAGAGAGATTCTGCTTTTCTGCATAGAACCTTGCATTTTTTTGCTCAAGGTAGTGTTGCTCGATGTTGCTGCGCAGTATGATAATAGTGTCAATATTCTTTTTGTTTTGACTATTGAAACCGGGCTTGATTCCCCTTTGGTAGCTTACCAGTGCTATTTTCAAATAGGATTGTAGCACTGTGATTGAGGCATTTTGCCGATTGTATTCTTGTTGAATTTCTGTAAATAACCGCTGAAATTGAGAATATTCATCGGTATTGGGTTCAAAAAAAGGGGAATGACAAAAATAATGGTACAAAATGCTGATGAAGGTTGCCCTGTTTTCGCTTCTGTTCAAATCCAAAAAAGAATCTTTGAAACGTATGGCCAAACCTTGACAACCTGAAACTTGCGTGTGTACAACTCTACCGTCTGTAATAAACCAAATGATGTTTTTTTTAAGCCGATGCGAGTAAAAATCCAACTCAATAGTTCCTATGCCTTTTTCTATCAAAAGCAAGAAGTAATCTTTTGTCCTTTTCGGCTTTACGGAAAAGTCTTCGGTGAATTTTTCTAGCGATTGGATTTCAAAGTTCAATGTTGAGAATATGTTATTAATTAAAGTAGGTTCGTTGATACACGCAATATATTGAAAATATAGAAGAACATTCTTACAGGAATGTACAAGCTAATGTTCACTGCCATTTGGGCTACAAATCCGTTTTGATTTTGGTTCTTTCAAAACGATTGCTCACAGTCTCATGAGTAGGCACTAGCAAATTTCTATATCACTATTTTTCGAATTGCAAGAGCCACTCTAGTATTGAAAGTACATTTTACATCTTCTTTTTACTTTTTTATGCTTTAATAAAAGAATATGAGAAATGGTATTACACTTTTTTCTGCCAAGGAAATTTTCCCTCTAATTCAATCTGTAATGATAAACTCAGAAAAGTTCTAATCAGTACGATTATGGCCAAAACGAAAACCGAGCTTAAGGTGGGTTCGGTAATAATGGTCTCCATGATATCAGCTGCAATCAAAATTTCAAGACCTAAAAGGATGGCTTTTCCAACGGCTTGCCGAAGCTCTACATAAGAGTCCGAATCTTTCTTTTTCAGAAGAAAAAAATATTTACCAAACGCAAAAATTGAACCTAAAAAGATAGCCAGAACACCAATTGCTTCCATCATTTCCGCTACATAGTCGATATAAATTTTAATACTTTCCATTTGATTTCTTTTATGTTAAGTGTGTTCGGTATTGGCCTCTGCAATTTTCTTGGTATGCTCTACGGCTCCTTTAATCAGAGACGCTACGTCAGCTGCCTCATCTTGATGTCCTGGTTTTGGTACACTCGATAATGTATATTCCAAATAGATAAGACCGTCTTCTTCATAAATAGTATTGGTTACCAAAGAGGTTGCAGTTGGGTCTTCTAAGCTCTTGAATATAATGGTTAGGGATTTTGGGTCGGCTGTAATTATTTCTTTTAGTTTTTTGCCATTCCCCAAGGTCATTTCCCTGACTATGGTATACTCATCCAACTCCTCTAAGATGGTTACGTCTGTAATACTTTCAATATACTTCTGCGGATTCTTAGTCTTGTCCATTAGTATATCCCATAAAACTTCTCTTGTAGTATCTACTATAGTGCGATGTGATGCCAGTGCCATTTTTATGAATTGAATTTTGAGGTTATTTCTGCAATTCTCTTGCCATATGATTTAGCAAAAGCCACATCGCCCGTTGGTGGCGAAATTTCGGGGCTTTCATTTTCAGATTGCGCCATCGCACCAATATAGCCACCAAGTCTATTTTCAACTTCTGGGTCGGAAATGTGATTTTCCTTATTCTTGCCTGCAAACATTCCTGGGCCTGCCCAAATCATGCCATGTTGCATGGCCAAGGTCACAAATTGAAGTAGGGTATTCACTTTGTTGCCCGACATTGAACTCGAATTGGTGAAACCTCCCGCGATTTTCTCTTTCCATAAGTGTTGAAACCAAGGTTTGGAAGTAGCATCCTGAAATATTTTGAATGGTGCTGAAGCCGCACCCATATAAGTTGGCGCACCAAAAATGATACCGTCGGCATCGTTTAAGGCCTGCCATTCGTTGTCGGTGATGCTTCCATCTGATTGAATTTTTATCAAAGTTGACGTTGATGTTTCGGTAGATGCTCCCTCTGAAACTGCCTTGGCCAATACTTCGGTATGTCCAAAACCCGAATGATATACTACTGCTATTTTTTTCATTTTATCTCTGTTTATTTAATTGAATTTTTTAAGTGGTTGCTAATTCTAGTGATAAGCTCATCTCCCTGAGAAATGACTCCACCTAATTGAAAGAATCCGTGAATCTGCCCCTCATAATGCCAATGGGTCACTTGTACATTTTGGTCTTCTAATTTTTTTGCATATGCTTCACCCTCTGCGTGTAAAGGGTCAAAACCACCTGTAATGATTAGTGTCTCGGGAAGATTTGATAAATTCTTGGCTTTTAGGGGGGATATATAGGGGCTATTCATATCCTCTTGGTCTTTTAAGTACATCGCCACATTTGCGACCATTGCATCCTTTGTCAGCACGTATCCTTTGTCGCCCAGAGTATCCCATGAATCGGATTTTAGCGTCAAGTCCGTATTGGGATAAACCAGCACGTTACCTTTAATAGCGGGTCCCTTTTCATCTTTCGCCATTAGGCTTGTTGCAATAGCTAAGTTGCCTCCAGCACTATCGCCCCCTACAAACAAAAGATTGGCATTGGCGTTTATTTTTTTTGCATTTTCCTTAATCCATCGTAAAACTTGATAACAATCATTCAACCCAGCAGGATATGGATGTTCTGGTGCCAAGCGATACTCTAGTGCAACCACTAGAAAACCACTTCGATTAGCCAATGCACGCAAAGGTCTGTCGTGTGTTTTAAAATTACCTGCCGTAAATCCACCACCATGTATGTAAAGTAATACTGGTAAGTCTTTGTCATCACTTGGTCGATACAAGCGAATGTTGATAGTGTTATTATCGCTTCCTGCGATGGTTTTGTTTTCGACTTCGAATACGTCTACAATATCACCTGCCATGGGGATAATGCCTTCATACCCTTTTCTACCTGCTTCTAGTTTTTGTGAATCAGATAAATCTTTCATTGTATCTGCATTTGCTGCATACTGTTTCGCCATATTTTCTATGACTGTTTTTGCTTCATTGTTCATAGTTTCTGAGTTATTTTGTTGTGAATGTGTACCACCAAAGTATAGTGAGCTTATAATGGTGCAAAAGATTTTCCATTTCATTTTTTCATCTGAGTTTATTGACAACTTTAGTAATTATAGGTACGGTAACAAATCGCATTAATGAAACCAACAGAAGTACTAGAATCAAGGTTCTTACATAAAAATTGAGTTCCTCTAATAGTGGCGCAATAAAGAGTAGGGCTAGTACTAGTAAGGGATAAATAGCTGCCACATTTATGGCAATCCCCTTAAGATGTTTTTTAAATTTTATCATTATAGCTTGTTTGGATTATATCGTAATTTTTCAATCATTTCGGCATTCAATGAGTCGCTATAGACACCATAGGCGTCAATCAGCAATCCTTTAAGTTTGTGTTTCTCAGAAGTAATTGCATATAGAACTGACTCATCTGATGGGTTGCTTTCACCTTCGAACCTAAACATAGCGTCTACTTCAAAATCAGTTGCTAAAAGTTCAAAATCATTGGATACACATTGCAAGCAATGGCTTTTAAGATTAAAATCTTCATTATAACCGTCATTTCTCAAATCGCTTATGCCTTCAACAAGGGTATCATATTCATTTTTCATTGTATCATGTATTTGAATTCTGGGGATACAAGATTTGCATACTCCTTATGTCTTTTAATAAAAGCGGCTACGAACGGACAAATAGGAACTACCTGTATATTCTTATCAGCTAAATCGTCGAGTACTTTTTGAACGAGTTCAAAACCGATTTTCATACCAGAAAGTTCTTTTGGAACTTCGGTATGTACTAAATAGGCTTTCTCATTTTTGATTAAAAAATATTCTACAAAAGCAATATTGCCATCAACATGTAATTCGTATCTTTTTTTAGCTCCTTGCCAGTTGTCATTATTAATAAATGTGTGTTCCATTATTGGTTGTGGTTTACTATATTATTTATGGCTTCTTTGACTGTCATTCCTGCTTCAACTCCATATTTTTGTGCGGTCTCATTAAGAACAGAGCAAATACCTTCTTCATAAGTGCTTGTGGGATTTCCAATTTCTGCGGATAGTGCGTCGACTGCAATTGCAGCGATTCCATTTTCGTCCAAAATTCTGAGACCAGCAACGCCCGAAGAATCTTTTGCAATACCTGCGTCGTTTGCGAATATTGCTTTGGGATGCACCGGTAATGTATAGTCTGCCATTGCAAGGCCTGAGTGTGATGCTACACAGAAAATATCATTAGGATATTTGTTTTTGACCAGGCCTATAGACCAAATTGTAAATACTTTGGTAGTTCCTTTTTGGTCAACAAGTTTCAGTTTGGTGTCAAGAGAATGCTGTATTTGAACTTTCTTGCCCTCTTGGGCATCCAACATAAGTTTTGCAGCTTCTAGTGCGTTCATCCCTTTACTTACACCGAGTGTTTCTGCAGGTTCATTAGTAAAAGAAATTATACCTTCCGAGACGGATTTACCATTACTGACCAATGCAGAATTTGTCTCTACAGTTGCAGCTGGAATATCATTTTTTTCCGCTAGAAATATTCCGTCAATTCCTTTGTTGTTTTTTCCAACACCAGATTCGTGAGCAATAAAACCCTTGATACCTAATTTTAATACTTCAAGTGAAGTGGGTACTCCAGCAAAAGAGCCACCAATAATAACATCATTTGAAGTAACTGGGTAAAAGTCGTAACGCTCTTTGTCATCGAGATATGTCAAGGAATTGGATGTAATTATCCTTCCTCTTTCATCTTGATATGCGATTTGTATGGCTTCCGTATTCACTTCTTTTTTAGTACAGCTAATTATGTTTAATATGATTGATATTAACACAAACAATGACTTCATTAAAATTAGTTTTACATTGGTACTTCGATAATCAGGATATCCGAATCCTCAATATTTTTTATCCAGATAGCATCCGTATCCGTAATTTCTAAAGCATCTCTTTTCTTTAAAAGCTTGTCTTGAAACTCAATAGCACCATCGACGACCATTAGAAAAACACCATTACCTTTTTGATGGGTTTTGAATTCGACAAACCGGCCTTCATCAAATTTGCCTCGAATCAAATAGGCGTCTTGTTGAATTTTTAACGGTGCTTTGTCAAAGTTTGATGGTCCTACAAGTACCTTCCATTTATCAAGCCAATCTTCGCTCTCGAAGTGAGCTACCTTAGATTTAGGCAACGTATTTCGTATGTTGGGTTCTATCCAGATTTGAAATTGTTTTGCTTCCTCGTTGCTTCCATTCACGTCTGAATGGGTGACTCCTGTGCCAGCTGTTATTGCCTGGACGTCATTTGCTCTGATATTACGGGTACCGGAAATGTCAGTATGTTCTAAATCACCCTGAAACTGTATGGTGATGATTTCGAAATTATCATGCGGATGTTCAGGGAAGCCTTTCCCAGGTTGGATGATACTATCGTTAAAAACACGAAGTTTACCAAAGCCCATTCGCTGTGGATTATGATATTGCCCAAAGCTGAATGAGTATCTTGCACTGAACCAGCCAAAATTAGCAGTGCCACGCTCTTCTGATTTGTAAATCGAATAGTTCAATAGTTGTTGTTTTAAAATTCAGATAGTACACTTATTTCAAATTCTTCCACTTTACTTTCAGCTCCAGATTTATCCAGATGTGAATTGAGTACGTATAGTTTTTTGCCCGTTACGGCTACAGCAGTTGGAAATTGAAAGCCCTCTTTGACAATGGTCACAGTACCAGTTGAAAAATCATCGTTTAAATCAACCTTTGCTACGGCTCCAGATACATTCAATGCCACGTACAACTTTTTTTTTCGAATACTCAATCCATCTCCATACAACAAAGATTCTCCCGTAAGTTTTACTTCTATCGTTTCTTTGGTTGTAGTGTCAATTCGGTATAATTTTCCCGTGTTTGTCTGAATAACCAAAAGATATTTTGCTTTCTTGGTCAATACAATTCCGTTGAGATTATAGCCCTCTTTAAATTGAATTCCCGTATTCTCTAAATCTAACCAAACCTCTAGCTCCGCATTTTTAGAATGGGGAACAAAACTGTAAATAACAGGCCGAAATGAATCTGTGACAAAACCTTTGGTTTTTCCGTTTATTGCTACATCATTTATAAATATTTGGTCTTTTGATAGACCCTTTGGGACTATATAAGCATTTATTTTTTTTTGGGTTGGAATATCAAATACTTCAATTGTTCCGTTCGGTCCTGTGGCAACATATAAGTTGCCGTTTTCTTCTTCCATTCCTAATGACGCGATGTTTTTGGTTGTGTTTTCCATCGATAAATCATTAAATCTGCGAGTTCCTTTAGTTGCCGCAAATAGTTGGCCTGTCATCATGGAACCGGTATAGATGGCTTTAAATTTTTTAGAATACGTAAGACCCTCGGGAAAGGTGTTTGTCTTTTTTAAAAGTATATTGTTGTCCTGTCCTTGACAATAAGCAGCGATGAGGAGTATAAGTATGAATATTTTTGTTTTCATGTTTTTAAAAAATTAATGTGACATCAATAATCAAGATATCCGTTATTGTATTAAAAGTGATTTCTACATCATCTGAATCGACTATCCCGTAGCCATCTCTTCGCATGAGGCGCTGATTTTTTATGACTGCGTCTCCTTCGATTATAAAGACGTAAATACCATTATCTTTTTGCTTTTTGAGATACGTAATCGATTCATTTTCTTGAAAAGTGCCACGCCACACCCAAGCTTGTTGATGAATTTTTAGGCTTTCTAGATTACCATCGGGCGACACTAATAATTGCAATTTTCCATCTCTGAATATTGGACTGCTCACCATAGTTTTATATTCGGGTTGTATACCTTTTTTATTGGGTAGAAACCAAATTTGAAGATTGTCGATAGCAATTTCATCAGAGTGGTTATATTCGGAGTGATGGATTCCAGTGCCTGCAGAAATTAACTGTACAGCATTTTCAACATTGACACCCTCATTTCCAGCAGTGTCTGAATGCACCATGGCACCACTAATCACTACACTTACTATTTCCATATTGTCGTGTGGATGCATGCCAAACCCTTTTCCGCCGGGGGCGATGATGCCATTGTCTAAAATAATCATAGCACCAAAATGCCTTCTGTTTGGTGTAGGGGGATTATTCGGATTGAAGGATTGATACAATTGTATCCAACCCATATCCCTGTGACTTCTTGTTTTTTGCGGATGATAAATTGTTTCCATATTCGTGATAAGGCTATTGGTTTTTTAACCAGTAGCCTTGTTTTGTTATTAATTAATGTGCTTCTGCCTTGTCTCCTTCAACCAAAGGCGCAAGGATTTCTTCATACATAATACCCTGTATTTTTCTTCCTCTTTCATCGGCCCAATTTGCTGCCAACTCCGCCATTACTTGATTGGTAGAAGTAATCGTTACGCCAGCCTTTTCCATTCTACGAATTGCTGTTTCGTCTGCCACTTGTGTTGGTGAACCACCTCCATCGATTACAACCTGCACTTCATAGCCATCTTCTAAAGCGCTAATTGCTGGAAAGACAATGCAAACGTCGTTTGTTAGGCCACACATAATCAATTTTTTCTTTCCCGTGGCTTCTACTGCCTTTTTGAAATCATCGTAATCCCAAGCATCTACAATTCCTGGTCTTTTGACTCTGTTAGCAAAAGCTTTGGGTGCTATGTCCTGAATATCTTGTAAAAGAGGTCCTTGAAACTCATCTTCCATACTACTTGTAAGTACTAATGGCATTCCTGTTTCTACAGCTGTTCTTGCTAAAGCTCTTGTGTTATGCACCAAGTCTTTATAGGGTAAGTTTATGGCAAGCTTGATTGTTCCCTGTTGGTGGTCTATTAGCAATATTGCTGCGTCGTCTACTGTGAATTTGTTTTTCATTGTTTTTTGTTTTAAATGATTAATAATTAAAAAGTGAATTTTGATGTGAGTAATACATAATAAATATTTTTGTTGAAATTTTGGGCTGTCAGAAAGTTTCCGGGTAAAATCATATTAGATTCTAAATCTGTAGAAAAATGACTGTTCCAATTATATTTTAAACTAAAAGCTATTTGGTGTGCCACAAACTTTTCATCGTTCACAGCTTGATAAACCGCTCTTCCTCCAGATGAATAAATTGCGTCTTGGTCCGAATACCTCCAGAACGCATAATAACCTAGTTCCGATGAAATTTTTTCCTTTTTGTAGGATAGATTTGTGTGCAAATCCAAAAGGTTATAAGGACCGAACCTTGCTACACGACCAAAGTAAGCTGCATCGGGATATAAAGGATTGAACGTATTCAATTGTCCATCGCTAGAATTTCCGTCTCCACTAATTATCTCTCCATTGAATTCGTAATTAAAATGGTCACTTATTTTATAGGTGCCATTTACGGAAAGTGTCCAGGCATTTATGGTTTGGTTTTGTATGTTGCCAAACTGATAGACAAATTCATTATTGAATTTCCACCGAGCTAAAGATACATCTGAACGCACTCCTAGACTTTGTCTAGTTTCAGAACCGCTTATAGATGCGTAATTTTCTAACTCCGCTTTATAGCCGAAATAGTATACCTCTAGCTTTGTTGTATTTTTTTCATTGTTGAATCTATTATAACTGCCCCAGATATAATCATCAAAAGCATAAAAATCATTATCTAAAACACCTATTTCATTGGCAACATTCGAGAGTACTAGTGCTTCTGATGAAAATTGTTTCCATTTGTATGTAAATCGAATGGCATCAAAAGAAAGCCGAACATTTGGTCCCTCACGTATGGCAATCAGCCTTCTTGAACCATAATTAAAATTTTCGCGCCCAATGGCTATCTCGTAATTTTTCGATTTGTATTTTCCAAAAAGTTGATTTATGTATAAACGGTCTTCATCAACAGGGGATGGCATATCTTTATCAATACTGTGACTTGTTCCCAACTCTGCAAAAAACTGCCATTTACTTGATGAACGAATATCTAGATGCAACATTCCACGACTTAAGAACCAGTTGTTGTCTAAACCATTTTCTTTTTGGAACATAGGGTTATTCAGCATTTCCCATTGAATGCGATAGTTGCCGCCGAAAGAAATGGCTGCGCTATCTCCAAGCTTGGAATATTTTAGTTTTTTGTAAAAATTGTCTTGTTCCATATTTTTGAATTGTTCGAAATCATCTGTCTGGCTTAGCAACATAAACTTCAAATCATCTTTTTGGGCATAGGTTACACTTGTTACAATCAACAGTAAAAATCCTATCAAGCATTTGTGTTGTATTATTTCATTCATTGTTTCTTTCAGATATAGAAAGGACTATCTCAGTTCCTTTCAGAGAATCAAAAGTCGCTGGCCTTCTTTGACCTGGCGCACTATGATATATATAATTGGTCATCTTCACGGTTTATAATTCCTTTCAATAATTGACCTTTAAAAGGTTTGGTTTGCGAATAAATATTGAAGTGTGTCGCTTCCTTCGTTGGAATGAGCTCAAAAATCCGAAGCCATTTTCTGTATTTGAAATACGTTGGAATATATTTCCCTTTAATTCTAGCCTAGCTTTTTCTTGAATCTCTTCGCTGCCCCGAAACGCCTTAGTGATATGCCATGTGCCTTCAAATTTTCCTTTCATACTTTTACTCCCCTCTGAACATTTTTAATACCTCTGGTGATGGTGATACATTTCCTTTGGCCAGTAAATCGTTTTTGCCTTTTAGAGCCATTGTGACCCTCGCAATATTGGCGCCGTGGTGAAAGCCCGCTAACAACATTTCTTCTGTGAGTTGTTGTGGCTTCATTTTGATACCACCCGTTCTACCGTTTGGCCCCCAATGACTTCCTGCGTAGTCAGCACCTGGGGTAGTTTTTGGGTGACTTACTAGTATCATTCCGTTTGCGGCCATGGCCGCCAAAATTCCTAATTGTGCCAACTCGCAACCTGCACCATTGTTACCGTGACCACCTCCAACTGAGAAAACTCCACCTACTTTACCCACAAAACGGTCTACTAACCATCCTTGTTCCCAAACACGTTCCACATATTCTTTTAACCTGGAATGCATATTGCGGTGTTTCATAGGGGTGCCAGCTATTATTCCATCTGCGGCTATAGAATCTTCCATTGTTGCATCTTTGGCCATTTTGCGAATTACATTAACGCCAGTTACAGATTTCGCGCCTCTTTCAATAGCTTCGGACATTGTTCTAGTGGAACCAAAATCCGTTGTATAGACAATTAAAATATTGGTATTGTCCTTATTCTCGAACTGCTCGAAATCACCCAAACCTTCTTCTACGGGGTCTAGTTCCATTCCATAAAAAGATGTATGCGCTGTTATGGCTAAGCCTGTGGTAGCTATAGCTGTTTTTTTTATAAAACCCCTTCGATTGCCCTTGATTTCAATAGGTGCTTTGACATCCCTTTTTTCTTTTGCTATAATTTTATTCATTGTCCTTCAGGTTTTAGTTTTAATACTTAAATATTGACGTTCGTGTATTTCTCTCTAATTTTTGCCAAGAGTGTGCCATACGACATATTTAGATTTATGTATTTGAAATACAGTGATTTAATTTTAGATTTAATAAATCGCTACGATTAATAAAACACGATATATCGTGTTTTTATGATAATTAATTGTTGTATATAGGGGTTTAAAATTGTATCTTGAAAACAAAAAAAACGTAGTAGTCCAGAAGGGGTTTAATGAATCCTTTATACACAATTATAGGTTGAATTTCGACTGGCAATTACATAGTACTATAACTATGGGAAGAAGAAGTGTTATTATAAGCCTTTTGATTTTTGTAGGGTCATTCAGCGTATATTCTCAAGAATCTGAGCAGATTGATAGTCTGAAAGGGGAATTGAATCGTGTAGAAATAGATACTGTTGAAGCATCGTTGCTAAACAGCATTGCATCTGCTTACAATAGAAACAATTCTGATTCCTTATATTTTTATGCTACCCAAGCATTAAGTTTGAGTAAAGAGCTCGACTTTAAAAAAGGTATTGCCTACAGCCTTAATTCACTCTCTATTTACAACCAAACAATAGGGGATAATCAATTAGCGCTTAATCAACTCATACAAAGTTCAGATATCCTAGAAACTATGGGAGTGCCTGAAGTTGGCATAACCTACTATAATATTGCTAGATTATATAGGTATTTACAAGAACCTAAAAAGACAATAGTATATCTTGAAAAGGCAAAAGAGAATATGCCTGAAACGATGCTAGGTTATATCGACATGGGTATAGGGTTAGCACAAATTGATACAAAAAATTATAACGAGGCTCTTATTTCTATTAATGATGCTTTGCTTAGTGCAAAAGCAAATAATGACCAAGTTTTAGTAGGTACTTGTCTTCAATTAAAAGGTTCTGCTAACTTGAAAATTGGCGAACTAGACTCATCGAAAATCTACTATCAAGAATCTATAAAAATATTTGAAACAGGAAATAATCTTCTTCAATTAGCAGAGAGCCTTAATGGCTTAGCCTTAGTAAATCTTGAAAGCGAAATTACCTCTGACGTGACTCAAAATATTTTACTTAAAGGTAGAAAGTTAGCCAATGAAATGAATGACTTAAATGCTTTACTTAATATTTATCGTACACAGGTGAAATTAGATTCGTTAAAAGGAAATTATAAAGCAGCATTTCAAAATCAAAGCAAAGTTCTTGATTTAAAGGATAGTATTTTATCAACAGAAAAAGCAAAAAATCTCGCTATCACGGAAGCAAGGTTTCAGTCTGGTAAAAAGGAGAAACAAATTCAATCTTTATTACAAGAAAACAAGGTCATATCAATTAAAGAAGAACAAAGGACTAGAATATTAATTATCATATCTATAAGCCTGTTGCTATTTTCATTATTGGCAATTTATCTCGCTCGCTTGTACCTACAAATACGCAAAGCAAATACCTTGCTTTCCATCCAGAAAGAAGAAATTACAGGACAAAATATAAAGATTAATGAATCTTTAAAAGAAAAGGAATTATTGATAAATGAAATTAACCACAGAGCTAAGAATAATTTATACACCGTAGAAAGATTACTTACTGCCCAGCTGAACGAAGCTAAATCAAGTGAAACTAAAGTTTTGTTGCAAGAGAGTCAAAAAAGAATACAAAGCATAGCGCTACTGCACAATCAATTGATTTCAAAAGATATGCCCGCAGCGGTAAATATGCGTCTGTATATTAATGAACTCTTAGATAAATATATTTCTGCTGACAAACATATAGAAGTAAAGTCTGAACTTGATGAAATTATCGTAGACTCAGGTAAGGCTATGGCTCTTGGTTTAATTATTAACGAGCTGTTAACTAATAGTGTAAAGCACTCAAACTCGAAGCATAATAAAATCAGTGTTTTGTTTAAAAAAAATAAGGAAACCCTCGAACTAATTGTAAAAGATGAAAACTGTATCACTTCTTATATTCCAGTTCAAGAAAAAGGGAATAAGAATACCTCATTTTTTGGTTTGGAACTTATTAAGGGGCTAGTAAAGCAGTTAAAAGGGAATATTGAATTAGTTTCTGATTCTGGGGTGCAAGTGCTTATAACCTTACCAATTACAAGAACAATAGTATGAAGAAGTTAAAGTCTTACAATGCAGATAAAATTACTAAAACGGTAAAATCTATTCTTATAGTAGATGATGAGTACATCATTGCCACAGATATCGCTGAAAAAGCAAAAAAACTTGGTTATGAAGTGTCTGGTATAGTACATACAATTGAAGAAGTTGAAGAAGCAATAGAAAAAGATATTCCTGACTTGGTACTGCTTGATATAGAATTAGGGAAGAATACAGGAACTGCCATTGCAGAAAAAGTTTTGAATCCTAGATATATCCCATTCATATATGTTACTTCTTTTGATGAAGGAGTACATTTTGAGAATGCCAAGAAAACCAATCCTTACGGTTTTTTGAGCAAACCTCTGGATAAAAAAGCATTTCGTAATATTATAGAACTGGCTCTGTACAAGGCCGAAAACGAACAAATAAAGGAATTATTAAAGGAAAAAGAACTGGTTCTAAAAATTTCTGAAGGTGTAAATCAACAACGTACAATACCAGAGTTCTTCTCTTTTATTGTTCAGGAGTTAAAACCCATATTTAATTTTCATGATGTAGGTGTTTTTCTTATCACCAAAGATGGAGATGAACATTATGATGTAGCTGCAGTTGACTTGAGAATTTCAGATAGTGATTGGAATAAGCAACTTCTTCAAGCAGACTTAAAAATTATAAAGCATAAAAACTCTCTTATTGAAAGTATGATAAATGTTATTAAAGAAGCTAGGGCACCTGTTTTACTAGATTTTAAGGATATGGTTTCCAAATTCCCTGAATACCCGCAATTTAAAGCCGCGGACATTCTTTCTTTTGGATATCGGGATTGTTTGGCAGCTAATCTAAAGGTGGGGGATAAAGTTCTTGGTATGTTCTGTCTTAACAAATTAGCAAAGAACTCATTCACGGATTTACAACTTTCATTGTTTGAAAACATATCTGGACCGCTGTCGATTGCCGTTGATAATATTATAGCCAATGAAAAGATAGCTGAAGAAAAAGAATTTAAGAATGCACTTTTAACCATAAGTGATTGTATGAGTTCGATATTCGAACCCCAAAGACTATTTACAGAAATCTTTGAAAATATTAAGCCATTATTTGATTTCTATGATGTAGGTATATATGTACTTTCTGAAGATGGGAAAAAAATGACCAATTGGGCCGTAGAAAATATCGATGCCACAAAATCAAAAGGAGATGCACTACTTCTGAAACATAATATGTTTCAATTTGATTATAGTGCAAGTGTAGTTGAGATTATAAGTAGTCAGATAGCTAATGAAGGAAGACCCATTGTTAAAAAATATGGCAATCGCTACATAGAAGAAGCCAATCGTACATATGGAAATATCATTTTTAAAAATATCATTGAAAATGTAGGGTATAAAGAATTTATGGCCACCCGACTACATTGCTATGGTAAGACATTGGGGGTTATATATTTTAATCATTTAAAAGAGAATCATTTTAATGAACAACATTTTAAATTATTTCAAGAGGTGGCAGACCACATCGCTGTGGCAATAAGCAATATAGTAAATCATCAAGAAATCCTTAAACGGGAAAGAAAAAAAGCATTTCAATTAGAGTTAGGTAAGCAGATGTCCAGAGCTCAAGACTTTGAGTCGCTACTTTCCGTGTTATTTAATGATTTAAATAAACGTATTCCCTTTTCAGCCCTGTCTCTAACCATTTGGAGAAATAATACTTTGATTCAGAGCCAGGTTTTAGAATCTAAAAACGATCATGTAAAAGACATTTCAAAAAACTTCAATCAGAAATTCGAAAAGGTTTTTAGAAAGTTTAAAGAAGAACAGTTTGAAGCTTCTCTAACCCCAAAGATTTTTACAAAAAGTATAATTGAAAAGGATAAAAATAAGTCAACCTTATTAAAGATATTGAATGATTTTATTGAATTGAACTCAATACTACACTTTCACAAAAAATTAAATAATGAAACAGATGTTATACTTCAGTTTATTGATAACGAAAAAGCATTTACAACCAAAAATGTAAGGGAAATGGAAGAGTATATGTCGCTTATTGAGCTGTCCATTTCAAATCACCTGGCTTTTTTGGATATTGAGGAATTAAATTTCAAAATAAAACAGGAAAAGGAATACTTAGAGGCAGAGATAGGTACAGATTATAATTTTGGTGAATTAATTGGTTCTTCATCAAAAATGAAGGAAATATATAGGCAAATAAGTCTTGCAGCACCTACTGATGCGACTGTATTAATTACGGGCGAAACCGGTACAGGAAAAGAGTTGATGGCTAGAGCTATACATAATATATCCAAACGAAAAAACAATTCAATAGTAAAGATTAATTGCGCTGCATTGCCAGCTAACCTAATTGAGAGTGAGCTTTTCGGGCACGAAAAGGGAGCTTTTACGGGTGCCACCCAACGTAGAATAGGTAAGTTTGAGTTAGCTGATAAGGGCACAATTTTTTTAGATGAGATTGGTGAGATGCCACTTGAGATTCAGGTAAAACTATTAAGGGTTTTACAAGAAAAAGAGTTTGAACGTGTTGGTGGAAACTTGACTATAAAGACAGATGTGCGAGTGATTGCTGCTACAAATAGAAACTTGCTTAAGGAGGTTGGGGATAAAAATTTCAGGGAAGATTTATATTATAGACTAGATGTGTTTCCGATTGCCATTCCGCCACTTCGAGATCGCAAGGAAGACATTCCAGAACTTGCCTTGCATTTTTTACAAAAGAAAGGACAACGATTAGGAAAAAGAATTACATCAATTTCAGATCAGGCACTGAGAGAACTGATGGGCTATGATTTTCCGGGTAATGTGAGAGAACTGGAACATGCTATTGAGCAAGCCTTAATTACAAGTAAAGGTAATTATCTAAAGCTCAATTTGGAAAGTCGACGAAAAAAACGCGCCATTGCCAATGATAATGTTGCAAATGGTCCTGTTTCATTAAAAACCTATGAACAAGGAGAGATAGACCTTATCATGACAACATTAAAGTTTACAGGAGGAAAAGTAAGAGGTACCGGAGGTGCAGCCGAAATATTGGACGTTCATCCGAATACCTTAGAAAGTAAAATGAGGCGAATGGGTATAAAGAGAAAACACGTACTTGAAATTATTGAGAACGACCAGCTTTAAATTAGCACTACATACCGTCTGGATATCTCATTCCAATTAACGACTTTAAAAAAAGCATCAACATAGGCAGCTCTATTATTTTGATATTTTAAATAATAAGCGTGTTCCCAAATATCAAGACCTAATATTGGTGTTCCTTGCTCAGCAACAACATCCATCAGTGGATTATCTTGGTTAGGAGTACTTGATAGAAAAAGCTTTTTATTAGAATTAACAGACAGCCATGTCCAACCTGAGCCAAAGCGACTAAGAGCAAAATCTTTGAATTGTTCAATAAAATCATCTTGAGAACCGAATTCATTTGAAGACTTTCTAAGAGAACTTTAGTTGGAAAGTTTACCTCATTCGGTGCTATGTTAGTCCAGAAGATACTGTGATTATAAAAACCACCTGCATTATTTCTTATAGATTGACCATAAAGCGATATGTTTTTTAGTACTTCTTCTATTGGTGTTTCGGAGCTCAAACTATACTTCTTTATAGCTAAGTTTAATTTGTTAGTATACCCTTGGTGGTGTTTACTATGATGTATTTTCACGGTCTCTTCATCAATGCGAGGTTCTAAGTCTTTATGAGAGAAGTTTAATTCTGGAAGCATGTACATAGTTTTTTATTTATTTGATAAGAAAAATAAAATTGAAGTCCATTGGTAAATTAGAGTATAACACCTATGACACAATATCCGACTAGACACTTAATTTGACGAAGCTCTATCGCCATCATTCAAGGGACAATACCAAGAACAATAAAAAATGGTGGATATGATGTAAATTTCTATAACATTATATTTTAGAGAAATGGATTAAAAACTATGCTAATCTCAATTTTTGCATTTAACTATTTGAAGGTCAAAAAGAAAGCAATGTACTATTGTTATGAGATAAAATAAAATACTATAATATATAGTATTTAGGAAAATCTATTGGAACTTAATCTCTAAAAATTAATGACGCTATCCAAAGTATTATCAGCGTCTTTGTATATGAAATTGACTTGATAATTGATTATTGTTTTTAGGGGACAACTTGCGAGACTTTACAAAAATTCTATGGAAAATCAGAGTGTATTATATTTACATTAATGAATTCTGAATCCTAAATTACGTACAACTACACCACTATTCGCTACGTCCTAAAGCTTATGCAGGAGTGTATGTTTTGATATTTATTTATAGCTAAATATATAATATCCTCCCTAACTTTATACATTAGTGTTCTCTCCAATTTCCACTATGTCGGAAATCTTATAGCGCGTCGGATTTGTATCATAATCTTGTCGGAAATCTTTACATATTTGGCGGACTTGTTCTAGCTTCGATATAGTATTGCCTGCTACCTTTGAACTTTCAAAAGTTAATAAATAGTAACAG
The DNA here is from genome assembly GCA_947495425.1 of uncultured Aquimarina sp. Classification (GTDB taxonomy): domain Bacteria; phylum Bacteroidota; class Bacteroidia; order Flavobacteriales; family Flavobacteriaceae; genus Aquimarina. The sequence continues at coordinate 143,049 of CANLYR010000001.1, forward strand.
GGATATTATATGGTTGATGCAGTACTCAATGTTTTAAAGGACAAACTCAATGAATATTTTAAAAATGTTGTTGGAGCTACAGAATCTAATATTGTAGAATTTATAGATACCAATAGTAATGATCCGATTTCATTTACAAATGATAAGATTACTCCATTTCTTATCAATATCTCAGAAGATAGAAAGTTTAGAAATCCGGATCAATATTCGGGTGTAACAAGAAACGGGATAAGAACTCAGATGAATCCCGAGATCAGGATCGAGCTTTTAGTGCTTTTTGTATCAAAGTTTGGAAACTACAATCAGGCACTTCGGTTTTTGTCTCATGTGCTTAAGTTTTTTCAAGCCAATAGGGTTTTCAATCCATTAACTGCTCCGCAATTAGCAGATGAAAATGTAGAAAAATTAACAGTAGAACTGGTATCACTACCTCTTGAAGAGCAAAATCAGGGATGGCATTCTTTAAATACATCATATCTACCTTCTGTTCTATATAAAATACGTTTGGTATCCTTTATCGATGATCTAAGTGTTGAATTTGTCGGGGAACGCACTTTAGAAATTAATCTTAATGCTGTAGAAAAGGTAAACCTATGAAGTATAGAGAATTTTTTCAAATAATAATTGATCACCCCTATTTTTCTAGTGACCAAATGGATTTGTCACTTATACCAGATGAACTTACAATTCAAACCTTAAGAGCACAAGGTTTTGTAATAAAGAACACAGCAAAAGGACTGAAAGTGCTAATTCCATTAGATACTAAAGGAAACAAGCTGCCCATTATAAAACCAGAAGACACAGTTAGTTTTTGTGTAATTCCTACAACTGTTAATTGTAGCGAGGTTACAGACACATCTATGGTCGAGCGTGGTAATATTTTATTGTTCACTAACAAGGAAATAAAGAATGGTAATGAAGAACTTGTGGTTTCAGAAACCACAGCAGATAGCGTCAGAAGTAGTTTTACAGCTATTGCAAAAATAAAAATACAATTAAACAAAGTGAATTTTGATCGTGATGAAGCATCGCCGATATATCGAGTAGTTTTCAAGTCAAAATCAGTAAAGTGGAAGTACTATATTTTATCGAGTACCGAGGCTTCAACATTAGCAATCAAAGACCGTGGGGAACGATTAATATTCAGTGAGTTAGAAAACCAAGAAGCTGCAGCTGATAACATAGTAAATGCATTAAAGTCAAATTTTCCAGACAGCCAGTTATTTGTTTTTGAATCTAGTACAGCGATTCATTATAGCGACAAAATTTTGAAAAATATTCAGTTGATCAAAAATGAAAATATGATTATTAAACACTTATCTAATCCTGGTATAAGTGATAAGGGTATCCAAATTATTAAAATCAATTAAATAAAGTTTAAATATTAAAAATTATCTAATATGTCTAATTATCGAACACCAGATGTGTATACAGAAGAAATTCCTTTACTACCTCCATCGGTAGCGGGTGTTTCAACTGCAGTTCCAGCATTTATTGGCTATACCGAAAAAACATTAAGAAGCGGAGAACAATCTATCCGACCCATACGAATTTCTACGTTATTAGAATATTCAGAAATTTTCGGAAATGCGCAGTCAGCCTCTTTTACAGTACATGTAGAAAACAAAGATGCTATCAAAGGAGTAGAAGTTACACCTCCTCAAAGTACGTTATATCACACACTAGATCTTTATTTTAAAAATGGTGGAGGCGAATGTTATATTGTTGCCATCGGTTCATATGCAGAATACTCAGATGCCAAGGCAAAAGACGCGTTCTTAGCTGGTCTTGAAGCCTTAAGCAAAGAAGACGAACCCACACTTATTATGTTGGGAGAAGCTACAAAACTACCTGCAGAGGATTTTCACGAAATTTGTACGAAAGCCCTAGAGCAATGTGCCGAGTTAAAAGATCGATTCTGCATTTTTGATATCAAAAAAGAGGATAGTGATGAAAGCAGTTTTAGAGATGGAATAGGGATTAATAATTTGAAATACGGAGCAGCATATACTCCATATCTGCAAACTTCGCTTCCTTATAGTTATGATGACACCAATGTTATAATTCAACAATTAACCTCTTCTGAGGATAGTACTTACGAAGTAGAATATCAAGGGATTAGAATCACCTATTCTGGTGATGATTCAGCATCTCCAAAATTTAGAATAAATGGAGGAAGCGATCCCTCGCTTAAATTTACAATACCACCTAGCAATTTATTAACCATAGCAAACGTACCCGATTCTGGTATCGCAGTAAGTGCTTTACTCCAAGATTGGGAAGAAGTTGAAGACAAAAAAGGTTTTGATATAGTAGCAATAAACGATAGTAGCACCACTATCGAACAAACTTCTGGAACTTCTGGTCAGGATTTAGTTAAAAATGGAATTTCAGAAAATTTAGAATCTTATAAACAAGAGCAATCAGCGTTGTATAACAAAATTGTTAATCAATTAGCCAAAGAAAAAATGATTTTACCTCCTGGTGCTGCTGTGGCTGGAGTGTATGCAACTACTGATAGAGAAAGAGGCGTATGGAAAGCTCCTGCTAATGTAAGTCTTAATGCAGTTAATGGTCCTGTAGTCAAAATTACGTCTTCAGACCAAGAGAAGCTTAATGTAGATGAAACAGCAGGAAAATCTATAAATGCGATCCGTAGTTTTGTAGGTAAAGGCACCTTGGTCTGGGGCGCAAGAACATTAGCAGGAAATGATAACGAATGGCGATATGTATCGGTGCGTCGATTATTCAATATGATTGAAGAATCTACTAAAAAAGCTTCTTATTTCGCTGTATTTGAACCTAATGATCCATCAACCTGGTTAAAAGTTAAGGCAATGATAGAAAGTTTTTTATACGGTGTCTGGCAGCAAGGAGGTTTAGCCGGAGCTACAGATGAACAAGCCTATTTTGTTAATGTAGGATTAGGAAAAACGATGACACAACAAGACGTTTTAGAAGGACGAATGATCATAGAGATTGGGATTGCTGCGTCTCGACCAGCAGAATTTGTAATACTGAAATTCTCTCATAAACTACAAGAAGTTTAATAAGCTATCTAATTTATACTATTCAATTTATTAATACATAAAAAAATGGCACTAACAAAAGAACAAATAAAGACAGATTACCCCTTACCTATTTATAATTATAGGGTAGATATTGATGGTGTATCCATTAGTTTTTCAGAAGTATCAGGTCTTGAGCTTTCATTCGAATCTATAACCTATAAAGAAAGTTTTGCATCTGGTGGCAAAGTAGGTCCTGATATCATGTATATGCCCGGACAGATTCAACCTGTTAACATTAGCTTGAAAAAGGGATATGTAAAAGGCAAAAGCATTCCGGTTTTTTATAATTGGATCAATGATATCCAACTCAATCGTGTGGATAAAAAAGATATCGTGGTACATCTCTTGGACGAAACGGGAAATACAGTTGTGAACTGGAAGGTAATCGATGCATTTCCAACAAAATTATCGGCTCCGTCCTTTGATGCAAACTCTAATGAGGTTGCTATAGAATCAATGGAGCTTATGGCGTTTAGAGTCACCATGGAGGAAACCGTATAATCCTTGTTAAATCCCTTGTAATTGACTATGTAGGCTTTAGTTTAAAATAGTATTGATGATCGTTAGCTATTTATTTGCTTGAAAGATAGCAATGTATCCTTTTACTAAAATAAGTTCAGCACATTCTCTAAATCTTTTCCAAAAGAATAGTCTTTTTAACCACCTTTCCATTGGGCAGGGTTGGAGATGGGCTGAAAGATGTATTGGTTGAACATACTAGCGATATGTTAAACTAGAGCTATTACATATTAAATAACTTTTATGGCAATAAATAAAAAAGAAATCATTGAAAATTATCCTTTACCAGTCTATAGCTACAGGATTATTGTTAATGGCAATGAAACGATGTCTTTTTCAGAGGTTTCTGGGTTGGAAATCGATCACGACCATGTGTTGTACAGGCACGGCTTTAGTTGGATAACAGGGGATCACCTGATCAGAGGTCAGCGAAAACCTATCAAGGTTACACTAAAACGAGGCCTTGTCAAAAAAAGAAATGATTTATATAACTGGATCAAGTCTGGAGACAAAAAGGATATTAGAATAGAACTATGTGATGAAGCGGGTTTGGCAGCAGTAAGTTGGGATATATCCCGGGCACTACCTTTCAAAATGGATGCTCCTTCGTTTAGTGCTAGTACGAATGATATTGCTATAGAAAGTCTGGATTTAGTTGCTCATGATTTAAGAATTACACATAACGAATGATCGCTATATGTCACAGTTTTTAGAAAATATAAATTTTGCAGACGCAACACCCGAATTATCGCATAGATTCGGAGTCTTTTTCTTTGCGGGAGGATTACTACCTAATCCCATAGATATCAGATTTCAACGAGTAAGCGGGATTAGTACAGAAATACAGTTAGAAACCATCAATGAAGGGGGACAAAATCTACATGCTCATCGCCTGCCAAAAAAGGTAAACTATGCCAATTTGGTGTTGGAACGTGGATATGTAGCCAGTGCGATCCCATCACCTTTAAATTTTGAGTTTAATGTAGCCTTTTCCGAGTTTCAATTTTATCCCTCTAATGTATTGGTGACCAAGTTTAATGATGCAGGGAACCCAATCGGCGCTTGGCTTTTTTTTAAGGCATATCCCGTAAAATGGTCTATGTCTGATCTTGATGCACAGTCAAACTCTGTTGCAGTAGATACTATGGAACTTGCATATACCAGATTTCAAATCATACGAATATAATGGCGGTAGAAATCAAAGAAATCGTAATTCGTGCTGTATTGTCAGAAGAAGAAAAATCTGGTGAACCATCTGGAACAGATTCCTATCAAAAAGAGTATGTAATACAGGAATGTGTTAATCAGGTATTGAAAATATTAAGTAAGAAAAACAGTAGATAAAATGGCATTAAACTTTTTAAAGTTTGAAAAGCTTACCATCGTAAGTTATGATAAAGCAGAAAGAACCGGTACAGGAGAGAAGTTCGTCGCCATGTTCAACCCTGAGTCATACGCATTGTCTTATGAAAATGTATACGGTAGGGAGCAGGGTATAAACACCAGTGCACGAACAGCCAGATATGCGATGAGCAAACCTGAAAGATTGAACCTTAAGATCATTTTGGATGGTAGTGGTGTACATACTTTAGGATTAACCAATATTATTGGTGGTGGAGCACGCGCTCTAGGGTTTAACAATAGCATGGGTAAAGGCGATGTATATAAACAGGTGCAGCGTTTTTTAGAATTAACCAGTTATATGGATGGTAAACTTCACGAACCTAAATACCTCACCTTAAAATGGGGAGATTTAGTATTTAAATGTCGTTTGAATACCGTTACTGTAAATTACTCTTTGTTTGATAATAGTGGTATACCCTTGCGTGCAGAGTTAGACACTTCATTTTTGGGGGATATCGAGCAATCCGAACGCCTCAAAAAAGAAAGGAAAAGCTCACCAGATCTTACGCATTACAGAGTAGTTGGCGCGCATGACAAGTTACCATTAATGTGCGAAAAAATTTATGGAGTAGCACAATACTACTTAGAAGTAGCCAAGATCAACAACCTAAATGATTTTAGAAACCTAAGACCAGGACAAGAAATTTATTTTCCACCAATAGAAAAATAGATAATGGCAATCGTTACAGCAACCATCAAGAATGGAACAGAAGAAATGAAAGGGACTTATGAACTCCTGTCTATAGATGTGAGTAAAGAGTTTAATAAAGTTCCGACAGCCGAATTAAGGTTAGTTGATGGAAATATTCCTACTAATGAATTCAATATTCTGGATGATGTTTTTTTTGATCTGGGCGAGAAGATAGAGATCGCTCTTAGGTATGAAGGAAAATCAGCGCAGAATACAACAGTATTTATCGGGCTGGTAGTCAACAAATCATTAGAGTTAAACAAGTTCGGTACCGTACTAACCATTGCATTAAGTGATGAAGCCATTAGAATGACTACTGTTCGTAAAAACGAAGTTTATCGTGATAAAAAGGATAGTGTGATTATTGAAAAACACATAGAACAAAATGGGCTAAAGGGCACTATGGACGATACCAAGGTTACTCATGCTCAAATGATTCAGTATTACACCACCGATTGGGATTTTATGGTATCTAGAGCAGAGGCCAATGGGCAGTTAGTAATGGCGAGTAATGGAGAAATTGCTGTTTTTCAGCCCGCTATTCAAGACTTTTCAACACAAGCAAATCCCATACTTCAGTTAGAATTGGGAAAAGATGAAATTTATGATTTTGACCTTAAAATAAACGGAAGTAATCAGTATCACCAGGTTAATGCAGTAGCTTGGGATAGTACACAACAAGCACTTACTGATCCAGCAAAAGGAGAGGACTATAAAATTGTGCAAGGAAATCATGACATTGCTAAAATCGCTACTGTTATGGGGGCTAAAGAAACTACATTGATTAACCCTGCTGCAATGGATACAAAAGAGCTGAAAGCCTGGTCAACTGCAAAAATTCTAAAATCGAGGCTCTCCTTCTTTAGAGGATGGTTCAAAATTCCTGGAATACCAAATGTTTTAGTAGGAGATACCATCGCAATCAAAGGAATGGGTGACACTTTTGCAGGAAAAAATATCATATCAGGAGTTAGACATGAAGTAACTCCTGAAGGTTGGATTACGCATCTACAAATAGGCATGGATTCGTGTTGGTTTTCTGCACAACCTAATGTAATGGATACCAAAGCTGCAGGCTTACTTCCTGGTGTTAATGGATTACAAATAGGCATTGTACAAGCATATAAAGAAGATCCAAGCCATCAATCTCGGGTACAGGTTGTGATTCCGGCCCTGGGGCAAGGAAAAGACACTTTATGGGCACGCTTGGCAACCATAGATGCTGGTGCTGCAAGAGGTGTTTTTTTTAGACCAGAACCAGGAGATGAGGTTATTATTGGCTTTTTAAATGATGATCCTAGACAAGCCATTATCTTGGGAGCAACTCATAGCTCGGTTAATAAAGTACCCATACCTTTCAATAAAGAAAATAGTCAAAAAGGAATTTTTACCAAATTAAAGTATCAATTGCTTTTTGATGAAGAAAAAGAAGTCATTACGCTATCTACATCAGAAAAAAATCAGATCGCTATCGATGAGAAGCAAAACATGATAAAGATGTCAGACGCCAATGGAAATCAGGTTGAACTTAGTAAAAATGGAGTGATGATTATAAGTGCCAAACATTGCGAAATAAATACCAAAGGAAATTTAGCTATCGAAGCCAAAGGAAATGTGAGTATAAAAGGAAGTAAAGTAGATCTAATATAAAATAGAAATGGAGATGATAACCTTAGAATTAACTATAGATGAAACTAATGCCATACTAGCAGGTTTAGGACAACAACCTTATATAAAAGTAGTCGATTTAGTTCAAAAAATTCAACAGCAGGGAGCTAGCCAACTAAAAGCGGCAACCTCAGAAAATAAAAAGAAATTAGAAAATTCAATATTATAATAACATGGAGAATAAGTTTCTGGGTAGAGGATGGTCTTTTCCTCCTGAGTTTTATGCTCATGGAGCGGCAGTAGAAATGAAAGAAGGAACAGACGACATCAAACAAAGCCTTCAAATTCTTTTGTCTACAGCGCTACAAGAACGTATAATGCAATCTGGTTTTGGTTGTGACCTCAACAGATTTTTGTTTGAAGAAATAAGTCAAGGAGTGGTTAACGACATCCGTAATACGGTATCCGATGCAATATTGAATCATGAATCAAGAATCTTGGTAGATGATATCCAAGTAGGAACTTCAGATTCAGATCATGGTTTGCTTACCATTTCTATAGCGTATACTATACAAATGACCAATACCCGTTCTAATCTGGTGTATCCATTTTATATAAATGAAGCATCGATATAGAGAAGCATACTATTTTAAAAAATATAAAAAATGACAGATCTGATAATCATGGATGGCGATACAGTTCAATTTTCTACTATTGCTGCCATTACTTTACTCCTACCGATGCCTACAACAACGATCAAGGCTTCAGGAGAAACGACAGTACATGGTAAAAAAGTTTGTGTAGAAGGTGATGAAAAAAAAGTAGAGATCCATAACTGTTCGTATATGATGCCCCCATTTACAATATCTGGTTTGGGGACGTTAAAAATAAAAGAATTGGCACCTAATCAGTTCACACAAAAAAGTAGGAGCGGCAACAAGAGCCTCATTTTACAAGGAAAAACATTCATAGCAGTTTTTGAAGTCAAGTCTCCTGCCAAACAACCACCTCCAACAAATACTCCAGATCCAGCGCCTACGTATAATGGCACGGGAAAGTTAATATCGAATAATAACAAAATAAAAGCCACGTAACTAATAGCTAGCAGCAGAACAGATGATGAATACTCTAAAATCTCATGACCTTCTTCTTAAGGATGGTACCAGTCAGCAAGATCGTGATCAAGAAGCGCTACGCCCGGATTATATTCAGGTAGAAGGTCGCAGTATTAATGAACTCATTATCGAAGCACAAAACTTGGCAAAAGAACTTCGCTTCTTTGATAAAAACGACGAGTTCAAACCCGGGATGTATTGGGATTCATTTTTAGTTGAAAATGGTGTAGATTATAGTACCAAACAACCTGTAGAACAGAAAATTTTGCGAGAGCAATGGGCTAATCAACTGGCAGGGTATGTAGAAGATCCGGGTCGTTTTATAAATGATAAGCAAAAACAAAACAAAATATCGCAACCCCATGTAGTGCTTTTTCTAACCTTTTTGAAACTACTCAATCATGTCAAATCTCAAATCAATGGATTAACGCAAAAACATCTTGACTTTTATTTTAAAGAACGCTTAGGGCTTACCCCCAAAGATTCGGTGCCAGATGTAGCCAATGTTTTATTCGAACTTATAGAAAATATAGACCGCCTTGAGATAAAAAAAGATACGATTTTACTTGCAGGAGTTGATAAAGAGGGGAATGAGCTGCAGTATAAGACAGATAAAGACACTATTATTAGTCAAGCCAAAATAGCACAATTAAAAAATGTCTTTGTAGACAAACAACAACTCTCGATCAAGGATGCTCATCGTACTCACGTCGACACCCCTGATCAGGGGGTCACAAAGATGATAGAAATGGCACTAGGGCATCCAAATCCTGGAGATCCACTTCCTGATTTGCCAGAAGAAGTGACTACTATTTTTGAACTACAGTCACTCATACAAGAGGGTAATTCAAAAGCGTTATCATATGTAACAACACAGTTATTTCTTTCGGTTCAAGATTTTGAGCGCATTCTTCAAAAAAAACAACAAGAAAAAGAAGGGATGCCTACAGATTGGGAAGAGGTATATGCTATTTTAGATAGTGCCTACAAGGACAAAATCAAAAACAAAGGACAACAAGAGTTGAAAGAACTACACAATAAAGAAGATTTTGATACCGTACTGAAGTACGTATATGGCGACCCAAACCCCGGAGATGATCTGCCAGTATATAAAGGGAATCAATCTTCTTTCTCAGGGATTTTTAATGACTTTAAAAGTGCTGATGTACGCACCAGCCAAGAAGCTTCAGCATACATCAAAGATGAGCTAAAACTTAAAGAGCAGGATTTTATTCATATTGTACAGACAAGCAATAATCCGGATGCTAGAGAAGAAGACTGGAATAGAATATATCGATTGTTAGAACTTATAAATCGACAGATACGTAGGCTATCGATTCCTTCACCTAGTGTCGAAAAAATAATAGATGTATATGCTAATGCCGATGCTAAGGCTACTGCTTTTAGTCAATATGGGGATAAAGATGAAAGTACCCGTTTCAGAACCTTTGGTAATAAACAACCGTATATACCTCAGCAATTATCACCAGCAAACGTAGGATTTGCTATTAGTTCTCCCACATTATTGCTTAAAGAAGGTAAAAGAAGGATTACCACTCTTTTAGATTTTGGTGTAAAGAATGATAAAGCTAAAACAATAGCATCCATTTTTGAAAGTAATACTAAACCCTTTGATGTTTACCTATCTGGTGAAAAAGGTTGGTTTCTGCCTGAACAAACATTACTAACGTTTGGAAATTATATTTCTGGGCAACCTGAAAGTGAATATGATGCGGATCAGGTTTCTTTTGAAAATGATAATTCACACGTGGTTATCACAGGAAAGGAAAAAGATTTTAATGAGTTAGATCTTAATAAATATCTGTTTTTTCCTGGGGATGAAACTGATACTAATGAGGGGGTATTGTACCAAATCACGAAGATTAGATCAGCAAACGAAGTAGCGGTACAAGGTATAGGTAATGTTAATAAAACTGGGAGTAAGATTCAAAAATTCCCATCTGATCAGGTATCACCAAATACACTGAAGGTAGAGATTGATCTTAGCGATAAGGATTTGCCAGTGATGACACCTGCTGTAGATACAAATTTTGATGAATTTATAAATAGCAAACAACCTTCTATAGCGTTTTCGTTAAGTCATCATTTAGAAGGGTTACAAGGTAAACAAAATTATCACAGTAGCTATCAAAAATTAATGCAGTTAGCACTACACAAAGTGCATATATATGTCGAGGTTAAGGGTGTAAAAGATATTGTTTTGCAAAATGATCAGAATACGATTGATGCTAAAAAGCCCTTTGATCCGTTTGGATTTGAACCTGAAATAGGGAATAATTTCTATATCGCCAATCAAGAAATTTCACAAAAGAAGTTATCTACCTTGAATCTTGATATAGAATGGATAAAACATCCGGAAAATTTTAAGGAACACTACAAAAATTATTGGTTGATAGATGCCGATAATCCAGAGCTTGACGAGGGAAACTATACGATTAAAACGAATGATGATTTTGTAGCCCAATTGTATGTCTGTGAGCAAAATGCTGAAAAACGTGTTTCATCATTGCCATTGTTTCCAACCGATGGGAAAGCTTCTAATACCAATATTGAAGAATTGCTGCAACCAACTGGCTTTCAGTATCAGGAGATACCTACAATCAATCCTGAAGAAAAAGATGATATTACAGATTGGGATCGTTATTTCAAACTAGAGCTCAATCCACTAGATTTTCAACATCAACTTTATAATACTTTGTTTGTACAGCAGGCAATCTCTAATAATGAGGTCTTAAAAAGACTTAAAATAAACACACCCTATCAACCTAAGGCAAAAAATATACGAGTAGGCTATACAGCACAAACTTCAATAATACCAGAATCCAAAATCTCAAACAGTTATGATACATTATACCATCTTCATCCGTTTGGATTTGAGGCATTAACCTTAGGTAAAACGCATCATGTATTACCGGGATATGAGGATCAAGGAACCTTATACTTAGGCATCACACAGCTTACAACACCCCAAGTGCTTTCTATATTATTTCAGATGGCAGAAGGAAGTGCAAATCCTGATGTAGAAAAACCAGACCTGCAATGGTGCTATCTTCGGAATAATAAATGGATACCATTACAAACATCAGCTATTTTATCAGATACCACCAATGGTTTGATAAATACAGGTATCATACAGATTAAGATTCCTGTAGATGCGACAACAGGGGGAACGCTACTCTCAGATGAGCTTCATTGGCTTAGGGTAAATGCTTCTGGCAACATCACAGGAATTTCAGATACCATAGCTATAAAAGCTCAGGCTATTAGTGTAACCCTTGCTAGCGAAGAGGTAGCACCTTCACACTTTAAAAATCCTTTGGCGCCAGAAACTATTACAGAGCCACTAAACGTGATCCCTGAAATAAGAAATCTTACTCAACCGTATACGTCTGCCAAAGGAAAACCGGCAGAAGAAGGTACTATATTTTACAAACGCCTTAGCGAAAGACTTAGACACAAAAACAGAGCGATCACAGCTTGGGATTATGAGCATATGTTATTAGAGAAGTTTCCACAAGTGTATAAAGTAAAATGTCTTCCCTCGATAGATCAATTAGGCAAAGTAGCAGTTGTTGTTGTGCCAGATATTAGAGAAAACTTGCCTTTTAATCCTTTTGCACCAAAAGTAGCTGCAGATACGCTTATTCAAATTAAAGCATTTCTTGATAACCATGCTCCTGCTTATGCAGAAATAGCAGTGCACAACCCTACATACTTACAGGTATTGACCCGATGTACGGTACAGTTTTATCCAGGCTATGATACCGATTTTTACAAAGAAAAATTAATAGACGAGATTAAACGATTTCTATCCCCATGGGCATACAATCAAGATAGCGATATCAGGATAGGAGGAAGTCTTCATGCTAGTGTACTGATCAACTTTATTGCCGAACGACCGTATATCGATTATGTGGCTAATTTAAAATTATTTCAAAGCGAAGATGGTAAAACGGTAACCGATGTTCGAAGTATTAATGATGGTAAAGCCATCGTAGTTCCTTCTCGCCCGGATACAGTGATAGTTTCTGGAGCAACACATTTCATTGATATTGTCGATGAGAACGGCTATGATGAAGATAGCTTCGAAGGGATCAATTACATGCAGATACAGCTAGATTTTGAAGTAGCAAAAGACTTAGCACAATCCTCGAATGAATCATAAAAAATGTAGATAAACGGAAGTGAAACTATGGAAATCAATAAAAAAACCAGAACAGAACTCAAATCATATTTCAAAGCAAATGATAAGCCTACCGAAAAACAATTTGCAGATTTTATAGATGCTGGGATTAATCAAGCCGAAGATAGCATTGCCAAAGAAGAAGGTAGTCCCTTGGCAATTCAGGCAGAAGGTGATGCGGTAGGAACACAAGAAGTTTTGGACCTATACACAAGTTTTGGAAAGAATATTCCAAACTGGTCACTTAATCTTAATCCAAGGATTAAATCAGACGATCCCAGCAGCAATCAATCTGGGTTAAATATTAAGGATGCTACAGGAGAGAGCCGGTTATTTATCAAATCGGGAAATGGCAATATAGGGGTGGGTACTATAGATCCCGAATCCAAACTAACTATCCAGGGTAAAAATAACACTTCCTCATTATCGGTGATAGATGCTACCAAACAAAATGCTAAAATTTTTGAAGTCACTCAAAAAGATGGTAATGGTGCATTATCAATTAGAGGAGAAGACACAGAAGAAGGAATACACCTAAGCGGATCTAAAGAAAAATCAAGTTTCCTTTTAGGAAAAGTAGGTATAGGTACCGATAATCCCGAAGCATTGCTCGAAATAAAAGGCGATGATGCAGCATTGAAGATAACCAATACCAAACCTGAGAGTTCGGCACAATTGGGGCTCTACACTAACGAAAAATCCTGGGAAATCGAAGCTAGAAGTGTTAGCGGAGACTTGCTTTTTCATCCTATCGGGAACAAAAGTAAGGCAGTTGTTATGAAGCAAAATGGAGCGATGATGATCAAAGATGGATTACATGTTGCAGGGCATCTAGAAGTAAGTAAAAAATTACAAGTGGGGCAGGAATTATTTGCAAATAATGGTTTATTTATCCAAAAACAATTGGATATCCAAGGCTCATTAACAGCCAAAGAAAATGCTTCTTTTGAAAAAAATGTAATTATCAAAGGACATATCAAAACTTCCATCAACCAAGTAGTCGCTTTTTCTGCTGCAATTAGTTCGAGCAATGCCTCTGGTGCTAGGAACCCTCAAACATTTGGTCAACTTAATTATAACTACGGAAATTGCTTTAAAAGTAGTAAGTATTTTACCGCCCCTGTTAAAGGATTATACTTATTTACTATGACGATATCTAAAGCTTCTAGCCCGGGGGGGTATTGCTTTTGGGTATTAAGATTAAATGATAGTAACTATGTTAATGGACATAATGGAGACGAAAAAACAGAACGTAGTCTAGTACGCGGAACCGATAACCTTCATTCAACGTCAAGAACAATAATCACCAAATTGAACGCTAATGATAAAGTACATGTACAACAAACTGGATCAAGTAGGCCCGATAATTACTCATCGGGTTTCGAAGGAATACTGCTACAAGCGTTAGAATAATAAAACAATAAGTTCAATTAAAAGAATAAGGCGTACGATGATAAAACCAATAACAATACCTAAAACTTTACCAAAAGACTCACCATTGAGTTATGATTTTCTTCGGGAAGAGGGGATCAAACTCATACAACAACTAGGTGCTGATACCTGGACAGATCATAATGCACATGATCCCGGGATTACCATCTTAGAGCAAGTATGTTATACTATTACAGACTTGGCTTATCGCATCGATTATGATATCAAAGATTTGTTAGGCAATGATGATACGAGTTCATACGATGAATTATATAGTCCCGCTACTATACTGACTGTAAACCCAGTCACACTAATCGATCTACGTAAAATCGTAATGGATGTAACTGGAGTAAAAAATGCATGGGTCGAGAAAGTATCACAAGACACTTTGGGAGGCGATGCAGCCAGTGAGCGTGTTCCCAAAGGTCTGTATAAAGTGTGGATAGAAAAAGATGAATCTGTAGAGATCGCAGGATCTAAATTTGTTGCTAATGTAAATACAAGATTACAAGCATGTAGAGGGATCTGTGAAGATTTTGAAGAAATCCGCTTGTTAACCACACAACCTATACGACTTCACGGTGTTGTAGAAATTGCAAATACTGTTGATGATATTAATCAGCTTGTTGCTAATGTGTTATACAGGGTTGCTGCTCATCTATCACCTCGTATTCCCTTCTATACCTTGCAACAAGCTTTAAAAAAAGGGAAAAGAACCGATGAAATTTTTAATGGCCCACAACTCATGCATGGCTTCATCAACGATAATGAACTGCGTAATCATACCCGAAAAAAAGAAATTCAGGCGTCTGATATTATTCGTGAGATCATGGATGAAACCGAGGTGTTGACCATCGATGATTTTTTGATTGCAACAGGATCTAATACCATTAAAAATTGGGTATTACCACTCGATCCTATCAAAACCCCGGTATTGGATTTTGATGAAACCTTAAAAACATTATCCTTTACATCAGGAGGACTCAAAGCTACTATAAATCCCGAGCAAATAAAGAAGTTATATAACCAAAAGAGCATACAGGGATTATCACAAGCGCTGCCTTTAGAAGAACGAGATATCATAGTGCCAGAAAACAAAGGCAGACAGATAGAAAACTATTATCCACTTCAGCATCAATTTCCTGCAAATTATGGTATTGGCACCTCAGGGGTTTCAGATGCGGCTCCCCAAAGAAGAAAAGCACAATCTAAACAGTTAACAGCATACCTAATGTTTTTTGAACAGCAATTGGCAAACTATTTTTCACAAGTAGCTAATTTCAAAAGCCTAATGAGTTTTGATAGTACGGATACCCGAACCTATTTTAATCAATCGCTGTTAGATACCGTAGCAGGATTAGAAGAAATATTGGATAGCAACGAAAACTATCAGGAATATCTGCAAGAAATGACAGCAGATTCAGTTGATGGGTTGAAACGTAAAAACAAATTTCTTAATCATCTCTTAGCGCGTTTTAGTGAGAAATTTACTGGATATGGAATGTTATTAGAAGAGACTGCTAACACACCGTATGCACTAGATAAAAAATTGATTGTAGATAAATCGAATTTTCTTAAAGACTACCCGGCAATCAGCGCAGGGCGAGGAAAAGGATACAATTACACACAAGCGTATTGGCAAAATAATAATATCTCTGGGCTAGAAAAGCGAATTGCAAGAAAATCAGGAATAGAAGACTATACACGTAGAAATCTGGGAGATGGCGATACCGAAGGATTTCATATGGTAGAACATATATTGCTACGCCCACATGCTAAATATTCATACCCATTTGACGCGCAATATAGTGCTGTTGAAATTACCGAGTTTGCAGCTGTAGAAAACACCAATCATACTCGGTGTATTTCTAAAGGGCATACCCTGAAAAAAGGTGAAGAAATTCGCATTCGCGGAAATGAAGATTACGAGGGGACATATCTGGTACTAACTGCCGCAGCAGATCATTTTGATATCGAAACTACTTTTCAAGAAGCTACCTCTGGGGGTTTTTGGCAGCGCACGCCCGATGTACGATATTTTCTTAAAACAGCACCTGTCGTTTCTTTTTCAGATTCTTTATCAGAGGCGGGACATACATTTTGTAAAGTACAAAGACATGATTTACGACAAGGAGATCGTATTGAACTTACCGGAACAACACATTACGATGGGGAACATGTGGTAGTGAATAGTACCGAAAAAGGGTTTGAAATTTCAATACCCTTTAGTGAGAAAGAAACTTCTGGGCGATGGATGCCTGTAGCAGTTTCTGCAGACCCTTATTCGCTTCAGGTCACTTTTGTACTTCCAAACTGGATGGAGCGATATCAAAATGAATCTTTAAAACAATTTGTAGAGAACACAATACAAGAGGAAACACCAGCACATATCAGAGCCTATATTCAATGGTTAGATAAGCCAGTAATGAAACTTTTTGACAAGGGGTTTCATCGGTTTTTAGAAGAAATTAACAGACAGTAAACTTGAGTTCGATTATGAAATCAAATAGTTATAACCTAATGTCATGTAGAGCGGAGTCGATAAGATTAAGGTGAAAGGCACTGGTATGAAAAACCCTTATCTCTGCCTAGCCGGCAGGATAGTCTTCTCCCACAGCGAGAAGAAATCAAAACAATCATGAAAAAAAACTGGAATAAAACTAGTTTTTAAATAGAGTAACACAGATCAATGACACAACACAAGCATATTATAAATAAGCAAATTATCGAAATACAGCTCCCCAAGAAAGCAGATGCATTTGGTGTGCAACAAACCTTAGGAAAGCTCTATAGCGAACAGTTTACGCCTATTATCGATAAGCTACTGTGTGATCACTATGGAAGTGACGAAAAGAAACGGTATCAAATAGATACGCTAACTGTAGACTTAGGCACTGTACATATAGAAAATATAGCTGCTGTATTTACAGAAAAATTTAAGGATGCACTACTTGCAATAGAAGATCCGGAAGATGAAGATAATGTTATAGAAAAAAAAGTAGAGAAATCTCAAAAAACATCGTTACAAGTGGTGTCGTATTACCTGAAGAATGGTAGGCTGCCATGGTGGTCAAATAAAACCTCTAAATCCTATGTGTTAGAACAATTGGATCGACTCATTATAACCCCAGATGCCACTTTTACAAAACTTTTGAGTCAACTGCCTTTAAATCATGTATACCTGAATCGCTTTATATATACGTTTACAGAAGAACAGATTCTTTTGTGTCTTCAAGGATTGACTGATATTTCTATACAAGGCTTGTCTACCATTAAAAAAGAACTGCAGGATAGCCTTCATAAGCGTCTAGAGGTTTCAAATTTCAACATAGAAAACACCTTTTGGGGAGCAGTCTTTACAAACGTAGCTGTGGCCAAAGATTATGAGGATTTGAAGAACAGATGTATTCAACAAACACTTTTGGTATTAGGAATTGATCAAAAAAATGGGAATAAAAAAAATCAGGATGTGTCTTTGATTAGATCACTGGTAAAGAAATACCAAATACAATATGCAGCTGAGAAGGCTTGGCAACAACTTTTTCAACACGTTTTAAAAGTGATAAATCATCCTTCCTTTTATCTCATAGATGCTGGGTTATTACAAGAATTCAAACAATCACTGACCCTTGAGAAGACAGAAAACAATCGGCAATCGATAGTTGGGCATCTTCACGTATTCGAAGCTGTATTGAAACCGATGCAATCAGCTGCCAAACATACAGTGATAGAAAAAATACAATCTAATTTTGAAGATACAGACTTTATAACAATTCAAAATGCTGGATTAGTCCTCTTATGGCCTTTTTTACAACGTTTTTTTGAAAACCTTGAATTGATGGACGGCAAAGAATTTCATGATGAGAAGGCAAGAGAAAAAGCAATATGTGCTTTACACCATCTATGTGGAAATGAGGAAACAGCACTTTTTGAAGGTCTACTGTCACTTAACAAAGTATTATGTGGAGCATCTCTGGAAGATACAGTGTCCCTAATACATTTTTCTGAAGAAGAAAAGAAAATGGGAGACGACTTGCTACAGGCTGTTATCGATAAAGGACCACACTGGACAAATCTATCACGAGATGGATTTCAAGCCTCTTATTTATGCAGACAAGGCTCTTTAAGAGTTCGTGATGGGCATTGGCTATTGCAAGTAAAAAAAGAAACTTATGATATCACCTTAGAAAAATTGCCTTGGAGCATTAATACAATAAGGTTACCATGGATGAATGAAATTATATTAGTAGAATGGAATTGACAGCAATACATACAATCGTAGAACAAAACGCAGCAGCATTAACAGCCGAACTATCGTGGCTAAGTTTGGTAATCCATACGCGATTAGAGCTGCATTTTGAGCAAGAAACACCATATCAATCTATAGATGAATTGCGTCCTCCTGATATTGAAAATGAAGAAGGTACCTATGCCGCATTTGTGCAAAAAATGAATCTAAATACTGCAGAACGGCTAGTGTTGATACTGGGGCTTGTTCCTCATATCAAACCAGAAACCTTAGATATTTTGCTGACTAAAAACAAAGAGTATGATCGACGGTATAGTGAATTTGGTGGAGTATTGCTAGAGGGGCATCTGGGATTAATTCCTACAGCAGAAACGGCAATGTTTATATTGGCAGGTGATGATCTGGTCAAACGGTTGCGCTACCACTATATCTTTGCTGAAAATCATGTATTTGCGACCGAACAGGTTATGAAGAGCACAGTAACTAAAAAAGTAGGTCCATGGTTAAATAGCATTTGGATGGTAGCAGACGAGTATATAGGAGCATTGATTCATAGTACACCTTATCATCCTGCATATAGTCCTGATTTTCCTGCGCAACTGATCATCACACAACTCGAATGGGAAGATATTGTATTGAGTAAAAATACAGCTGAGCATCTACAAGAGATAAGAGATTGGATTGCACAAGAGCACGTATTAATGCATGATCTGGGATTGGGCAAACTACTAAAACCTGGATATAAAAGCCTGTTTTATGGCCCTCCCGGTACAGGGAAGACAATGACGGCAGCCCTGCTGGGTAAAAGCACCAATAAGTCGGTATATAAAATAGACTTGAGTATGGTCGTTTCTAAATATATTGGCGAAACCGAGAAAAACCTGGCCAAAGTATTTGATCAAGCTGCAAAACGAGATTGGATTTTGTTTTTTGATGAGGCAGATTCACTCTTTGGTAAACGTACCCAAATGAATAGTGCTAACGACCGATACGGAAACCAAGAGATAGGATATTTGCTACAACGCATCGAAGACTTTCCTGGTGTAGTCATTTTGGCATCAAACTTAAAAGAAAACATAGATGAAGCCTTCACCCGTCGTTTTCAATCGATGGTAGCGTTTAGTATGCCAGAGGTAGAAGAGCGCTACACCCTTTGGGAGCAATCTTTTTCTACCAAGTTGCCCTTAGATCCTACAATAGATCTATGGACGATTGCAGAAAAGTATGAGGTGTCTGGGGGTGTGATGATCAATGTGGTGCGTAAAGCTACGCTTAGAGCGGTAACACACCAACAAAAAACAATATCACAAAAAGAATTAGAAACAGCTATTCATCAAGAATTACAAAAGGAAGGTATTATTCTGAATTAAAGTAAAATAAATACTATAAAAAATACAAATTAGATGGTGGGGAAATAAGGGGGATTATCCCGGCACTTATTATAAAGTATGCAGCGGAATACCTGTAGAAAAAAGTACCGGGATCCACCATCGTAAAATGCTGTTCTCAGAAAAATGAGGCTCTGCTAAATTTGCAACTTCGTAGCGATAACAGCAAGAGGATAATAGCTTATGTACAGCTTAATAAATATGAAAAGAAATGCTGCGAAGTCACATTCCAGTGTTTTGTCGTAATGTAATGGAGACAAAATCTATCGAGAATAGGTTTTTATAAAACAGATGTGAAGAGTAGAATCAAGTCATAAAACAAAAAAACTATGAAAACACAAACCGATAGAACCCAAGAATCTCAAAACTCGATTACCCCGAGAGTTGCTAGTGAATCTAGTAACGGAGGTACGGCTCAATTAAAAGATAACCGTACCTCTTCTTTGGATCAAAGAAAATTAAGATCGGGAATGGATAGTACTGATAGCAATAAAAATCCGATTCAGAAAAAACCCCACGGTTCTGATCGTTTTCAACAGATAGCCTTAACAATGGGAAAGCAATATGGAGTAGATACTTCTGGATTAAAAGCGACCCATAATTCTTCATTTCCCGCAAAAATGAAAGCAGAAGCTACTATACAGGGTAGTAAGATTCATTTTGCTCCAAGTAAAGATACTGATTATAATATACGGCATGAAGTTGCACATGCTATAGATAATACTTTAAATGGGACGCCTATAGGTGATAAGATGATAAACGGTCAGCGCGTAGACACCACTCGGGAGCAAGTAGTTGATCACATGGCAAAGATACACGTACCCAAACACGAAGAAATAAGAAACAAAGTTAACGACTTAGGAAATGGAATTGATAATACAGCTGAGAAAGTATTCAGCCAGTCCTTAGTGTCAGTTAAAGATAATGCAATATACGAACCGGTACAAAGAACAGTAGCATATGCTTTAAGGAATCAACCTGAATATGTGGGACATTATCGAACAATTCTTTTACCTCAAGGAATGACATTCTATCATGGGACTAAAAAAGAAACGATGAGTAAGCTATTGGAATATAATCGTCCATTTAGTATTGCTGATTTAGATATTTTGTATCCGAAGAGACAAAGGGGCGGGGCAGAGATAGGTGAAGGGTTCTATACGTCAACATCTTGGAATCAGGTAATGGAGTATGATAGCGGTTATGTTTTAGAATTTAAGACCGTTAATCTTTTAAAGGGAGAGGAACTAGATGAGGAAGTTAGAAAACTTTCGAATGAAAATAAAGCCATATGGGATGAGAATAATGATTTCTTATCAACACCATTTATAAATAAAGAAGCTGCTGGTTTAGGACGACGATATAGTAAATTTCCCAATCAGCATAAATTTACAGATCAAGGTATAAAAAATTTGGAACTTGCAAGAGTTTGGATTAAATCTTGGGACAAAGAAAGCAGAGTAGATGTTTGGGAGGCCCATGATCCTGATGTTTTATTCTTTATGAGAACTCCAATAAAATTACAAGAATGATGTTAAAATAGAACTCGAAGTGAGACTAGACTGGGAAGTCACAGGCATTCGCAAAGCAGTTAAATATGGATTTATAGATACAAGTTCTAAACTTATATCTATAAAAATGTCTTATTAAAAGAATAGATAGTTTACTATGAAAACACAAACCGATAAAACCCAAGAAATTCAAAAAGAAGCTGTACAACGCGTAGAACAAGAACCCAGTACAGGTGGCGAAGCTACGATTGTAGACAATCGTCCCGCTATCGCTATACAATGTAAACTAAGATCAGGAATAGATGATTCTAAAAATAAGACAACACCCATCCAAAGAAAGAATAACACAGGTCTGCCAGACAGACTAAAATCTGGCATCGAGAACCTATCCGGCTACAGTATGGATGATGTAAAGGTACATTATAACTCTAGTAAACCAGCCCAATTACAAGCGTATGCCTATACCCAAGGTACTGATATCCATGTAGCGCCCAGACAGGAAAAACACTTGCCACACGAAGCCTGGCATGTAGTACAACAAAAACAAGGACGAGTAAAGCCTACGATACAGTTTAAGGGGGAAGTTAATATTAATGATGATGCTGGATTGGAGAAGGAAGCTGATGTTATGGGAGCAAAGGCTGCATCAAAATTTTCCCAAAATGAAACAACCCAGCTTAAAAAGGTATCCTTGCCAACGAATATAGTTCAAAAAGCTTCTTGGGTTAAGGATAAAAATATATTCATGTGGAATGAAGTAAAAGATGGTCTTACATGGTTTGCAGATGAATCAGGTATGTGGTTCGCCATAACTGATTATAATGCCATCAAGAAAGTTAATCCTGCCAATTATCGAGCCTTGGAGGGAAAGGTTAAAACGTGGGCTGAATGGAGTAAAATAAGAATTGAATCTTATCCTTTACAAAACCCTGAAGCATCTACTGAAATTGAAGACTACTCAGGCTTTCAGGTTCCTGGTGATCTTACAATTCCCACAGAAGGGAGAATTTCGCCAACAGATAAGAAACTTGAATCGTGGAAAATCTTATATTACTTAATTACACAAACCAATAAGAAACTTGATTCTTTTATTGATAAACCTCCATTTATCTCTCTCCCCAAATTTAAACTCAAACAATTCGTAGCAACCTTTGATCCCGAAGCAAAAGCAAAAGCAGAAGATGAAGCAGAATTAAAGGAGGCAGAGGCTGCCATGCAAACTTATTTGTCATCTGGATATAAATGGATAAATTCTTTAGCATCTGCTTTAAGTGAATTAGACTACGATCCTACACAATTCGTAACTCTTGATATAAGCAGTAATAAAGAGAAAATTGTGCAAATTTGGCGAAAAATAGCAGTGGGCAGAGGATATCTTGCTGAAAATTTCGTCAAGACTAGCTTAACTGTTGAGACACTCGATACTTGGATGGATAGATTAAGATTACAGTCCAAGCATTGGGATTCACTTGGTAAGAAAAGAAATGACGAAGTTCTATTTAGAGGTGATTCTAATCATTTATATGATTCCTACCCTTTTTTAAATCCCGATATAAACGATTATGAAGACGGTGAGCATAATATTAATAAGTTAATTTCATGGCCTGGCACTATGTCCTCAACCTATGGAAATCCAATGGAGCATAACTTTATCAACAAAAAAACTATAATTTGGCATTTTACATTAAAATCAGGACATCGAGGGCGGGTTATAGGAAATAATAACGCTTCTGAAGAAGAAGTTACATTTCCACCCGGGAATTTAATCAATATTAAGAAGATATTAGTTAGAAGAAAGGACAAAACAGTTCTGGCGAGTACATACGGTACTTCAGCCGAAATTATTATCTGGGCAGAAACATAATTACGATTGCCTCCACTACCGCTAGTTTGCAACTTCGTAGCGATACCTTTGAGAAGATAAGAATTTACGAATATACAGTGAAGTAAATTTGCTACAAAATCACAGACGTTTGCAGAGCAAAATAGATATGGATTTATTTGTACAAGTTTACATCTCGTACCTATAAAAGTTTCCACTTCTGCTAAGTTTGTAACTTCGTGGTGCCGTCTGTGAGAAAGTAAGAGTTCGTTTGCAGCTTGATAAATAAGATACTGCAAAGTCATCGATATTTACCTTCGCTTGGTAATTACATAAAAAGGTATAAATTTTTAAAAGAAAGCAGGAAAATGAATCAGATAAGCTGTTTAAAACACTTCTGTATATCTCAGATACTATAATAGCACTCATAAACAAAGTAAGCTTAGATATCGATATTTATCAATCTTGGTTTTTTGAGAGGTTAGTATAATAACTAAAATTTTTGAATATCCGTTTTTCTACTTATTCGAATAGCCTTTCAATGATCAATGAAGAAAAATAGTTCACCCCTGTTTTTATACAACTTTCATCAACTTGAAAATTGGGTGCATGTGGCATTGAGACAATTCCTTTTTCAAAATTAGAGCCACCTAAATAAAAATACACTCCGGGGACCTGTTCTTGATAATAAGCAAAATCATCTCCTCGATAATCAGGCATTTCTCCGTATAACAGCATAATGTTTTCTGTACCATAAACGTGACCTATGTGGGCTAAGGAGTTTTGGGTTAGCTTTTTATCATTGTATAGATTTGCTCGTTCGTAAGTGTACTTAATATCAATTAATTTTTTTGCAAACTTTGAGTTACTTATCTCGTGTTTTAGTTGTGGTATTATAGAATCAAACTTCTTTTCTATGCTGGATCCGATATACGCTTTTATTGCTATTTTTCCCTCGGTTTTCTCTACGGTTAAACTTTTTTGGCTTACAAAGGTAAAATTCTTGAATATTGTGTTTGGATTTGCAAGGCCTATATTAGGGTCTAATAAACTTTCAGGATTCCAAAATTTGCTCGAAGGTTCTACATTTTGAAGACTCAAAATCAAGGCTTTACTATATGCTATAACTGATTCGTTTTCAACTGAGTTTTTAAATGATATGCTAAGTGTTTTATAATCAGCAAACATTAATTCGGGTTTTGTTGAAATCACAGTTGTTGGCAAAGGACCAATATGCAAACCATAAATCTCATCGGGAGTAATAACCTCGAATAAACCATCATCAATCATAGCTTTTGCACCCGTATACGGTTCTTCTGAAGGTTGGAAAATAAAATATAAAACACCTGTTAAATTTTCTTTCTGACTCGCCATTACATTTGCAATACCCAGCGCAATTGTAGTATTTACGTCATGCCCGCAAATATGACGAACACCTACGTTTTTTGATGAAAAAGTAACCACATCAGGGATATCTGATGGCATTGCATCAATATCGGCCCTCCAGGCAATTCGTTTTCCTTTTTTACCGGTATTTAAGATACCAACAACACCATAGCCACCGATCCCTTTTTTAACTTCAAATCCTAAGGATGATAAATATGCCGCAATCTTTTCTGAAGTTCTTTGTTCTTTACCTGACACTTCGGGATTCATATGAAAATCTCTGCGTATGTTTACAAGGCTGTCAAAAATTATATTGGTATGTTTCTGAATATCGGTATGGATAGAAGTTTTGATCGTTGTATTTTGACCCCATGAAACCAATCCTAAAAATAGGAACTGGAGGGTTAGTATACTTATAATTGCTTTTTTATTAGAAGTCATTTTCACACTATTTTTTTAATTAATAGTGCAAATATGTGATATTCTATTTAGACGTACCTGACACATTTGTGACAAAACCTTTTTTTGCGATTTTACTTCTAATTCTACTTAATGATTGCCGTTCTATTCCTAGGAGTGATGCAAGATGCGATAGACTAATTCTATTGATAATATCTTTGTTTTGCTCAACAAAGTCGAGATATCTTTCTTCAGCATTTTTAAACAAGAAACTTTCTACTCTATCAGTTTGCACGGTCAATACATATTCTGCAATAAGTCTACCGTACATTTCAATTGTTTTATACTTGCGATATCCTTCATGAATTTTTTCGTAAGGCAATTTTATGATCACTGATGGTTCAAGACATTCAATAAAATACTTAGATGGTATTTGTCTTATGAAAGAAGGGTAATCTGTAGCATACTTATTCTCATTTATAAAACCAGTAGTAATTTTGTTTCCTTTTTCATTGATGTAATATCTTCTTAAGAGTCCTTTAGATACAAATCCGACTTCTTTTTGAACTTCTCCACTTTTAAATAAAAAATCTTTTTTTTTATACTCATCTATAATAAGATATGAGTTAAAATAAGCTAGTTCATTTGGATTCAAATCAGGAAATAATTTGAGATAAGATTTGATATATTGCTTAAACTCTTGCTTCATTGTTTTTGTTTTCAGCGTATTACTAACCTATGTTTTAGACGCCGTGTTGGGAATAGTTGTTTTTTAATCGGTTTATCTGCAACAAATTCCTTTTTCCAAATATAGGTAACTATATTTTTTTTGTATATATAAAAACTGATCATTTTGATCTGTAATCCTTACCAACCCCCTGATTTTTATCATTAAATCAAGGGATAAATACTGTATTTAATAATTAAAAATCTTCATTCAAAAATATACTTACCAGTTTAACATATTCGTCGGGTTTATCTTCTTGCAAATAATGCCCGGCTCCCTCAATAATAGAAAGCCTATTGGCAGGAACGCCAAAATCATTTTGAAACAGCTGTGGAACAATTGTAGCATCCATAAATGCATCTTCTTTACCCCATACAATCGCTACAGGTTTGTTAAAATCAGAAAAAGCTGTTTTTATTGTGGGAGTATTTAGCAATACATTATTCAAATCATTGAACAAAACAATGTACGTTTCACTTGATTCATTTAATGGCGTAGAATATGCCTCAACTAACTCATCATTGACAAGTTTGCCATCAAAAATTCCACCCTCGAGAAAACTTCTAATTCCAGCTTCGGCTAATTCCTCATTCTCATCAAGAGGTCCCCAAAGCTCTGCAGGGGTTTGTTGTTGTGTAAATATTGGAACCATAAAAGAAGGAGACGTAAAACCATCAAATTCTAATAACGTATCTGTAATTAATAATCCATCAATTCTTTCTGCCTCTGTATGAATCATCATCGTCCATCCCACAAATCCGCCAGAATCATGTACTCCTAAAACAAAATTTTTAACATCCAAGGCTGTGGCAAAATCAAAGAGTCGTTGTGCCTGATCATTAAAAGAATACAGGCTGTTAGTATCAACTGGTTTATCGCTTCCGCCAAAGCCCAACAAATCAGGAGCGAGTACTCTAAAACCTGTATTTTTTGCGATTTGCTCTGCTACATTTCTATATAACAAAGAGGATGTAGGTACACCATGTAAAAGAATTAATACCTTATCACTATCTTTTGGGCCATAATCAAGAAAGGTAAGGTTGTGTGCTCCAACTTGTATGGAGTTAAGATTTTCCTGATGGGTTTCAAGAAGTGTTTTTGGTGTATCAACAGTATCTTCATCATCATCTGTACAGGAAGTAAGAAAAACTAAATTTAGAATCAGAAGAACGATTATTTTTGTAAAATTCATATTGTATCAGTTTTAAGTTATGTACTACTATTGATACAACCGAACTATGTGGATGTGACAAAAGGAGGTGGGGGTTTTTTATCGCTAATGCTAAATATATAAATAGGAGCAGGGCTAATACTCCTGAACCAATGGATTTATCTGTGCATTTTTATTTCTTCCATGCTGCGACATTTTTAGCTTCGTAATGTCAACAGTGATAAGACAAGCTTGTCTACAATTAAATGAATGATAAAAAATACTGCGAAGTCACAGATATTTGTGGAGCAATTTTTCTAATCAGGCACTTTCAGAAAATAGCTTAAATTCTTAATCAACATGCGCATAGGCGGTAACTTCTCGTTGCTCCACCATTCGCGCAATACACCAAATAAAGGGTTCAACCTGCCCGTGTAATATGCACGTACCCTTACAAATTTGATAAAGCAACTCTTGCACATCAGAGGACTGCAAGGCAGAAACTGCAGCCTCGTTAGTAAGAAGAAACGAACAAGAAGGCAACTCACTATGCTGGTGCGCAGTTACTATTACGTCGTTATCGTTGCATACTATCGTGATGGGTTTAGCCGATTCAGATATACGAACAGCTATAGCAAGATTTGGTGTTGGAGCAGGATTTTCGGCCATTGATTTTTTGAGATAGTCAGCAAATGTATGCACCCAGTTTTTTATATCGTCTTGTGTACTGTTTGTGTCTCTTATTTCATCATCTTTGGTAGCGATTTGCTCATCTATCTCACGCTCTGTTTCGATAAGTGCTGCTAGCGTTTTGTCTACGTCTTCATAGGTATGAGCGGCAGAACAGATCAGCCGTAAGCGACCTCGACCGGTTTCAACAATGGGATAGGTTACCGCAGAGGTTTGAATACCACGTTGGTATAACCCCTGTACTATAGCATACAGTTTATCTTTGTCCCCAAAATGCGGAGTAACGATAGGTCCGTCTCCAGTCCCCAGATCGTACCCTGCGTCTTCGAATTGTTTTCGCATATAACGGGTCGTATCCCACAATCGTTCTCGCAATGCATCATCAGAACGGAGGAGTCGTAATGCAGTGAGTGCTGCAGCCATATCGGCTGGACTAACAGAAGCCTGAAAGATGTAGGCTCTTGATGACGACTTCATAAGGTCGACATGTTCTTGACTAGCTGCAACAACTCCGCCAAGACTACCTAAAGCTTTGCTAAGTGTTGTCATGATAAAATCTACCTTTTCGGTAACTCCTTGAGCAGCACAGATGCCAGCTCCATCCTTGCCATAAAAGCCAAAAGAATGCGCCTCGTCTACCAGAACAAGTGCATTATATTTTTTTGCTGTATGCACGATTTCTGCAACCGGTGCAGCACCTTCACCCATACTGTATACGCCTTCTAGAACCACTAAAATAGTACGATAGGGTGACACCTCTGACTTAAGAACATCCTCCAGATCAGACGAATTATTGTGCTTAAACGTTCTGATAGTTGCCCCACACAAACGAGCACCATCAACAATAGAGGCGTGACAGAGCTGATCGATAACGACAACATCGTTTTTTCCCAGAATCCCTGCAATTGCTCCAACATTAGCTGTGTATCCTGTAGGAAATAAACAAGCGCTGGGTTTTCCTACTAAGTCAGCAAATTCTGTTTCGAACTCCAGATGTTGATTGGTCATACCAGACGCCGCCGCCGAGGTACCCATTCCGGTTCCAAAATGCGCTAAAGCGGTAGAAGCTTCCTCTATGACTTTCTGGTCACGGTTTAGACCAAGATACAGATTGGTTGTCCATATAATCGCCTCTTGCTCTTCATCATTATAGGCATCCCCAACGAGCCCTTTGGTCCCGCTACCTGTTAATAAGACTTTACTATAAGGGTTTCTACGATTATTGTTTACCATGTGCAAGACTTCTTGAACCAGCTTACTCTTGTCATTCACGGACCATGACGGTATTTTTGCAGCTTGAAATGTAGGATGACTAGACTGTATATTAGTTTGGAAATTCGCAAGTGTGTCTGTCATCACAGCAGGTCTTTTATTTGCCGAACACTTATCGGTACTGTTCTCAATGGTATTGGTAATATAATTAACTAATGCATTTGGAGTAGCGTGTTCAAAAATTGAATACGCCGATACCTCTTTCCTCAATACTTTAGAAAGTCGACTACTAAACTCTAGTGTAGTTAGTGAATCAAGACCAAGGTTATCAAACGTATCATCTGGTACTACTTGTGCGGGATCGTTTAGGTTAAGGAGAGAAGCTACCTCATTTTGAATAATCGATAGTAGGGCTGCTTGTTGTTCGTTGTTTGAGTCCATTAAGTTTTGTAGGATCGTATTGGTGCTATCTTTAGCATCAGCCCCAGCCTTTGATGTACTTATATCTTTTTTAATAGCTACTGGTTCATCGAGATGCATAAGTTTCTTACGATCGAGTTTGTCATTGGGTAAAACAGGTAGTGTTTCTAGGTATCTTACAACTTGCGGAACCATATATTTTGGCAGTCGTTCTGATAAATAAGCCTTGATTTTAGCCTCCGTAATTGTTTTATCCTTACTCACAATATATACGACCAGCATTTTCTGACCAATACCTCCATCTACGGCAGCCGCTGCTGCTGACTCAACACCTTGCATTGATTCTAATGTCGACTCAATCTCTTCAAGTTCAATTCTAAAGCCCCTGATTTTTACTTGCTGGTCAACACGGCCAAGAAATTCTATTTCTCCATGCTCTGTCCATCTGCACAAATCGCCTGTTTTGTACAATCGATGATCAAGAATTTGATCATTAGGCTGGATCTCGATAAAACGCTCTCTGGTCATCGCTTCATCATGTAAATACCCACGGGCAAGCTTGTTTCCTGCGAGATATAATTCTCCGGATATACCATTAGCAACGGGTTGTAAAGCTTCATCCAAAATATAGGCGCGTGAGTCGGGTACCGACTTACCAATCGTTATTACTTTGGCACCTCGAGGCACTTCGACAATGGTCGAATACACAGTATCTTCGGTAGGACCATAGGCATTCAGTATGCGCAGATTCGGCTGTAGCGCATATACCTGTTCTACCAGTGAGCGTTTAAGTGCTTCGCCACCAAATACCAGACACTGTATCCCTTTCGGTAATGTTTCGGTAGCCAGTAATGCTTGTACCGCCGAGGCAACCATTACGCATGTTTTTAGCTGATCTACTGCAGGAAGTCTGGTGAGTTCAAGGGCATTTTTTGCTAGCAGTATAGTACCACCAAGTGACAAGGTGCCCATAATTTCCATGACCGACGTATCAAAACAAACCGAGGCTCCGGCAAACATTCCTTTTAGGTCTTCATCACTAAATTTCTCGCGCATCGCTTGGCGCATTGCAACAATGCTCCTGTGTTCGACAGCAACTCCTTTTGGCCGTCCTGTAGATCCTGAAGTATAGATTACATAAGCCAAATTGTTTGCAGATGGCCGTACTGTACTATCTGTATGATCACCCAATGCATTGATCCACAATAATTCGCGCACTTCACTACATAATTCAGCAGTGCTATCACTATCTACTACAGCTGCTACAGCACGAGAATGTGTTAACATATATCGAACCCGATCTTGTGGATATGCAGGATCCAACGGTACATATGCGCATCCTGCTTGCATCACACCAATAAGTGTAGCTACCAGTTCCCAAGAGCGATGCATACACACCCCGATCAATGAACCTGGTGCTACACCGCGATTCTTAAGGGCTCCAGAAACTTCACTAGCCCGCTTCATGAGTTTTTTATAGTTAATTTTGGTCTCACCATCGATAATAGCTATCCGTTCTGGATGGTCTAGCCTTTGTTTGGCAATGAGTCCACAAATTGTAGTCTCTAAAGTATCGCTAGTTTCTTGAGCTACCTTTTTTTTCATTAATTTTTGCAAATCCTCGGCAGCCAAACCAATGATTTCTTCTGTATGCTTTATTCCTGTTGTATGCAACATGCGCTGTCGATTGCTAATCATCTCGACCTTGCTGGAGCTTGAATTAAAATGGGCTAATTTGTCTGCGTTGGTTAACAGTTCACTAAAAAACTGAGTTAATTTGTCCATAAATTGTTTCTTTATTATAAAAATAAATAAAGCTTACCTGAGTTGAATAAAAAGGAGTATACAATATGTAGACCTATAAAAATAAGTTGTTAAAAAAAGTATACAAGGGATAGACAGAAACGATTAAATCGCTATTGATGACATATTTAAATTTTAATACTTTAATACTATTTCATGACTCTAATCACATTTTATTCCTATTTCTTGCTTTGCGAAATTTGTAACTTAGTATCATATTAACAGCGAGGAGAGCTTAGTTTATCTACAATGAAAAAGAAAACATTGTTAAGCAAAAGACATTTTATGGCACGTCTCTTATTTTGCGAGCTATCTATAAAACACCCCCTTTTTTGGATTACAAAATCCAAAAAAGGGGGTGTTTATGTAATTATATGATATTATCAATTATGCGATATCATAGTTGCATAGGCCTCTTTGGGGGTGCCTGTAGTTACTATAATAGAAGCATCTCCGTCAGTATCAACTTTTAATGTTGCTATATCTGATAAAAATCGCACAGTAGCAAGGTATTCTTCGCCTTTTTGACTTTTAGTGAATTCAAGATCTTCAGTCCAGTAATTCATAAAAAAGTTGACGATGAGATCTTTATTACCCTCAAAAACTACTTTGGTACTGATTCGTTTTCCTGTAGGTAATTGGTCATAATACAATGTATAAGAGATTTTTCTTTTTTTTAGATGGCCAGGAACATTATTCTGGTGCACCCATTGTAAACAATTCGTTCCGCATGCTATAGCTTTTGCTTCCCAATTTGTTTCATTCTGAATAAAAGATTGCATCATCTTTGTCACGCCATAAGCGTAATCCATCTGATCACTAGTCGTTGTAGTATTAGTCAGTAACCATTGTTTGTCGTGTGCTGCGGCTGCAGCAATATCCTCCTGAGAGTAATTTTTTTGGGCAAAAAAAGTAAGAGGAAATAAAAATAAAATAAGTAAAGATTTTTTCATAAGCCATTGATTTATAGTTTTTTCCACTTGAATTTACGATTTTTTTTAATTTTTCACACTATGATACACGAAAATTTTAATTGCGCTTTATAGAAAACAATACGCTATTTTCTTTGATTGTTGTTTTTATGGCTGGTTTTTTTAACCTGAGTTCGATTAAAAAATAGCGACTTGGTATGTCTTTATGTTTTGATATTTAATACTAGGTTTTTTAGGAAGGAAGCTATATGCTGTAAGCCTTGTGATCAAGTTTACCAGGAAGTTTCCAAAGCTTCTGTGTCTTGAGTGCTCTATCTGGTATATATTTTTCCAATCAAACCTATAAAGGATAAGAACTCCAAATTTCCGTAACCTAAAGGCTCACTAACAGGTATATATAGTAATTCATCTCGATGAAAACTGTAATTCTGATTTCCAAACGATTGAATAACCTGCTTACTAATGGAATGCAATAAAATACTGCGAAATCTTAGGCGTTAGCAGTATCGAATAGTACAAAACGATTTGTCGTAAAATTGTTCTGATTTGTCGGTTTTGTTATAGTTTTTATGGCTTTATCAGGATACATTTGGTGAATAGTATACATTGAAAATTAGCATTTAACATGAGTAATAGGAGTGTTTAAAAACAAGATAATTACGTATACTTCAATGTGTTATTTAATTTTTAGACTGAATTAAAAGATGAAAGCCACAAGTATTGCTAACCATGAGAAAACTTTTTTTGAAACAGGAAGGGACTCAGACGGAAAAGAATTTATATTAACAGAAATGTCAGTACCTATAAAAGGAGCTAATCATGCAATGCCATATATACAATGCCGACCAAAAAATGGGGATGCTTCTTTTTATAATCAGGAAATAAATAGTAAAACTCAGATTGTACTGCATTATACAGCAGGGTATCTAAAAGGAGACGTAGCGGCCTTATCCAAACCCAATAATCGTGTCTCTACTCCGTTTATCATTGCAAGAAATGGGAGCATACTCAATTTATGGTCATCTGCCTATTGGTCCTATCATCTGGGATCGGGTGCGATTGGGGGTAATACCCGTGGTAGCAAACAAACTATTGGTATAGAGCTATCTAATATTGGCTTTCTAAAAAGAATAGATAATAAACTGGTTACTGTGTATAGTAATACTGATGTGTACTGTGATCTAAACGATAAGCAATTGTATACTAAGCTTGATGCGCCTTACAGGGGAGAACTATATTATGCTACATTTACAAAAAAGCAATATGATAGTGTATTGCTTTTACTTCGTTATCTAACCGCAGCATACAATATACCAAGAGCTTTTTTTCCAGAAAACAAGCGATATGATATAGGAACAGAGCATGAGCTGGTTAATTTTAAGGGCATCGTGTCTCATGTAAATTATAGATCGTCTGGCAAATGGGATATCGGCCCTGCATTTGATTGGGAAAAAATAATTAGAGGTTTAATAGCATAGAAATATCAGGATCATTCTAAAAATAGTAATATACAAAACACTCTGATTAGATGCATTTTTCTTCGGTATTGATATGCTTTTAGGCGTACAGTGTCGGTAAATTACCTTCATTTGTCGGATTTGTTATAGTAGGATAAACATTGATGCATGTAACTTTGTTAACTGTATAGCATTTATTAAAACCTATTGCATATGAATATTTTTTACAAGTTTACATGCTCACTATATATGTTACTTTTAATATATAGTTGCGCAAGTTATAGTACACAAGACAATGAGCTTCCGATTGTATTGTCTAAATCCGAGCAAGCACTAACAAGTTTAGCAGAAAGCATCTCTTTGACAGAAAATAGTGATCTCTTAAATGCATACAATAACCTGGAAAAAATAAGTAAGGAATTATTTCCTGCTCTAGAAAAATGTAATCAAAAATATAGGCTCACCCCAGCGTATATGATCACATTACGTGAAGCACAGAAAACTTTAGAACACTTACATAAAGATTTTAATACGATGTCAGACAAAGCTTTCCTTATGGAAGCAATATATCTGGATTATGATGCCAAGTTACAATCTATTCGTAGCAGTGACAAAAGCGATGCTAATACTAAGATCAAAGTCGTTGTTGATTCTAACGAGGATGAAGGTTATTTTGTTTTTGGGAAATTATCGTATGAGCAAGAACTTGATATCAAACGATTTCGATTTAATAAACCCACACACAATGCCACTCAGGATTTTGTGCCCGGTTATTATTTATTTTGGTTAGAAAAAGAAGACCGGGTGGGAGAACCTGAGCTACATCTTATTATGAGTAGCGGAACAGAACTAGAGAAACAACTAGTTTTAAAAACACCTAAATAATACGTTAATGCTTGTTGCAAAATTAAAAGAAGTTTGGAAAGAGATCACGCTGCTAAGTACGTGGATTGCATTGGTTACGGGGGCATTTATCATACCATTACCCTCTTGGCATGCAACGGATCAGAATACTGGTTTTTTTATGAAGTTTGGTGTGTTTGTTGCCACAGTACTCGCTGGATTTTTGATTTTATATTCACTTAGAAATAAAACTACAAAAACATGGATGCGTTTGTCTATCGGATTTATAGCTTTGTTTATAGTAGGCTATACTATGTATCATTTTGCACGTGAGGCCAAAACATTGCCCTATCTTGATAAAGACATTGTTATTGGAGAAGAAATGGTAGATGATAATCCCTTTGAGGCGTTCAACCTATCCCATGGGTTTTTGCCATCCAGAAATGAACAAATGATGGTTGTACTTGGTGACCCCGAAAAAGCCTGGACTAAACAAAGTATTATGTCTAATCGGATACAATTGATGATTCTTTTATTTTTTTGTTATCTATTTTCGGCTGGGTTTATGATCTCTTTTTGTAACCTAATCATCTTGTATAAGGAAAAATATACAATCAAGATTGAAGAAAAATAGCGATACTCGATTATCTGTGATCAAATTATTTTTAACCTCAATAGTTTGAAGCTAATCTAAAAGTTTTGGCCAAACTATGTGGTGGTGCATAGGTTCAATTTTGTAGTAACCGAAAGCTGTACTACCGGCCCGACCGGCAGGTTGAGATTTTCTACTATTTTTAAGAGGCTCAAATCTAGAGCATATTACCCATATTACTTTAAAATCTTTTTAATATTTTCTGAATCACACAATAGTCAAAACGCTATACTACGTTGCACGATTTAACACTTGTTATTGATTGAATTAAAAAAATGATAAGTAGTTTTACAACAAGTTAACAAAACTTAAAGCCTCTTTATCCATAACCAAGATTTTTAATGAGTTTTTTTAATGTTTTTTTATATCTAGTACGAAGATATATGTGTATAAGAAAATCAACTTCTTGTATTGTTGTAGGCATCCTCTTCTGCCTATCTTTTACTAACGTAGTTGCATACACCCAAAAAATTGATAGCATACTACATCAATTAAACTCACATAAAGAAAACGATAGCATAAAGGTAGACCTTCTTAATGCAATTGGCTTTGAATACTGGATTATAGATACTAATGCATCCATTGATTTTGGGAAACAAGCATTACGGTTATCAGAAACATTACCGTATGCTAATGGTCTGGCAAAAGCTAATCGGATTATTGGAGTCGCGTATTGGGCACAGGGTAACCAAAATAAGGCCTTAGCATATCTGAACACTTCTCGCAAAATATACGAAACAGTACAAGATAAGACAGGGTTAGCCAATACAAGACTCAACATCGGTATGGTGTATGCCGATCTCAAAGAGTATAAAAAGGCATTACACCACTATGAACAGGCGATCAACGAATTTACCGCATTAGAATTAAAAGGAAGGATAGCGACTACATTTACCAAAATTGGAACGATTCTCATCACACAACATAAGGATGCCGAGGCGCTCAAATATCTAACAGACGCACTACAAATGCATACTGCTAATAACTTTACTTACGGGATAGCAGAGGCGCACAATAGACTAGGGGTTTTATACCTTCATAAAAATGAAACAGAGCAAGCCAATTATCACATAAAAAAGTCTATGGAGTTGGGAAGTAAAGTAAGTGATATAGACGGATTAACCAATAATCTTATTATCTACGGAAAAATTCTTAGATTATCTAATAAGCTGGATCAAGCGGCAATTGAATTAAGCAAAGGTTTACGACTCGCCAAAGAAAATAATTTAAAAAAATATGAATTATTTGCTTACGAAGAATTAAAAGAACTGAAAAAACAACAATACAAACCTGAAGAAGCTTTTATATTTTACGATAAATATAATGTTCTTAAAGATTCACTTTTTAATTCAGAAAAATCAAAACAGATCGCTTATTTAGAGTTTGAGAACCAGTTAGAGAGAAAAGATAAAGAACTGTTGGCGCTTAAAGCACAAGAAAAAACAGATAATTTTATTAAACTGACCTTAATTCTTGGTGTTGTTATCATATCAATTTGTGGATATGTGATTTATATTGTTTCAAGACAGCGAGCAAAGAAGAGTAAGGAGTTATCTGCAAAAAGTCAAGAACTACTTGAATCGGTATATGCACTTAGTCAAAAAGATTTAGAAAACTCAGAATTAAAGCAGCAGGAATTAAAACGAAAATTGGATTTTAAAAACAAAGAGCTCACCTCTTATACCCTAAATTTTATAAAAAAGAACGAAATTGTTCAGCAATTACATAAGACCATACAGGGTATAAAAAAGTCCTCTTCTATTGAAAAAAATAAACTGATAGCCGATCTTAATAAAATAATACGAAAAAACTTGAGTATTGATAGAGATTGGGAGGATTTTAGTATCTTTTTTGAAGATGCCCATCAAGGATTCTATTCAAAGCTGAAGTCAAAACATGAGGATCTGAGCACAAATGATCTAAAAATTTGTTCCTTGATTCGTCTCAATCTTAATATCAAAGAAACCGCATGTATTCTTGGGATATCACCAGAGAGTGTAAAAACAGCACGATATCGTCTTCGCAAAAAACTAGAATTAGATTCCCAGCAAGAAATTCTTACCTATTTAATTCACCTCGAACAGGAATAAGATTATGAATAGTGTTGTCTATACTTATAAAAATATTAAAATATAATATATTGATTTTCAGTTTATTAATTATTGGTTGTCTACCTATTGTATTCTTTTTTTAATAACTCACATCTCTAAGTATACATGTTGTATACGCTGTTTTTGTTATATATAGTCAGGGCTACTTTATTTTTGGGTAGAACTGGAGTTTACTATATATAATACCAACATTTTATTACGTACGCTAAGCATTTTATGGCCAAAGAACATTTTACTTTAAAAAAATATCACTCATGAAACCAGAAACCAAATACACCAAAAGTGGCAACATCAATATTGCATATCAGGTTTTTGGTTCTGGTGCTATTGATTTAGTTTATATTCCAGGATGGGTTTCTAATATTGATTGGATGTGGGCGTGTCCAGAACTGGTTAGTTTTTTACAAGAATTAGGAAAAATAGTAAGAGTAATCTTATTTGATAAGCGAGGTACTGGACTTTCTGATCGTGTAGTAGAGCTTCCTACTTTGGAAGAAAGAATGGATGATATTAGGGCTGTGATGGATGCAGTAGGTTCTCAAAAAGCAGTACTATTTGGACATTCTGAAGGAGGCTCTGTTTCTTCTCTGTTTGCTGCTACATATCCAAATCGAACCATCTCTTTGATTGCTTTTGGGATATTTGCCAAACGAATTTATGCTCCTGATTATCCCTGGGCGCCAACCAATGATGAACGCCAGGAGGTATACGATATGATTGAAAATAGCTGGGGGAGTGGTGAGATGAACTTGCAGTCACTAGCACCTTCAAAAGCTAATGATCCTATTTTTATGGATTGGTTGGCGAATTATTTTCGATCAGGAGCTAGTCCCAGCGCTGCTATGATATTAACAAGAATGAATACCCAAGTAGATATTATCGATATCCTGGGCTCTATAAAAGTTCCCACATTGCTACTACAACGCACCCATGATATTGATGTAAAAATTGAAGAAGGTCGTTTTATAGCCGAGCGCATTCAAGACGCAAAATTCGTTGAGTTTGATGGTAGTGATCATTTATTTTGGACCGGCAACACTAATGAGGTTTTAGAAGAGATGAAGGCTTTTATTTTAAACACGAAGCCAAAACCAACATATGATAAACATCTTTTTACAATAATCGTTGGGCGAATCACTTCTTCGGCAACAAATGCCACCAAACATCAACAGTTAATTAAAAAATATGTAGAACAATATAAAGGAAATATAGTTCAATATAATGAACAAACTTTTACGGCAACTTTTGTAGGTCCCAGCAAGGCAGTACATTGTAGTATTGATTTGGTCAATACTATCCAAGGTTTTAATGCACAATTGGCTATCGGGATTCATATCAAAGAATGCCAGATAGGAAATTCTATAAGCAAAGAGACCGAGGATTTTGCTACATTGATATTCAAACAACCTATATCGGGTCAAATTCTGTTAACCCAAACGGTAAAGAATTTACTAGCTGGGACCGGGATAAGTTGTACACCCTACAAAGCAATTTTTGAAACAGAATCTGGCGAATCTCTCTTATTATTTACCGTTACCGAAAAAACGAAGCATAGTCTACAGCCCATACGTGTTGAGCATAAAATACTACCTCAACATGATTCCTTCCTTAAAAAAGTACTTCAAAATATCGAGAATCATATCAGTAATGAGCATTTTGGTGTAGAAATGCTGTGCCATGAAATAGGTATTAGTGAACGACAACTACAGCGCAGACTTAAAGCGATTACAAATAAGTCGCCTAATAAATTAATTTGTTCGCTGCGGCTGCATCGTGCAAAGGAATTAATATTAAGTCAACAAAATACGATTGCCGAAATTGCATTTCAAGCAGGGTTTTCTAATCCTTCGTACTTTTCTAAATGTTTTAAAAGAGAATTCGCAGTATGCCCATCTGATTTAATAAACTAATCGCCAAAATCTATCTTTAAGAGCAGGAATCGAAATACCACTCCTTTCTTATTAGAATTAAACCCATAAGTTTTGAGAAAATCGAAATGCATGAGGAGTTTAATCAATAGATATTTAATATCACAAGAGGGGGAATCACCCCTTTTTTAATAGGGGCATTTTCTAATATTAAAGGCTATGTTTTTTTTAATTCTAAATTAATTTTAGAGTTTTTCTGTTTTAATTTTAATACAGAATTTGATTTACCCAGAATATAGATACTACAATTCTAATTTAAAACCAAATACATTGAGCATCTCTGTCAAACATTTAACAATAAGGTATTTGATATTCATTACTGATAGATTTTCCTAATTCATGAAGGATTTAGATTAATCTTATCTATAGATCAATTAGCGTAATTTTTTTATCAAATCAAGGAAGAAATTAGATCATAAAACAGGGTAATATATCAGTAAGATATTTGCGTTTGAAAAAATAAATCTCCAACTTTATGTAATTAAAGCCACTTAATTTTTTCACACTACTAAACAACAATACTCTTATGAATCTTGACCACAATTTTAATGTAGCTCATTGTATAGATGAGCCAATTTTTACAACCGAAATTTCTAAAATACTTAATACCTGTGATGACTCAAAAAACTTAATGATCGGTGTCTATCTCATTGAAGAAGATAGATTTTTGTACTGTAATAAAGTGTTTAAAAGTGTATTGGGATTTGAACCCAATGGACTTATTAAAGATGGTTGGGAATTTTGGTTTTCTTTACTTGTTCCAAATGAAGCCCCATTAATTAGAAATAAAATCTTTAATTTTTTTACAACACCTCTAGTTCGAGATGGAATCACGCTTCAATATCACATTATTGATTATAGGGGTATAGAAGTATGCATTAAACATGAGATTCTTATTTATAAGTTAAAAAACAAGATGTTTGCCTTAAATTATTTTTTTGATGTATCAGAGAAGGAAGAGATCGATCGATGTGTAAAAAGTAATGGAGGGCACCCCGGAAGAAAATTTTTGAAAGATCAATTTGCACACATATCCTGTAGAGAAGAAGAAGTGCTCAAACTTATTGCAGATGGATACTCCTCAAAACAAATCGCCGAGAAACTTTTTATAAGTAACCATACTGCTATTTCTCATCGCAAACATCTTATACAAAAGTTTAGGGTTAAGAATACAGCTCAGTTGATAAAGAAAGCATCGAAAATATTAGAACTTTAATTTAATATTGGGTTAGCGTTTTAGTTAACGCATTGTTAATTAAATATGAATACTCCAAAATCCCCATTTTTGGGGATTGATTCCACTGTTTTTTTTTTGAAACTTAGACTAAGTTTAAATAAGCTTGTTTTAGAGTTATTAACTAGACATATATAACTTCAGAGTTCTTTTGCTCTGAATTTTTGATTTGCTACCCCACAAATCTGCCATAAGTTTCGAATTTTTTTGAATTTAATATGTATCTATGATTGGGTTAGCATTAAAATTGTTGAGAGATGAATTAAGCAATTATGTTTTTCAAAATAAAACACCTGGGGATTCTATTACTCAGGATGACATCATACTACATAATATATCCTTAATGGAAAGTGATAGCCAGGATTTAAATAATAAAATCGTTATCACACTGGTTAATACCGAAGAAGAAAGTACACTAAAAAATATTAGTAATGTTGTAAGGACTGCAAATGGGATTAAATATGTTGAGCCACCGGTTTTCTTAAACCTTTATATACTCATATCAACAACACTTGGTCAGGATCTACAGGATGCTTATGAGTTTGCTTTAGGTAGGCTTTCATTAGTAATTCAATTTTTTCAAGCTAAAAAAAGCTTTACTATCAAAAACTCTCCTTTTACTACAATCTCTGGGGATACTAATATTGCTCAAGAAAACAAAGACGAATTAAAGCTTAATGTAGAGTTGTATACACTAACCTTCGAACAAATCAATCATCTCTGGGGATCATTGGGAGGAAAACAAGTACCATTTGCCATGTATAAAGTAAGACTTGTGAGTATTAAAGAAAATTCTGGTGAAGTGGCACCATTGATAGAAGAAATAGTTAATGATCAGAAAGTAACAAACATAAACTAAGATGGCAGATGTAACCATATTTAAAAAACTATTTGAGGTACAGATACTGCATGATTACTTTCTCACTACTGTAGATGGAATATCTTTTTTTGATCGGGATAAAGCAGAAAAGAGTGATATTATATCAAAAAAGCTATTAAATAAGGGATATGATGCTAACACTTTGTTCAAAATTGAACCTGATGATGCTACCAAACAAAATTTAAGCAATTACAAACTTGTTATGGCCAAAACCGCCTTGGGTTTTGTCATAGGGATTGAGGTTAGTGTTCAAAATAAAGCAGGAGAAACATTATATCAACCACGCCTTCAATTAAAGGATACCTTAAATTTTGTATTTACTATACGACCAGAAGCTTCTTTTTTTAAGAGCATAACAAATATCAGTTTAAGAGCGCCATTACCATCAATCTATTATTTTACCAATAAGGGTAAAGATCAATTTGATGAGACTACGCCAACACCATATACATCACTTCCAATTTCGAATAAACCAAACATTCATCAAAACGGAATTACTTATGAAATGGGTGCGTTGGTAGATTTTGGCGGAACTATTCGTGAGGCGCTACAATATACAGATGGGAATGAACCTAGCCATTGGGAAGATATAAATGATAAACGCTGTGTTAATAATGCAGATAGAATAGTATCACCTCAAAACTTCAGCTATAGTTTAAAAAAATCATTAAATGTTACGCAAATAGAATTCGTATTACTTGATGAAAGTGATAATGAGATAAAAACGATAACTAAAACAAGTACAGAAGCTTTAGAAACTGTAGATCTCAATTTCACAAAGGTTGATGAAACTGATGAAAATTCAGAAAAAATTCCATCGGGATGGTATACACTAAAAATAACTATCAATGAAGGGGTAACCATACTGCGCACTGTTTATTTAAACGATTCAATCTATGATAAAGATAATTTTGCAGTAGTAGATATCAGGTTTGATGAGTTAGATTCTCCCTTCAGCCTTTTGGGTTCAGAAGGATTTCTCAAAACCAGAATTAGCGCAGCTAATGAAAAAATTGATCATCCGATTTTTGAGGTACGATTTAAAAACCGAAGAACCTACTGGAGATACAACAAGGAAGGTGATTTTAGTGCAGCCGAAATAGCTGCAACGACAACACATTTGGCACACGAACCAGAAAAATTAATCTCTATCAAGCCCAAAGCTTTAACTGAGACCCTAGTACCTTTTCAGAACGGAACTTCAATGCTACTGCCTTATCCAAGGATGCCCTCGATACGAATTGAAAATGAGAGAATATTCTCAGAGATCTTTATTAATCAATCGAATAGATTATTGAATAATTAAATGGAACTTTTTATAAAAATGATATTATGAATTACAAAACACCAGGAGTTTATATAGAAGAAATTCCAAAACTTCCGCCTTCGATCGCTCAGGTAGAAACAGCGATTCCTGCTTTTATAGGCTATACAGAAGTAGCAGAAGACAAAAGAACCGGGAAAAACCTGCTACTAGAGCCAAAGAGAATTAGTTCTCTATTAGAGTATGAACGCCTTTTTGGTAATGCAGATGCAGAAGACAACCTTACCGTTTTAATAAATGATGCAGTAACACCAATTGTAGTACAAGCATCTGTTGATAAGGAAACCGAGTCGAAGTATAAAATGTACTATGCGCTACAAATATTCTTTGCTAATGGAGGTGGACCTTGCTGGATTGTTTCTGTAGGCAATTATGATACCGCTTTGGTGGACGATACAGCACTTATTAATGGCCTTAACGCTACAGAGAAGATTGATGAAGTTACCTTATATGTATATCCAGATGCTCAAGGAATTGAACTCTCTGTAAATTTTTATAATGTTTACAAGGCATCATTAGATATGTGTGAAGCGCTAAAAGATCGATTTACAGTGATGGATATTTGGCAAGCACCAGATGTTGATTTCATGGATAACATCAATACTATGCGTGACTCGGGTATAGGAGCAGAGGAAAATAAACTAAAATATGGAGCAGCATATTTTCCAAACCTAGAGACAACCTTGAATTACTACTATGGAGGAGAAGGCGATGGAGACGCCAATGTTACTATACAGCATAGTGGTGATTTAGCAGGAACCTTAGCCGAATTGAAAACGAAAGATAATGCCATGTATTTTCAGGCACAGAATGCCCTGAGAAATCTACCAATGGAAATGCCACCATCACCGGGGGTAGTGGGTCAGTATGCAAGTGTTGATAATGCACGAGGTGTATGGAAAGCTCCTGCAAACGTTAGCGTTGATCTGGTGAGCAGACCGATGATCAAAGTTACAGATAAGCAGCAAGAAAATCTGAATGTAGACACAACCGGAGGGAAATCTGTGAATGTGATTCGTTCGTTTGTTGGTAGAGGTAGCGCAATCATCTGGGGTGCCAGAACTCTTGCAGGAAATAGTAATGAATGGCGCTACGTACCGGTAAGAAGATTCTTTAACATGGTTGAAGAATCTGTAAAAAAAGCAACAATCCAATTTGTATTTGAGCCAAATGATCTCAATACCTGGTCTAGAGTAAAATCTATGATCGATAACTTCTTGGTACAACAATGGAGAGCTGGTGCTTTAATGGGAACTACTCCAGAGCAAGCATTCTTTGTGAAAATTGGACTTAATGAAACGATGGATGAAGTTGATATATGGGAAGGAAGAATGATCGTAGAGATAGGTATGGCTGTAGTAAGACCAGCAGAATTTATCATTTTAAGGTTTAGCCATAAAATGTTATCAGAATAAAGTCAATAAACCATAAAAATAAAGAAATATGGCTAGCAAGAATAATGAAAACAGCAGTCCACGTAATGCCGATAAAGTAATTTGTGAAAGTCTGACACTCATTAAAAATGATAAAAAAACGGCATTAAGTGCATATAATGCAAACAAAATACTTAGAAAATCCAAGAAGACTGCACGTAGATATAAAGTATGTGGCTTGGATAAAGCAGAAGAGTCTCATAGCGTATATCAGGATATAATGAGTTGCGTTACCATTGACAGCTACAAAAAAGTAGAAGTAATTCAGAAAAATATAGATGAATACGCAAAAAAAGATGATGAATTAGAAAAAATGATTAAGGATGCTTCTAAACTTTTAAAAGAATTGCGTGTTAAAATAGAAGATGCAGATACAGCTGCATGTGCCATGTCGAATTGTTTTAAAAATAAAATTCAACCTAATACAGGAAAATCAAAAAAAGACGATCAAAAGAAAAAGGCTGATGGTATGCTTCAGGATATTCTTGAAAAAACAAAGAAGATTAATGATCAAGGGCAAAATGCTTTCGAATCTGCGGTTTCTATAGCAGGGATTCAAACATTTACCAATGCCCATAGCCTCCAACCTTTTGCAACAAATGTTACCAATGCAATTAAAGAATTCAAAACTACAGTAGAAACTAATATTACTTCAACAGCAGGAGATGTAACTAGTTGTAGGGAAGAACTTAATAACATCGCAGGGGAATTAGCGCAGATAACATGCGATAAAAAATCAGAAGCAGTTAAGTATGAAGCACTAGACGGTGTGGTAGATTTTGTTTGTAAAGGAGAATATGACTGTGACCTTCTTGATCTCTGTACGATCAAAGAACCTGATTGTTATGATCATGATTATGATGGATATGATCAGAGAAAAAAAGATAGGCGTCAAAAAAGACAAACAAAAGACATGGATTAACTAATAAAATAATTAGAAAAAAGAATCATTATGGAATTTTTAAAAGATAAAAGCTGCTGCCATGATCGAGGTGGTGATGATCCAGATGCACAAGACTGTGTTGACAAATGGAAAGAGAAATTAGAAGAAGTTAGCAATAAATATACCGAGTTAAGCGCAGAGACATTCAAGGATGAAGAAGAATATCAAAATTCATTAGGCTGGCAAAGTAGACTAGAAAATTGGAACGAAATTATAA
Organism: uncultured Aquimarina sp.; assembly: GCA_947495425.1. GTDB lineage: Bacteria > Bacteroidota > Bacteroidia > Flavobacteriales > Flavobacteriaceae > Aquimarina. Next base: position 187,803 of record CANLYR010000001.1, read on the forward strand.
GAGACACAGATGAAAAAGCAGATAAAATAGTCGCAGAACTTGAGTTTTTTCTAGGTCAGGCTAAGATCGTTTGCGATTTTTCAGAAAAAACCACCGATGCATTAGAAAAACTCTTGGGATTAGTAAAATGTGTTTTTGACTGCTTTTTTACTTATGAAAGTAATAAAGAGGGATTAAAAGATCAAATCACAGAGTTTAAAAAAGCAATCGAATGTCTGAAAAATGCAACAGACGAAGACAAAGCAGAAGTCATAAAATGCATAGTCGCATATGAAGAAAAAATAATGCTGGTTTGTGAGATGCAAGATGCAATTTTAACCCTGCTTCTCAAGACTTATAAACATGCCAGCCTCTTCTCAGTATCCATTTGTGGAAGTGGAGGACTAGAAGATAAAATTGAAGATTTAGAAAATATTTTTAGTGGTGGGGGTAATAACGGCAGCAGCATCAGCCCTTCCAGTAGTAGTGATGACGATGATGATGATGATGATAAAAATAAAAAATCCCGTAAGGAGAAACTTAGACATGACAATAATTACACCTATCCATGTAATGACATGATCGTAAAACCAATGCCTAGATTCCCTATTAGTGATAGTGAGTATTATAAAGACATCGAGAAAGATCTTAACAAAGCTATTCATGAAACCAAAGAACTCAAAAAAGCATGGATGTCTAGTAAAAAAGATAGTGATCAATACTTTTCTCATCAAACAAGTTTAATCGAAGCAATTAATGCAGCCGAGGCGGCAGAAAACGCTTAATAATTCTTTAAAATTTTTAATACTAAAAACATAAAAACATGGCAGCAATAGGCGATTATCCAATACCAAAGTTTCATTTCCAAGTAGAATGGGGGGATGGTTTTAGAATCGGGTTTACAGAAGTAAGCGGATTAGATTTTGAAACCGAAGTTATAGAATATAGAGAAGGCAGTAATAAAAAGTATAATAAAACAAAGCAACCTGGTCTTACCAAGTATAGTAATGTCACTCTTAAGCGAGGAACATTTCAGGGGGATTTCGACTTTTTTACAGAATGGCAAAAAACATATTTATTTCAAGAAGGTAATGATACAGGATCTTTATTTAGACGTCCTGTGACTATCAAGCTACTTAATGAGAGCCACGAACCAATCATGACCTGGATTCTTGAAAATGCATGGCCTAGTAAAGTACAATCAACAGACCTGAAAGCTGATGCAAATGAAGTAGCGATTGAAACTATGGAATTGGTACACGAAGGTTTAACAATTCTTGAAGCTAAATAGTAATTTCTATAACTATAATCGGTTACTATGTATCAAATTGTTGGCTTTTATTTTAGTGTCTCTTTTTTAAACTTACCTAACGGGAAAGACGTAGATGTAAGATTTCAGTCCGTGTCTGGTCTAGATGTTCAAATCGAAAAAGAATCCTTAAAAGAAGGAGGAGAAAATAGATTTGAACATAGTATTCCTGGTAGAAGAAAGTATACCACATTAACGCTCAAAAGAGGAATTCTTACACCAGAAGATTCTGGATTAACCCAATGGTGTCAAAAAGCGTTTAGCAATCAGTATCTCAATCATACCGATAATGCCAGAGCAGCAGATAAAAGTATTGAGCCTATCGGTACTGTAAATGTAGAATTACTTAATGAGAATAATACAGTATTAATGAAATGGCAGCTATCTCATGTATGGCCGATAAGCTGGAAAGTAGGCGAGCTTAATGCAGAAAAAGGAGAGGTGCTCATAGAAACATTTGAATTGAACTATAACTATTATAATCTCATAACCGAAAATAAACTATGAAGACATTATGCCAATAGAAATTCGAGAGTTAATCATTAAAACTACGGTAAATAATAATAGTGATAGTCCTTCTGCTGGAAATAGATCCGGAGGCAATGCAGCATCTAATATTGATGAAATCGTTGAAAAAGTTTTTGAGATTATAAAAGAAAAATCTGAACGATAATATGGAGAATAGCGGGAAATTAGTTAAAGTTTTGATACATGTCTACGATGATGAAGCGTATAGTAAACCCTCTAAAATAAATCCAAATCCGATTTCGTTACCGGTAAATCCCAAAAGTTTTACCAAAAATTACAAGATAGAGGTAAAAGCAGATCAGGCACCGGGAACTCAAAGTAATGATCCTAAGTTTAATAAAACACCGCCAAAAGAGCTAAAACTTGATTTTGTTTTTGATGGTACAAATACCATTCAGGGATACAAGTACAACGATCCATCAGATCATTCTGTAAAAAGACAATTAGAAATTTTCTTAAAAGCAGTCTATGACATGAAAGGAGGGATACATAAACCTCATTTTCTAAAGTTAATATGGGGTGCTGGGTTTAAGTTTCAAGGCGTACTCACGAATTTAGATCTAAACTATACGTTGTTCGAATCCAATGGAGATCCTTTGCGAGTAAAAGCTAGCGCTTCGTTTATACAATACGTTGGACAAAAAGAGCGTGAAGCCATAGTCAAAAAAGAATCTCCGGATTTAACACAATCAAGACTAGTGAAAGCCGGAGATCGATTGGATAATATGACCTATGATATTTACAATAATGTTAAATATATTACCCAGATTGCTAAGGCTAATGGCTTAACTTCTTTCAGAGAAATTAATCCTGGTGAAGAATTAGTGTTTCCACCATTAGATAAAACAAGCTCATGAAAGATAGAATAATACCAGTTGATGCTCAGCATAACGTAACAACATTTGATATACTGATCGATGGCAAAGTCGTTGATCAAGGGTATCAGGTATTATCTATTTCTATTTCTAAAGAAATAAATAGAATACCTACGGCAAAGATTATTATAAAAGACGGCGATGCAGCTGCAGAAACCTTTACAATAAGTGAAGAAGAAGAATTTTTACCGGGAAAATCAATTGCTATTAAAGTTGGGCGAGATAGCCAAAACGAACAGCTATTCAAAGGTGTTATTGTAAAACATGCTATAAGAGTGCTTAAAAGTGGTGAAACAAGATTGACATTAGACTGTAGAGATGAAGCTGTGAAGATGACACTGGGGCGACATAACTATTACTATGAAGAACGAACGGATAGTGAAATTATGGAAGAAGTCATTAGTAGATATTCTGGTCTTAGTAATGATGTTGAAGCTACCACAATCAAACATCTCGAAATGGTACAATATCATGTAACAGATTGGGATTTTTTATTAATGCGAGCAGAATCAAACGGTAAGTTAGTAACAGTAGATGATGGTAAAATAAGCATCAAATCTCCGGATACGAGTTCAGATCCAGCACTGGCAGTATTGTTTGGGTCAACACTCATCGATTTTGAAGCAGAGATGGATGCTCGTCATCAATGGAAATCAGTAGAAGCAAAATCCTGGGATTATGGGGGTCAAAATATGTTTGAGCATACCACAGATAGTGTTCCGATTAACGAACCGGGAAATGTTAATGGCAATAGTTTGGCTGATGATATGAGTCCCGAAAAATTTAAACTTAGACATTCAGGGCAGGCTATAGAAGAAGAGCTACAAGAATGGACCAAAGCTACAATGCAAAGAAGTCGATTATCCAAAATACGAGGAAGAGCAAAATTTATAGGCTTTTCAGAAATCAAACCTGGTAAATTGATCGAACTACAAGGCTTGGGCGCTAGGTTTACAGGTAATGCTTATGTTTCGGGAGTTCGACACGAAGTATACGAGGGTTCATGGTATACGCAGGCACAATTTGGGCTGGATCCAGATTGTTTCTCACATATTAATAAGGATGTAATGGATATCCCTGCGGCCGGATTATTGCCAGCGATTCATGGATTACAAATAGGTAAAGTGGTACAGTTAGAGAATGATCCAGAAGGAGAAAATAGAATCTTGGTTCGATTACCAATTATTGATAATTCTGCAAGAGGGATTTGGGCAAGAATAGCAACCCTAGACGCAGGTATAGCTGATAGTGGCGTTGCTGGTAGAGGTTCCTTTTTTCTTCCTGAAATCGAAGATGAAGTTATTGTAGGATTTATAAACGATGATCCTCGAGATGCCATAGTGCTAGGGATGTTACATAGTAGCGCAAAACCAGCGCCAATGACTGCCCAAGATGTCAATCACGAAAAAGGATTTGTAACACGATCAGGGATGCGATTGCATTTTCATGATGATACCAAAACAATCACAGTAGATACTCCTGCAGGAAATAAAATTGTTCTGGATGAAGATAGTACTTCAATCACTATAGAAGATCAAAACCAAAATATTGCAGTAATGGATCCAGAAGGGATATCTGTACATAGTCCCGGAGATATCAATATAGAAGCGACAGGAAATATCAATATTAAAGCAGGAATGAACATGACATTAGAAGCGACACAAATATCAGCTAAAGCAAGCGCGAGCATGGAGGTAAAAGGAGCTAAAACAACAGTTGCTGCAGATGGGATAACCGAGATTAAAGGTGCTGTAGTAAACATAAACTAATAAAAAAACAAGACGAAATGCCACCAGCAGCACGAATAGGAGATATGCATACTTGTCCTTTATCTAATGGACCAGTGCCCCATGTAGGAGGGCCTATAACAGGGCCATCAGTTCCTACTGTTTTAATAGGGGGGCAACCAGCTGCAGTAGTAGGTGATATGTGTGTATGTGTAGGGCCTCCTGATACGCTTGTAAAAGGTTCGGGGACTGTATTTATTGGCGGTAAACCTGCAGCCAGAATGGGAGACACTACTGCGCATAGTGGTGTTATTGTGCAAGGCTATCCAACTGTAATGATTGGAGGATAAAAAGAAAAAAATGAACACAAATAAAGCATATTTAGGAACAGGATGGTCGTTTCCGCCAAATTTTGATAGACAAAGCGAAACGGTAACCATGGTTAGTGCCGAAAAAGATATCGAAGAGAGCTTAGAAATACTACTTTCTACAAGTTTGGGAGAGCGAGTGATGCAATCAGAATACGGATGCAACCTAAAAGATTATCAGTTCGAAAGCATGGATAGTTCATTAATCGGGTTTTTGAAGGATCTGGTGGAAAGGGCAATACTGTTTTACGAATCAAGAATACAATTAGAAAAAGTTGACATTACCGAAGCAGAATCTTTTGAATCGGTAGAAGGAGTATTAAAGATTACAGTACACTACGAGATAGAAGGTACAAATACACGAAATAACTATGTGTATGATTTCTATTTGAGAGAAGCAGATCAAGGGATATAAATAAAAAATAGATGAAGACACCATCAAGCATAGCACATCCCTTAATACACAGAACAGGGACAAGCCAAAGAACCAGAACTATTGATGCATTGCATACAAACGCTGCTCCAATAGATGGTAAAACATTGGCAGACAGGTTATATGTGATCAGTAAATATGCACAGCAAATTAATTATTATGAATATATAGAAAGTAAATCTGGAACGCCATATCAAGATATTGATAACTGGAATTCTTTTTTTCAAAATAGTTTACCTTTTCAATTAGCCGTTTTAAGTAAAATATCCATCAGCGATTTAGAAGTTGAATATGAATCATTACATCATGAGCTAAAAAGCAATCCATCAAAGCAAGCTTTAGAATCTCTTTTAAATTTTGTGTTGAGCAGGTTAATCACTCCTACCAAAGTTTTGTATGATAATCTGGAAGAAAAAAACAACAGTTTTGTTACCGTACTTTTAGCAATAATTAAATCATCGTTTGTTGATTCACTGCTTACTTTTATCAAAATGCATAATGCCAGCACCATATTTCTATGTGTTGCTAAAAAGAATTTCACAAACTTTATGGTGGCTCCATGGCAATTAAGCCCTATAGATATACATGCCGTTGATACCTGTATGCAACAATCTAAAAAAGGGAAAGAAGAAGCATACCATATAGCTGCAGAGCGTATAGATACAATTTTTTATCAGGTATTGAGTGGTTTTCAGGAAATCATAGAAACGGCAGCAGATTTTATAGAAGAAGCACTACGCCCTTTAGAAGAATCACAGAAAAAAATGCATCAACCACACCTTGGTTTGTTGTTTATGTTCTTAGAACTATTTAATAACCTTCAAGGAAACATTAATGATCTGGGGAAAGAACATCTGGACTTTTTCTACAAAAAAGTATTAAGAATTAACGCTAGAGAAGCCATACCAGATAAAGCTCATATTGTTTTTGAAATTGCTAAGCATCTGGATGCTTACCTGCTAAAAGAAGACCTATTACTTAAAAACGGTAAAGACGCTAATAATCAAGACATTCAATTTGGATTAGATCAAGAAATTATAATAGATAAAGCTCAAATCACAGATCTCAGAACACTCTCTTTATACAAAACTGAAAGTAGTGAGTATATCGAAGGTATTTATATGGCTCCAGTGGCTAATTCTGTTGATGGATTAGGTAAAAAATTCGGAAAAGAGCAATCTGTAAATTGGCCAACCTTAGGTTCTAAATATAGTAAATTCCTTAAGAAACAAGAGGTGCTAGATAGTCCCGAAGATGAAAAGTGTGGAGAAAAAGAAGAAATACCACCTTATAAAGAACATCCTAAGGCTCGTTTGGGGTTTGTATTATCTTCACCAATATTACTGCTTCAAGAAGGAAAACGTACAATAACAATTATATTAGATTGTAACCATCCCTTTTTACTAAAAGATCAAATTGAAAATAAGTTAAAAACATCACCCGCTCCTATATTCAAAATTTGGCTTAGTGGTGAAAAAGAGTGGATACCTGTTACTCCAAAAGTTACAATTCCCGAATCTAATCAAATTCCAAACTACCCTTCACCTCAAGGTCAAATACAATTTCAAGTTGAGATCGTATTAGATATAGAAGATCCGGGAATAACATTTTTTGATAGCGAAAAACTTAAAGAGAAACTTAATGTAAAAACATCAAATCCAGTTGTCAAAATAGAACTCAATGAAGAGGCAAGTATTCTATATGGTGCTAATGATAATACAAGTGATGGTTGTTGTTTAAAAAAGAAAAAAAATGGAGATGACAAAATAAAAGCCTCTCCTTACACTATTCTACAAGAGCTACAGTTAGTTGATGCACAAATTGATGTAGTCGTTTGCGGAGTAAAAAATCTGATTGTTCAAAACGATGAAGGCGCATTAGATATTAATAGTCAAATTTTTCCATTCGGATTGCGTCCCGAAGTACCAGGTTTTGACCCCATGAATCAAGTAGATTTAGCTCCATCAGATAATAATCCACCTGTTGACAACCCAAATTCACGGTTAGGCCCTAGCTTTTATATAGGAAGTAAAGAAATATTATTTAAAAAATGGAATTCAGTACGAGTGAATATTGAATGGAAAGAAAAACCAGACAGTTTTCATGATCACTATAAAGCCTATATTAAAAATGTAAAAGATTTAGATAGCCCTCCTAAAGAAACTAGTTTAGGTTTAAGCGAGAGTGAATTTAAATTAAAAATTGAAGAATTAGAAAATGGTAGTTGGTCAGAAATTAATGAAATAGATTTATTTAGTACAACAAATCCTGCTTTTGGTAATTTGAATTGCGGAAAAGCACCGGCAACTGATAGTCCCTCAACACCAATTAAATATGCATGGGAGGTAGAGAATAAAGATCCTATTTCCTATATAAATTATGATCAACCTTTGGATTTTTTTAAACAAGCCAAGAATGGTTTTTTAAAATTTACACTAGCTAATCAAGATTTTTTACATAAAGAATATCCATTTGTATTAGCAAGACAAATGCTAGCCTATGCATTTGTGGATCAGGCAAACGAAGAGGAAAGTAAAAAGCTTGCGGATGCAATTTATATTAGCGGATCAAATAAAACTGTGATTTCGCCAGTTGTAGATCTATTGGATTCTAGTGTGATTTCTGATCTTGATTTGAAAGTAGGTGAGATCGTTGATGCAGTTAAATCAGTATATACATTAATAAATGATACAAATAATCAAAATCCAAACATCGTTAAGAACGTTGAAAATGTTAAACAAGATTTAGAAGATGCAAGAGATAGTTTTGAAACCGATCTTACTACATATTTTACCAATATAATTACCGAAACTATTAATTTTTCTGACACATTTAATGATGATGTCAAAGATCCTGTTGTTGATACTTTTAATGATATTGCCAACGGAAATGCAAAAAAAGCTGTAGATGATTTAAGTGTATTTTTCAATGAACTTTTAGATAGATTTGAAGAAGTTCCTGGAGGATTAAATGAGAAAGTAGATGCTATAGATACTTTACTAACTGATTTAGACGAATTTTTAAGCAACCCAAATATTTTAAGTTTTTTAGAAGGTAATGCCTACCAAGCCCTTATACCCAATGAACCCTGGACACCAATAATCAAAAACATGTTTGTGGATTATGCTGCAACCGCAGCAAAGGCGGATATGGATATTATACATCTATACCCTTTTGAAAATACTTCTAAATACGAAGATATTGATCAAGGAGACGTAACCTTGTTTCCAGAGATTAATGAAGAAGGAACATTATTGATAGGGATCGAAAATGTAACCCCTGGGAGCACACTTTCTATATTATTTCAATTGGCAGAAGCAACTGCGAATTCTGAAATGGATCGGGCTCAGATCAATTGGTATTATTTAAGAAATAATACTTGGGTTGAACTCCTTCAGGATTTCAATATTATCTCAGATGAAACCGATGGTCTAACTGTCTCAGGAATCGTAACAATAGCTGTACCAGACGATATCAATAAAAATGGAAATACAGTAATGCCCGATACGCTATATTGGATCAAAGTTGCTACAGCAACCAATGCAACGGCTGTTGCAGAAACCATAGGAATACATACGCAAGCAGCCAAAGCTTCGGCAAGGCTTACGGTGCTTAATGATACAAACAGACTAGATACAGCATTAGAAAACGGTAGTATAAGTAAATTGGCAGAAGGAGATTTTAGTATAAAAAAAGTGGAACAACCATATCCATCTTTCGAAGGAAGACCTCCAGAAGATCAAGGGTATTATTACACCAGAGTAAGTGAACACCTTAAGCATAAAGGCAGGGCACTCATGATTAATGATTATGAGAAGATTATTTTAGAAGGTTTCCCACAACTATATAAAGTAAAGTGTATTAGTCATACTATGGGGCTCTCTGCCATAACATATCAACGTGACCTTGAAATCGCACCAGGATTTGTAGTGATTACCGTAATCCCAGATCTAACAAAGTTACTTTCAGGAAATCAACTAGAACCCAAAGTACCGGTTAGCCTTTTAGAGAAAATAGGAAATCATCTACGTAAAACAACAACTCCCTTTGCAAGAATTAAAATAATGAATCCCAGATATGAAAAAGTACATGTTAATGTAAGTGTACGACTTTATCGAGGGAAATCAACAGATTTTTACAGGCAAAGGCTTAAAGAAGATATTACCAATTTATTAGCACCTTGGTTTTTGGGAGATTCAGAGAAAATTGCTTTTGGGATGCCCGTTTTGTTTTCTGATGTTGTAGGTTTTGTAGAACAATTAGATTATGTAGATTTTATTACAAATTTACAATTGAAAGGAGAAAGAGGACAAGAAGGGTCAGAAATAAAGCCACTTACTGCAAGATCTATATTAACTGCCGGTCAGATTTGTGTAGGTGTAGACGAAGAAGATTGTACTGGTACCGATTCGGGGAATGGCACTTCAGTAGGAGTAATTAGAAGTAATGAATCATCTCAAATAAGTTAATATGGCAGAAGTAATAAACAATAATATATCTGTTATTAAGCAAAATGATCCGGATACTCCGGAGTATCTAGATTTTGAAAAGCTTAGAAGAGAAGGCCTGGAGCATATAGGAAACCTCTCTGGGAAGATCTGGACAGATCATAATGTACATGACCCGGGAGTTACCATTTTAGAAGTGTTGGTTTATGCATTAATGGATTTGGGGTATAAAACCAATCTTCCTTTCGAAGACTTAATTGCTATTCAAAATAGTACTACTCAAGAGGATAATTTTCTAACCCCATTAGAGGTTCTAACGATTAATCCAGTAACGATAACAGATTATAGAAAATTAGTATTAGAAGTTAAAGGAGTAAGAAATGCATGGTTAGAACCTGCTACACAACAAGAAGTAGCGTTGTACCTGAATCCAAACACCAATACGCTGTCTTGCAAGAATACATCATCTAATGAAAGTAAAAGTACCAATGCAAGAGCGAAAGGTGCTAGTGATCATGATATATGTTTAAACGGGCTTTATAAAATCTATATTGAGAAAGACAATGATACCATAACTACAGATATCCTATTAAATGAGCTTAAACTCAATGTAAAAAACCTTCTTGCCAGGCATAGAAATTTATGCGAAGATTTTATTGATGAGATTGAAGTTTTGACTCCCTTAAACATTGGGATTTGTGTTGAGGTTGAAATTCATGTAGAATATGTTGCAGAAAAGGTGTACGCAGAAATTTTTCGTAGGATAAAAAATTATATCCAACCAGAAATTAAATATTATACCCTTGAAGAATTATTAGACAAAGGAAGAACTATAGATGATATTTTTGCCGGAAGACCTTATAAAAAAGAAAGTTTTGGATTCGTTGATACCGAAGAAATCGAAAATTTTGACAGGCGAGAAAAAATCTACTTGTCAGATTTGTACGATGTGATTTTGACTATAGATGGCGTTCGAAAAATTAAAAATATTACAGTCAAGGGTGATCAAGCCTTACACCGAGGAGGCAGTAACTGGGAGTTTGTAATCCCTGAAAACTATGTTCCGGCGTTTTCATTAGAAAAAACATGCATCGACCTCTATACTGTTCAAGGTGCTTTGCAGATAGATAAACCCAGAGTACACAGAGCATTTGGTGTGATGAAACAATTCGAAATGCCTCTGGATGCTCTTAATACCCAAGTACCGCTAGGAAACTATAGAGCTAATATAGAACGATATTATTCTATTCAAAATGATTTTCCCACGGTGTATGGAGTTGGAGAGGACGGTTTACCAGAGAGAGCAGGGCTATTGCGAGAAACGCAGGCACTACAACTCAAAGGCTATTTGATGTTTTATGACCAAATATTAGCAAATTACACCTCTCAGTTAGCAAATATCAGATCATTATTTTCTTTGAAACCAGAAGATCAAAGAACGGAAGAAGAAAAAAGAACCTATTTTACCCAGATCCCTGATTCGGTTCCGGGACTACAAAAAATAATAAGGAGCTATGAGCAAAACAAATCATTGCTGGATGGCTCTCAGTTGGCCGTACCTGTAGCCAATAATTCACAATGGCAAAATGCTTTAGAGAAATTAGAAAACAATCCTGGTGTGGTACTCACTATAACGCGCTATTGCGATGATACAACAGGGTTAGTAGATGCATTCAATTTTTCTAGTGCCGGAGTGCGTACTATCTATATCAATCAATTGATTGATTCTTTCTTTAATAATAAGTATACCATAAATATAAAGACAGATCGGCGTGGGCATTTCTTCGTGATACAAGTTGATCTTCCTGATGACATTCTGATCGTAAGTACAAAAAGATTCAATACCACAGGCGAAGCCTTAAAAGGAGCAAAAAATTTGGCTTTTATAGCGACCATGAGTCAAAGCTATAATGAAATCACCAATGCATCTGATACGATAACACCAGACCAACATTACTTTGATATCACGCATAGTACACTGTCGTATGTTAATTTGATTCAGGGATTAACCGAAGATAAAGAGGAATATCTTATAAGACGTAAGCAACTTTTGGATCATTTGCTTGCTAGATTCGGAGAAGAATTTACAGACTATGCCATATTGCAATTTCAAAATAAGATAGATGCCGAAGCTTTTAAGGAAGATGAAGTCAATAGTCAGTCAAAATATGTCAATACCTTTGCTGAAGTTAGCAGAAATAGAGGCAAAGCATTTAATTATTTAGAGCCATCATGGAATACTGATAATGTTTCAGGTTTTGAAAAAAGAGTATCACTATTATCAGGAATAGAGAATTACCACCGTCGTAACTTATGTAATTTTGAAGTCACCCAGACCTTCCGTATTATTTTAGAAGATTGGTCAGGAAATATTCTTTTCAGAAGTAATAGCGCCTACGCAACAACAAAAGAGCTACAGGATGCTTCAAAAACTATATTAGCCCAATTACGTCATCCAGAATCTTATAAACAGTTAGGAAAAAGTCTTAATGGTTTTGATAACAATCAGATACAAAGAATTTTTTCCGAAAAACCAGAAAAGGATAATATCATAATCACAAAATACTACTATCATCAACAACTAAAGAATTGTAATGATATCCCAATTGCCAAAAGCAAAAGTGAAAAAATGAGATCCGAAAAATCGGGAGTTGAAAAAAAAGAAGCGTTTGTAAGCACGATTAATGAGCAAAACTTGCTTTCTGCAGCCAAAAAAGATAAAAAATACCGGTTGTTACCTCTAGATTCAGAGAATCGCTATCTCGATGTAAGCGAGTTAGCATGTGATATAGATACATTAATCAGTTGGAGATGGCATGTGAAGGATCAAAATGCAAAAGAAAAAGCAGTAAGTGATTTGGTTTTTAAAACGGAAGATGATGCCTGGGATAATATGATTCAGGAAGCAAAGCTTGATCGTTATCTTACTACTCATGATGTCGCCCATACATGGAAACTAAAAATCAATAAAGATATCTCAATACAAGGGGTAGACTGTTATCCCGATACTAGCAAATGTGTTACCGCATGGAGGCAGGCAAAAATGCTGGGAAGCTCAGAAAAGAATTTTGATATAGAAAATAAAGGCGGTGCAAATATCATTCGATTAAAAAATAAAAAAGGAAAGATCATCGCAGTATCTAATGAATTTGCTCCTAAAACAACCAACCAAAAGGATATACTACTCCATTGTGCATCGGTTTTTAACAATAGAAGAACAAGACCAGATTTTGATGAAGAAACAGAAAAGATTGGATTTCAAATTTTAGGAAAAGACAATACCCCGGTACTTACAAGCTACTGCGTATACGATTCAAAAAAAGAAGCGATCCAGCAGATACCCCTGGTGTTTAAGTTAGGCACAAATAAAAAGAACTATTTACTTTCTGGGGATGAAGGGAACTCTGTGTATAATTTTATACTCAAGGATGAATATGATTCATTTTTGACCTTACCACCCGATCATTTTGAAACTGCAACAGATCGTACCAAGGTTTTGAATACAATGATGCGTTATTTTAAAAGTAATGACCTTCCTGTCTTTGTCAAAGAAGAACCACGTAGCTATGTTTGGACATTAGTGCAGGATCAAAAAAAAGTGCTTAGCTCAACATCCGAATTTACTTCAAAAACCAAAGCACAGTCAGATTTTGATAATGCTATAGTGATAGAAGCACTAAAAGAAAACAATACATTGTGTGCACCTCATTTTTATGAGTTTGAAGTAATTGCCACGCCAGCACAGTATAAATTTGTATATGGGGATAACGATGCTCAACATCAACTGGAGCCTATATTTATTAGCACAAATACCTTTGCCACCAGTGAAGCTGCATCAAAAGCCTATACCGATTTTATGAGGCAATTACCAGGGCTGGTGTTTAAAAATTCATCTGAGAAGGATGGGGATTTTGGATTGTATCTTTCAGATTCGAATACTCCAGTTGTTATTGCATATCCAAAAAAGAAGCCATCCGTAAGTAAGGCTCGTAATATGACAAGTTATATTACAAAAATCTATGCCAAAAATTTAGAGCCTAAGGACAGTTTTATTACCAAAGAGATTGTAGCGCGTCAAAACGAAAGTTATGAGTGGAGATTCTATAAAAAAAATGCACCTATAGCTATCAGTCCATACAGATGTGATAGTGAATCGCAAGCAGAAAATATTAAAACAATTGTTTGTGATAAAATTCCTCCGGTTAATTTAAAAAAATGCCCTAAAAAAAGAGTAGTTGTATGTCCAGAGGGAGATCCAAATAAGTTTCATTACCAGATAACATTTAATGATGATCAAGACAATGAATTTGTATTGATAAGTTATGTAGGATATAATAGTGTAGAAGAAGCAGAAGAAGCTTGGGAAAATGAATGGCTAGACGTCATAAAAATAGCAACTGATCCCGAAGAGTATACCCTTTCTAGAAAAATTAATATCGAAGAAACGTATGATGATCCTACTAAAAAATCATGTGATCAGGCCTCCTTTATCGCTGTGATTCCAAATGCAATAAGAGCCCAAGTAGGAGGAGATACTAATACATTAATAGCCCATTATACAGCATTAGCAGATCTATTCCCTATTTATAAAATTTCTGATGAAACTGAGTATGAAAGTAATGCACAATATGCCTTCAAAGTAGTGGTGCCTCAAAAAGATCTTATCCCAGAAGGATGTAGAGTTCCAGATACTAGTACTATTGATCATATAGGAAGTTTATTATGGTTGAGTACGGATTCGTATACTGATCTTCAGGAAACTATCGACGCATACCAATATTTTTATAATGTAGCTGGGGTATCCTATAATTGTAGAATGCTATGCGAAAAAGGAGCATTTTATATAGGGCTACTCGAAATTCTAGCAGAAAGCGCAATAGAATTTGATACCATCAAAGATGCCTGGGATGACAAGTATCCAGGAAGAGATAATGATAAAGATGATTGCCAAAACTGTGTTCCCGGGGGAGTACGCGAATTTATATATGCAGCAGAAGAAGATAAAAACTATATCCCGGTTTGTGAGCTTAATTATTGGAATTTTAAAGTTGTAGCTCCATCGTACTTTGTATCAGAGCATACCTGTAATTATGATTCTACAATAGAAAGAGATGAACAAATGAAGTCTTGGCTTACCAAACTAGAAAGTCTTGATTGGGATCGATATACAATATGGCAAACTGATGAAGGTGAGAGTACACGCAAAGAAGGGATGTTTTTTTCACAGATTGGATATGGATACTCATCCGAAGAATTCTGCAAGCTGGTTTTTGCATGCAGAGATAGTATACAACAATGTACAGAAAAAGATGAGGATGCAAGAGTAGAGGGTATTAAAGCATCGTTAAAAGAAAAATATAAAGAGGATAGTGATGTAAGCAGAGCTATTGATAGCCAATCTTTCCTGTATCAAGACATTTGTGATTTGGTCAATTATTTCCCCGTGTATAGCACCGAAAATGGATATCGTTATCGATTATATTGGCCAGAAAATGATGTGATCACTACACCAGAAGGATTGCAACCTTGCGGATGTAATGATACTATAGAAAATGAACAGCCGTGCAAAGAGCCATATCCTTTTATAAGTAGTACTGTTTATACTTGTTGTGCAGAAGCGCTAAATGCATTTAATGAGTTTTGTGCACTAATGATGCAAGGCTCTTATAGCGCAGAGTATATATCAAAAACAGAGTATGGACCACACTCTTTTGAGATTATCAATAAGAAAAAAGAATTGGCGTATCATCCGCAGCGATATGAAAGCTTGCAAGAAGTTAAAAATGCCATAGCACACACAAAGGCCAGCGTGAATGATGTTGGGATGCACTTGCTCGAACATATCTTATTACGTCCTAAAAGTGAAGATCAATGTGGAAATATCATCGAAGATAATGAAAGTGAAGGTCGAAAAATGTTACATTGTTTACTCCCTGTTTGTCCAGATAATGAGTGTCTTATAGAATGGCAGCCTGATATAGATCAAGAGGACCCTTGTGCAGATAATAATCCTGATACAATTCATTACATACCAGGTAGTGACCCGTATTCATTCTGGGCTACATTGGTATTGCCTGGATGGCACAAACAATTTAGAACCGCAGAACAACGACAAGGTTTCGAAAAATTTCTGTATACCGAAGCACCGGCTCTTGTGGGACTCAATATTCTGTGGTTAAGTCCTTGGGATTTATGTAAGTTTGAAGATAAGTATAGAAAATGGTTGGCTTGGAAACAAGATGTATCGGCATTATCGTGTTATCCTAAAGAACACCATCCTAATTGTTTGCTTTCTGATTGTATACGAACGCTTGAGTCAGAACCACCTTGTCCAACGGTTCCTGGTCAGGATGGAGATTGTAATTGTAATGATGACCAGAGGGATAATACACTTCCTGAAGATATTACAGGTAGTATTTTTTGGGGGAATTGTGAACCCGATGGTCCAATCTTAGGGAGCATTGAAGAAATAAATGTTAGTGCTAAGGTTGCTGTACGCAAGGCTACTCTAGAAGCAAAAAAAGCAGATGAAACCTTAGCCAAAGTAGCTACTATAGCAAAAAAGGAACAGCCAAAAGTAGCATCATCAAAAAAAAGCACTAAAAAAGCAGCATCAAGTGTCACTAAAAAAGCAGCAGTTAAAAAAGCGGTGCCCAAAAAATCTGCTGCAAAGAAATCAGCAGTAAAGAAACCAACTAAAGATACGCTGGCGACGATTAGAAAAAGAAAGCCCAAATATATGGGTAATATTGAAGCTGCTGCCGATTCTAGTATGAAAAAAACGAAGAGTTATGAGCGAACGGTTTTTTTCCTTCAGAATACACCAACAGTAGCAGGATTTACTAAGCTCGTAGACTTTTTTAATAAGTATAGCCTTCAAAAAGATAACAACACCGAAGGTTTTCTAATACTGCTCAAAAATGCGACGTGGCATCTGTTAGATAAATTGGTATTAGATAAAAAAGAAGCACTCAAAAAAGAGGTTATAGATGAGCTTAATAGTAATTTAACTACCCTGAGCAAAAAAGGATTGTTAATAAAAGAATTAGATAAAGAATGGAATAGTAATGAAGTAAAAGAAGTAGCAAATGCAGAGGTTTTAGCACAGCTAAAGAAACTATTAAAATAACGGTATGGCAGCAAATACGCATCTTATAGGAAAACAAGTGTTAGCATTAGAAATTAATGCAGCAAACGATGCCTATGCCATTCAGCAAAAAATGAGTGAGCTCGTGCATAAAAAGTTGATACCGGCACTAAGTGATCTTTTTGATACGTTAATTTCTGACACCCAAGTTGTACTATTAGATAGTGTAACGATTGACATCGGTTCAATACAACTCGATGGCGATTATGAAGATAAAATCATTCATAAAATAATGGAACTGCTAGAAAAAACAATAAAAGATAAACTAGATAACACTACCTATGAAGAAGATGTTTCGCGATTCAAACACATAGATAAGCCTCAGAAACCGCAGAGATTACATAGTGATTTCTCATCCCAGGAGAAGGAACTTGATTCTGATAACGATTATGGTAAGCATAGTCATATTTCCAAAAAGGAAAAACAAATTGATAGAGACGATGTAGTAACTCAAAATAAAAATCAATCACTAAGAAGACATTATTTTGACTTATGGCTTTATTGGTTAGAAAAAGG
The DNA here is from genome assembly GCA_947495425.1 of uncultured Aquimarina sp. Lineage (GTDB taxonomy): Bacteria > Bacteroidota > Bacteroidia > Flavobacteriales > Flavobacteriaceae > Aquimarina. Next base: position 205,133 of record CANLYR010000001.1, read on the forward strand.
CAGATTACCTTCCTATACCATACAACCCGAAGAAGATTGGATGCCTTTAATTCTTGAGACCCTTGGATTAGATATCGATGCTATCACCATACTAAAGCATACACTCAGAAATCATCCGATAGCAAAAAAACGATTAATACTACAACATACAGCCAAAGACCTCAAATCAATAGTAGAATTATATACCGGGTTTTCGCAAACCTGGCTATTGGATCTTTGTAAAGAAATTAAATATGTTCTAGAAGTTGTATCTCTAAAATCAACCTCTACAGACTATAGAGTTTTAGAAATCGATATTTGGCAGCACATTTTTAAAACCGTAATTCTGGACAGGAAAAAACTGGATAGCTTTTCATTAGGTGTACAAGTTATTAAGTTACCATCTATAGCTTTACTAATCGATCAAGTCAATGTAGAAGAAATAATAAATAACAAGGCAGAGAATAGCCTTTCTATGTTGCAAGAAATACTTCAAAAAGAACAAAAAGGAAGTCAAATCACACCCGAGGAAAAAGAAATCTCTCTATTGAAAGATGAGGATGATATTGATAACTTTAGAGATGAAGATTTAGAAAATGAAGAACTATTCACTAACGAAGAGCATCTTGAATCTCCACAATTTTTTAATAATGCAGGTGTTGTAGTGTTACATCCGTTTTTAAGCTCTTTTTTCGAGAAGCTCGGCCTACTAGAAGAAAAAGACTTCATAGATTTCAACGCAAGGAGTAAGGCGGTGATGTTATTACATTATTTGGCCACAGCAGAAGAGGCTCCCAAAGAATACGAGATGGTATTGCCAAAGTTTCTTTGTGAAATGCCGGTAAACATACCTCTAGACCATACTATTGTTTTGACCAAAGAAGAAAAAGAAGAGGCCAATACCATGCTACAAGCAGCAATAAACCATTGGGGAGCATTAGGTGGCTCATCACCAGATGGTCTAAGAGAAGGATTTTTAAAACGACAAGGAAAATTAGAACAAGACGCATCAGGATGGAAATTATATATAGAACAAAAAACAATGGATATTTTATTAGACCGGTTGCCCTGGAATCTTAGTCTCATAAAACTTCCTTGGATGACCGATATATTAAAAGTTGAATGGAGATAAATCGTAAATTAGTATTAAAATGAAGAATGTATGAATTCACTTTTTGACAATCTTTTCTTGTATGAACTAGTGTTGTTGTTTCTAGGCGCATTTTTATTTATGTTATTATGTGCAGGATTAGTATATTTTATTGTCAAAAAAGAGGATTTAAAAAAGTTATTATTGTTTTTTCCAATACCCATTATCATGATTGGATACCCTAGTATTCAGGAAATACAGATTGAAAAAGATAAAATTGCCCTCAAAAAATTTTCAAAAGAAGTGATAGATAATCCCGAAGATACTATTGCGCAAAAAGAACTGATTAAAGTTACAGAAAAATTAGAAAAACGGGCAACTGATATCGAGGATATAAAAGCAGTAGCTAAAGCTAATTTGTTGCTGGGAAACTCAGAAAAAGTTATTGACCTCACCAATAAAATAATTGAAGAAAAATCACAAGATAATAATGATCCTGATACTGATCAAAAGGCGTTGCCTATCCCAAGAGATAGCACAAGAAATTCAGCAATTAACAGAGGGGTGAACACTAAATTAATAACCCTAAAAGATATTAATGAAGTTGCCAAAATACAAAAGAACCTTAGGAGCCAATCCATGTCTCCAGAAGATACAATACAACTAAAAAAACAAATCGATAAGGCAATCCCGTGGATTGATGCAAAAACCAGAGCATATTTGAGTAGTAAAATTATTCGTCAACATATAATAAGAGACACTGTAAAAAATCTTGAAATAGAAGCACAATAGCATATTGAAAGTAGCTGAAGCACATAAAAGTACTGCCGCCAAAAATAAAGTACAGGCAAAGCAAGAACCGTTCTTTAACAAAGAAGGGGAAGGTGGCTTTTTTTCAAAATCTAATGAAGTAACCGCACCTTTTTTTAGCCCGGCGACAGTTCAACCTAAACTTACTATTGGCGAACCTGGAGATAAATACGAGGTAGAAGCTGATGCAATGGCTGATCAAGTGGTACAAAAATTAGCAGCGCCTGTCAATTCTTCTTCAGTAAATACACAAACACAAAATGTACAAAAGAAAGAAGAGGATGCGGTAGTACAGAATATGTCAGAAATACAAAGAAAGCCTATTTTTGAAAGTAATGCAGAGCAACAAGAACCAAATGTTCAGACAAAACCAATAACTCCTTTTATACAGACAAAATGTGCTACTTGTGAGCAAGAAGAAAAACTTCAGAAAAAAGAAGATGAGCTTACTGAGGATAATATAATTCAAGAGAAGGCTGGAAATTCTCAACACCAACCTAATTCTGATCTACAAGCTCGTTTGGCATCAAGCAAAGGAAATGGAAACCCTCTCTCAACGGATACGCAAAATTCTATGAGCTCAGCCTTTGGAGCAGATTTTAGTACTGTACGGATACATACTGGTAGTGAGGCTGTACAAATGAATCAGGATTTGGGAGCACAAGCATTTACTAATGGTAGCGACATTTATTTTAATCAAGGTAAATTTGATACAAATTCAGATTCAGGGAAACATCTATTGGCCCACGAATTGACACATACGATGCAGCAGGGTGCTTCTTCAAGTAATATCAATAAACAATCAGATATATCCATTCAGAAACAAGAACTACAGATTCAGGGCAATATATTAGAAGATGATGCAGAAAAAGTAGTCAACCTTTTGGATGGCTGGACATCTTCTGGAGATAGTGCTGATATTTTGCGAATTTTTAGAAAATATTCGGGTTCTAGTATCCACTCTCTAATGTCCATCCTCAAAAACGGGAGTTATAGTTCTACCACAGGGTGGAATATGGTAGAATGGCTTATGAATGATCTTGTAGAAGAAGATAGAAAAGCATTGATAAACATACTTATAGAGGCTAATTCACAAGATGGTTTTAAGTTTGTCGCTTTTGAAATTGTGAATGAACATATTTCGGGGTATACATCCGAATCGGATGCTCAACAAATATATGAATACTTTCTAAGACTAAATGATACTGCTACAGCAGCAGTATTAAACCAAATCCGTATTAAGATTGGCGGTACAATAGACTCAACAAGCGATTATTTGTTTGAAGATCTTACACGACTTACGGCCGATCGATTGAAAGATCTTTTCTATACGCAAGGCCCAATTCCTGCAAATTATGCTGCACGATTTACTGCGAAGAAGATAGAAGATCTAATTGCTGGATATACTGGGGTTAGTGATAGTGCTGCGATTGTTGCTAATTTCGAAAGGACTCCAAGTCCGATGAGGGGGCTAGTATTATACATTTTGAATAATCTTACCGTAGACAGGTGGTCGCAAACCGCAGAAGAGGCTCTAATGGAAGATATGTATGAGTCCGATTATAATAGGTTGATAGAAATTGGGGTCCGGTTACGTCCATATGATATTGAAAAGCATTGGTTAGATTGGACCTGGGATAAAATGGTAACTGGATTTGATTATGTTGTTGGCTGGATTGAATATGGAATTTGTGGAGTAGTAGGAGCAGCCTGGGGTATTTTGGATGCGTTTATTCAACTTATAAAGGTAATTCTTCAATTTGTATTTATAGGTATACCAGACTTGATAGGATGGTTGATGTATTATATTACTGATGGAAATGTTGGAAGAGAAGAATATAATAATGTTGTTAGGTTTTTCTCTGGAATTGGAAAACTCTTTGATGCTCCTGGGGATATGATATCTACAATGTGGGGAGAAGTAACTGCTGAGGCTAGTTTGATAGAGGGACCGTTTGCAGAATGCCAAAGAGCATTTTATTGGACGTCACGTATATTCAGAATATTAGTAGATGTGATTCTCATTTTTGTAGGAGGGTATGGAATCGTTAAAGGTGCGATCTCAGGAACTAAGATTGCAGTGCAGATGGCTAGAGCCGGAAAATGGGGACAATTATTAGGACGGATCATAACCAAACCAGGTAGAATTGTAGCTGCAGCGGGTGGTGACATTTTAAAGTTAGTACAAGCACTATCAAGACCGGCTAAGTTATTAGAAAATTCTAAAGTCATAATTGCCAGTATACGTATGGCAGCGGCAGATCAAAGCTATTGGCAGTTTTTAAGGAAACAAGCTGGAATAAGAATAGCAGACGAACGAGCATTTTGGCAAGAACACCGAACAGGGTGGTTAACATCTGCCGAAGCTGAAGAGTTAAAAATACTTCAGGCAGAACAAAAGATGGCACAGGCTCTCGAATCATCGGTAACACCGCAAGAAGCAACAAATCTTATTGATGAAATTGATGAATTAGCAAATAGTGCAAATAGAGGTGCAAATAGTGTATTAGATGATGTTGAAAATGCTAGACCCACACAACAACCAATAGTCTCGCCAAGTATCGCAGCCCGAAATCTTGCAGGCGAAATAGGTATTGAAGCATCTAGACTGGCTAGAGTATTTAGTGATGCTCAAATGGAAGAATTGCTTAATATTATTAGAGGTTTTACTACTAATTTAAGTAGAGATAGAATGAATGCACTTCGAGCGCACATTACCTCAAATATGGAAAAAGGAAGATCTGCACAAAAGATAACTGAAAGTGTGAGAAGGTTAAGTCAAATGGAACATCAAGAATTAGATGCTTTTCTTGAAAGATTCGGATTGCGACCTGTTACGGTTAAGGGGTGGCGAGGAAGAACAGTGCTTGAAGACGGAAACTTGGATGAAGGATGGATACATATTAGGGCTAGACATATGCCTCCCAATGGCGAAGCGGATCTTTTTCCTTTAGGAACAACTAGAGCAAATATTGAAAGAATTACACAAAGATTAGTAAGAAAAGGGACAAGAATTAGTCCTTTACATAGGAGGATGCAAACCTTTGAAATGCGTATGAAAGTTAGAGGGAAAAGCCTTTTAATTCGAACTACAGTTGACTCAAGTGATGGTAGAATAATCACTATATTTCCTGTAATTACTGGACCATAAAAAAAATAAAATGAAAATAACACTTGAACTCAATAATCCAAATAAAAAACCAATTTCTCATTTATCAATGGGGCATATTACATTTATAACAAAAGAGATGGTGTATACATCCAAAGAGAAAACACCAGATCAATCTAGTATGATATTTTTTGCTGTTGTAGAAATGCTAGATTTATTGATAAAAATTAAAAAAGAACAATCTAAAAAAAGTTATCAGTTTGTTGCCACAGATTCATCTTTTATATTGAATTTAAAACATAATAACGGAGAGTTGGCATATGGGTTTGGTAAAAAGACTTTAGAAAATTGTTCACTTAAATCATTTGCAATAGCATTCAATGAAGCAATAGATAACCTTTTTACAGAAATAGATATTTCAATTGAAGATTTAGGAATTCTCAAACACGATTTTCAAGATGCACTTGATGAATTCAAGAAAATATTCATTAAGTAAAATGCATGTATCAGATAGCTAGCCAATAGAATTGTCTACTAACCATAGTTCGTAACTAATAACAATCGAGAAAAAAGAAAGATATAAAACCAAAGTATAAAATAACAGGATTTAATAATAACAAAATTAGACTAACGCGCAGAAAAATATACCTAACGGAGATCTCGGTGGGATCGTCGATAAACAAACCATTATCAACGCGCCGATGATCGATAAAAATAGCGTTGGGAGCGATGTCTATATACTGGTGAACGACAAAAGCAACGCGGGGTAGCGGTCAAACATACCGGGGAACGATAGAAATAGTGCGGGGGAATGGATGACTATCCCGGGGGTCGATAAAAAAGTGCGGGGAGCCTATTTTGTAGGACGAGGAAAGGGTAATGTAGTCCGGGGAAAGCGATGTAGATACCGGGGGTCGATAAAAAAGCGCGGGGAAAGTATGTTTGTAGGACGGGGAAAGGGTAATGTAGGAAAAGTATAGGCATATCTCCAGAAAGGCAACAAAATTGTAGGATAACCCCCTTTTTAATATATAGTAAAGAATAAAACAATACAATAATTACACAAAAATTAAAACTCATGGCAACAAATAATTCCTATACACCCACAGAAGTACAACAATGGAATAGACTAACCTGTGATGCTATACATTATGTGGGAATGCCACCTACGGTGGCTGCACGAGCATTGGCTATGGTGCATACGGCCATGTATGATGCCTGGACCAACTACAATGATGATGGTGATGAGGTGAGTACCACTACAGGAGCACGCTTACAACGACCAAGTAGTGAATGCACAACCAGAAATCGAGAAGCAGCATATAGCCATGCAGCCTACACGGTACTGCAAGAACTATTTTGGCTAGACCTGCCAGCAGAAAAGAAAAATATGTTCCGGGATTTTATGTGCGAATGTGATTTTGATCCCGATGACAAAAACCTCGAACCTAATAATCCTTCGGGCTTAGGGAACCTTTGTGGGAAATTGATTATCGATTGCAGATCAGGAGATCGTGCCAATAAGTACGCTACACTAGAAGATGGGCGTTATTCAGATTTTAGTAACTACTGCCCGGTAAATCCACCGGTGCCACAACCGCTAAAACACGAAGATCGCTGGCAACCACAATTGGTAAATCATAAACCACAAGTATTCTTAACCGCACATTGGGGATTAGTAAAACCTTTTGCACTCTCATGGCCGGGACAGTTTAGACCGCCATCTCCCGTAGCATGCAATGAAAAAGAATACAAACATCAGGCAGATATGGTACTAGAATATAGTGCATGCCTTACCGATGAGCAAAAATTAATTGCAGAGTTTTGGGCAGGGATGCATGAAGATAAATTTGTAGACTCACCAAAAGATGGTGATCCTAACCGCACTGCCACACCACCAGAACAATGTTGTCGCCAGGCACGGTATTTATCTAGAATGTACAAACATAAAAATGCATTTGATATCAAAATGTTTTTTGCCTTGTCTAATGCGTTGTTGGATGCTGGGATTGCAGCCTGGGATAGTAAAGTCTACTATGACTACGTGCGACCTATATCGGCAATACGCGAACTATATAGAAAAAAAACCATCAAAGCCTGGGGCGGTCCCTGCGAAGGAACCAAAGATATAGAAGGTGAAGATTGGGTGCCGTATATCCCCACACCACCATTTGCAGAATATGTATCTGGGCATAGTACATTTAGTGCAGCAGCAGAAGAGGTATTGTCTAGTTTTTGTAACGGTGGAAAATACGGAGAATCGGTTACCATACCCAAAGGAGGGTCTAAAATTGAACCCGATTGCACTCCTTGTGAAGAGATCACACTCGACTGGAAAATGCTAAAGAGTGCTGCTGATGAAGCAGGAATCTCCAGATTATACGGAGGCATTCACTTTAAAGATGGCGATATGGAAGGACGCAAACTAGGAAGCAAAGTAGGATGCGAAGTATGGGATAAAGTATGCCAATATTTTAATGCAGAACTGGGGTAATTAATAAGCTCCCTCTATTGTGGGAGAGGGTTGGGGTGAGGGCAAATTAAGTTGTCTTTGCCTAAACAAAACCAAAAATAATGAGTAAATTATATATGCTAATTAATAAAATTCCCCTCTAGGGGTTAGGGTGCTCATGAAAGTAATCTCAATAGCAAATTTTAAAGGAGGAGTGGGTAAAACCACTACGGCAATTAATCTGGCTGCAGGACTGAAAAAGAAAGGTAAAAAAGTATTGTTGATCGATGTAGATCCGCAAGCAAATCTTACGCAGTCTCTGGGCATCACAGATACTATTGAGGATTCAGTGTATACGGTCTTACACAAAGAAGCTTTTGGTGAAAAAACTAAGATCACCGATGTGATGATTACTGCGTCGGGATTAGACGTGATCCCTTCTTCTCTTGATTTGGCAGGAGCCGAATTAGAATTAGCAAGTGTGTACGGTCGTGAACAAATACTTTCGCAGTTAATTAAACCTTTAAAAGGCTATGATTTTGTGTTTATAGATTGCCCGCCATCAATGGGCATGTTAACCGTTAATGCATTGGTGAGTAGTGATTTTGTGCTCATCCCACTACAGGCAGAATTTTTACCGCTAAAAGGAGTACGAAGTTTTTTAAGCCACCTAGAATTAGTTAAGAAACTAAACAAACAAATAAAATTATTAGGGTTTGTACTTACCAAGTATGATTACCGAAAAAAGATGAACCAGCAGGTAAAGCAAGACCTCGAGGATGAATTTTCTAAGAAAATGATCTTTAAGACGCATATTCGAAGCAATATTGCCTTAGCTAATGCCCAGGAAAAGGGTAGGGATATTTTTAAATATGATAAAAACTCAAACGGAGCAGAAGATTACAATAAACTAACTGTAGAGTTTTTATCAAAATTTTAGTGAATTAAAAATGTAGAAAGATGAAAAATGTATTTTCAAAGAGTCGTAGAAAAAATCCACATGGTAATGAAGGGAAAGAAAACAAGGAAGCTCCTTTCTTTTCAAAGGAAAGCAAACAACCTTTTTTTAATGTTGCTAATGGTAGTGCAGTACAAACCAAATTAGCGATAGGGCAGCCAGGAGACAAATATGAAAAAGAGGCAGATAGTATGGCAGATGCGGCAGTGAGTAACGCATCAAAACCAGAAATACAACATAAAGAGATTAGTAGTATACAGCGAGAATCATTGGTAACGCCACAAGAAGAAGAAAAATTAGGTACTGCCGAGCAACGTATGGAAGAGGATAAATTGGTACAGGAAAAGCCAGAAATTCAAAAGATGGGAGGCGAAGAAGAAGAATTGCAAGCAAAGCCTGAGATCCAAAGAATGGGACAAGAGGAAGAAGAACCTATACAAATGATGGGACAAGAGGAAGAAGAACCTGTGCAAATGAAGAGCGAAGAAGAGGAAAAATCTATACAAATGATGGGACAAGAAGAAGAATCTGTACAAATGATGGGCGAAGAAGAGGAAGAAGTACAAGCGAAACACAATCCTAATGCGAATAAACGAACTGCTAGTACGCGATTGTCAAATGATATTAAAGAAAAATCAGGAAAAGGGAAACCGTTATCCAAAAATGTAAAAGCAGAAATGGAAAACTCTTTTGGTCGTGATTTTAGTGGTGTCAATATTCATACAGATCAAGAAGCAGCACAAATGAATAAAGTGTTAGGTGCACAGGCGTTTACCCATGGTGATGATATCTACTTTAATTCAGGAAAATATAGCCCGGATTCAAGCGAAGGCAAACGATTATTAGCACATGAGCTTACACATACAATTCAGCAAAAAGGAGAAAAAAAGAATAAAAAATCAGGTAACGACCTAGCATAACTAATATTGATACAATTGTATGAATACCACTATTGAATTTGAATATCTTAAAGAACTAATCCAGCATCGTTTAGATACATATTTTAATATAGAGAACAATACCGTTGCCCCAGAAATGCCTCAATATAGTAAATGGGGTTTATTTGTTCCTGAAATGTTTGAAAAAGCAGAATTAAATGATGAAGAAAAAACAATAGTATTGCTAGCATTATGCCCACATATACATAGTAACTTGTTAGATAGTATCATTCAAAATAAATTGTCTTCTACAGGTGATTTTCCGCAATTGGGAGGATTAAGAGGTAAAAATTTCAGAGGTTTTTTGCCTACTGGTGAGACGTCTTTGTTTTTATTGGCAGGAGATGATATAGAGAAGAGAAAAGAGATTCTGGAAGTTTTTAATTCAGATCATTTTTTTGCAAGGCATCGTATTCTTTGGTTAGAAGAACCTCCCGAAGGTGAGCCTAGAATGAGTGGTAAAATTGTGTTTTCACAAGAGTACGTAGAGCTTTTGACCTTAGGTAAGGTGAGTAAGCCCGCTTTTAGCATGAAATTTCCGGCAGAAATCATAGAAACAGAAATGCAATGGGAAGATTTGGTGCTAAATGAAGAAACGTACAAACAGATTCAAGAATTGCAAACCTGGATTACTCACGGCGATACATTGCTTCATGATTGGGGGATGTCTAAAAAACTGAAACCCGGGTATAGAGCATTGTTTCATGGTCCCCCGGGAACAGGAAAGACATTAACAGCCAACTTATTAGGGAAATATACGGGCAAAGACGTATACAAGATTGATCTTTCTATGGTGGTGTCTAAGTTTATAGGAGAGACAGAAAAAAATTTAGCAAATTTGTTGGCTAAAGCAGAAAAAACAGAAAACATCCTCTTTTTTGATGAAGCCGATGCCTTATTCGGGAAACGAACAAATGTTAGAGATGCCCACGATAAATATGCGAATCAAGAAGTATCGTATTTATTGCAAAGAATAGAAAGCTATAAAGGATTGGTGATTCTGGCTTCAAATCTCAAAAGTAATATAGATGATGCTTTTGTAAGACGTTTTCAATCTATTATCCATTTTCCACTCCCTAAAATGTCAGAACGATTAGCCATCTGGAAAAAAGCGTTTCCCAAGACAGTACGATTTCATGCTGATGTTGATTTTGTTCAGATCGCTCAACGTTATGAACTATCTGGTGCCGAGATCATGAATATTGTTCAATATGCATGTTTATGCTCTTTAAACGCCAATAAGAAAACGATTTATCAATCTGATGTGATACATGGTATCCAGAGAGAGTTTCAAAAAGGTGGAAGAGTAATGAGATGATTTTTTGAACCTATCTTTGGTAAGAGGTAGGCTAAAGCGATACTCCAACAATTACACCGATTCCCACTCCGCCAATGGCAAAAAGTATTTTTTCAAAAGCACTTTTTCTGCGCTGTCTTTTAGTGTTTTTTTCAACGATTTCTAAGCTATTGGTGGCTTTTTCTAGGCTATTGATTGTATAATCCAAGACCTTTTGTGTATTGGATAAGGTTGCTTGCGTTCTTTCGTAAATAGCTTGGTCTAATTTGTCAGTTTCTTCAAAATTAATTTTTAGCTTGTTTTCAAGAGCTACATTGCGTTTTAAAGTTTTGGTATAATTCTCCAAAAGAGTATTAGTCATTTCGTTTTTGTTTTTAGTGTCCTCATAAATTTTTCTTAGTGCAAAAAAGGATTGTTGATTAACAAGATAAATGTTTGAGGTACGAAATATGTACAAGCTGTCTTTTTTTACGGTTTGAGCTTTGCCCGTATAATTTTCGTAGGATGCAGGAATTTCTATAATACGTAAAGAATCTAAATCCTGTGCATTCGAAAAAGAAATGATCAAGAGTAGTGTAATAAGTGTATGTATGTTTTTCATGAGATTAAATTGTGAGTTGTTTTTTAGGAAACGAAAAGAAATAAGTATATAATATAAATACCGATTAAATACCAAAAAGGCTATCTAATAATTTCTGTTCCATCTTAATTCTTATATTCGTTTCTTCTATCGAATTTTTGATACTGGTTAGATCTTCCCAATCTTTCGCATTTTTTCTTTCGAACTCTAAAACTATAGAATCCCGTTTGTGGGTAATAAGATCTTTCTGAAGTTTTAATTTGCTTATTTCTTTTATAGAGGTTTTGAGATTAGCTTTAGTTACCGCCAAAGTATCTTTCGAGGTTTCTAATTCTTCGCGGGCTCTTTCAAGTTCAGACTTTATAATTTTCCAGTTAGATCCTGAGCTAAATGACATGTAACCAATAATGACTAAAAACAAAATAGCTACAATTTGTAGGATAGTATTAATGTTGCTGCTTTTCATGAGTTTTAAGTTGGTGATTCAATTCAAAAATTGAATTAATAAGTAAATTTAAGTATTTTATTTATTATAATTAAGGGGGATAAACCCCAAAAGTATAAGGAGCGCATTGTTCTTATTGGATTGTGTGTTTTGTATAATTCGGTTGCGGATTATTTTTTAGAAAGTGAAGTGTTTTTCTATAAAAATGGTTGTCGATATGGGTCACAACTTTTTGATAAGAATTTTTAAGTAATTTCTTCGTTCTTTTATTTAATTGTACATTAGCTCAACCTCAAAATTTTAAACTATGTCAGAATTTTGGCTTTATGTTAAGCTTGGTTTTAGTCACGTATTAGATTGGAATGCGTATGACCATATTTTATTCTTAATTGTACTTACCGTTGGATATACTTTTGATAACTGGAAACGAATTTTACTGTTAGTTTCGTTGTTTACATTAGGGCATACGATTTCCTTGTTTTTGGCAACGTATAATGTGGTTTCGGTAAATTCGAGACTAGTCGAGTTTTTAATTCCTGTAACCATACTGGTAACAGCCATATTTAACGTCTTAACTTCTAAAAGTGGTTCTAAAAATAGTAAAGTAGGTGTGTTGTATGGCGCAACCATCTTTTTTGGATTGATACATGGATTAGGTTTTTCTAGTTATTTTAAAGCCATAAGCAGTAATGTTAGTGCCAAAATATTACCTTTATTAGAGTTTGCCCTGGGTATAGAGCTCTCACAAATCATAGTGGTTATTATTGTCGTTTTGATTGGTTTTATTGCGCAAACATTTTTTAGATTCTCAAAGCGGGACTGGATTCTTATCGTTTCTTCAATTGTAATAGGAATGGTGATCCCAATGCTTATCGCCAATAAAATTTGGTAATTAAGTATTGATTTGAGTTGTATTTGCCACATGGTAATAATATATTCGTACTTTGATTGTTAAGAATATATATTGCATTCTGCCCTATGTCTAAAAAAAAACAGCTTAAGTATGATAAAGCTTATCTTAGGATAGCAAGAGAGTGGAGTAAATTGTCCCATTGCGAACGAAGAAAAGTCGGGGCAGTTATTGTAAAGGATAGAATGATTATCTCAGATGGATTTAATGGAACCCCGACAGGTTTTGAAAACCCATGTGAGGACGAAGAAGGATATACGAAGTGGTATGTACTGCATGCAGAGGCAAACGCAATCTCAAAAGTTGCTTCATCTACACAATCTTGTAGAAACGCTACTTTGTACATTACATTATCACCATGTAAAGAGTGTAGTAAATTGATTCACCAAGCTGGAATAAAGCGTATTGTGTATCAGACAGATTATAAAGATAATTCGGGTTTAACATTTCTTGCTAAAGCCGGAGTAGAAATAGAACAGATTACGGATTTAGAAGAGTAATGGGATATTCAAAAAAATACTTGCCTTTGTTTTTAGGTGTGGCAGTTGGAGCAGGTGTGTTTTTAGGTAGTAAACTAGACTTTAGTAGCAACCCCTCAGCCAAGCTTTTTTCCTCTAACGCAAAGAAGGAAAAGCTCAATAGATTGATAGACTACATCGATTATGAATATGTAGATGAAATTAATACCGATAGCATCGTTGATGTTACTGTAAATAGAATATTAGAAAATTTAGATCCACATTCGGTATACATCCCCCCAGAAGAGCTTAAAGGTATTACAGAAAGTATGCAAGGCGGTTTTATTGGTATAGGGGTAACGTATTATCCATATAGAGATACCATATCAATTATTAATACCATAAAAGGAGGACCCAGTGAGAAATCTGGCATCAAACCCGGAGATAGAATCTTGATGGCCGATAATGATACGCTATACGGAGCAGATTTAATACGCGATAGCTTGGCAAACAAATTGAAAGGGGAGTTAAATAGCCAGGTTCAGCTCAAAGTATATCGCAAAGGATCCGGTGTGTTTGATGTTGTAGTGAAAAGAGGTAAAGTTCCCTTGCAAAGCGTAGATGCAGGATATATGCTAGATGATGAGTTAGGGTATATTAAAGTGAATCGATTTGCTGAAACTACATACAAAGAATTCAAGAATGCTATGGCAGCATTGCTAGATGCCGGAGCAAAAGGTTTAGTTATAGACCTTCGTGATAATGGAGGTGGATTTATTGCACCAGCCTTAAAAATGGCAGACGAATTCTTGAAAGATGATCTTCTGATTATGTTTACTAAAAATAAAAAAGGAGCCATAGAGAATAATTATGCAAGTAAAAAGGGAGATTTTGAAACAGGAAAAGTATATGTGCTGATCAATGAGAACTCTGCATCTGCTAGTGAAATTTTTGCAGGAGCTATTCAGGATAATGACAGAGGGATTATTGTAGGTAGACGCTCTTATGGGAAAGGTCTTGTGCAAAGAGAAATGGCCCTAGGTGATGGCAGTGCAGTACGGCTAACAATTTCCAGATATTATACCCCTACAGGGCGCTCAATCCAAAAACCATACGCCAACGGTAATAAAGAATACTTTAATGAGTATATGGAGCGTTATAAAAATGGCGAGTTACAAAATGCAGATAGTATTCAGGTAGCAGATTCTTTAAAATTTAAAACACCTGGCGGTAAAACTGTGTATGGAGGAGGAGGTATTATTCCTGATATCTTCGTGAGTAAAGATACCACCCGAGTTGGTGAAACATTAAACTATTTACTTCGGTCTGGTTTTATGGGGCGCTATGTTTTTGAAGAAGAATTAGATAAAAAGAGAGCATTTTATAATGCGTTATCCGAGGAAGAATTTAGAGAGGAGATCGAAATTGATGACGCTTTCGCTGAAGGTTTTTTAAGATATGCAGGGAAAAGAGACGTAGAAATTGAATTAAAGAATTATCAAAATCAATTAAAAAAACATCTCAAAGCAACCATGGCTCAACAATTATTTGGAACAGGAGCCTCAGAAAAAATTATTAATAATGGCGATCCAATGATAAACAAAGTATTGTCGCTTGTTAAAGAAGAATAATCTAGACCCTCAATATGTCAGAATTTGAAGAATATTTAATTGCGATTGCAATTTGTTCCCCCCTTTTTTTCTTTATTATAGCTGTAGCTTTTAGACTATTAGATAATAGTGCTGCTATTTTTTTAAAACACGATATTTTGGTAGATACCTCCTACGTTTCTGGAGATATTATCAGAGAGCATATACACAGTTCGAGTGATGCTAAACTTAAAAAATCGCTAAAAAGGGCATTGGTATTTAGAAAATTACATAATTTCTTTATGATTCTAATGGTGATATCAATCCCACCGGTAATTATTGCCTGCTTTTTTGTTTTCTGAAAAAACTATATTTTAAAACGATAGCGTATTAAAGAACTTATAGTTCTTTTTTCTTTTTTTGAATGCTCCTTGAGATTAATAAGATGAGCATAAGAACTAATACACAAGCCGATGAAAGAACACCAATAAGTGCCGTTTTACTATCGTCTTTTAATACATTTTCGAAATCTATATGTGTGGCATTATAAATCATCAACCCCACAGCGACTACGACTAATATGTAAATAAAATATTTCAAGATATATATGTTATAATTAGTATTCTTTAAAACAACCCTTTGATATTGGTAGCAAATAATTTGACAGCAATAGCAAGAAGAATTACGCCAAATATTTTTCGTACTACATTAATTCCTTGTTTGCCTAACACTTTTTCAATTCTGCCAGATGACTTCAAGACAATGTAGACAAAAATGATATTAATTACTATAGCAATAACAATATTAATTGTCTGGTATTCAGCTCTTAAAGATAGTATTGAAGTCATTGTTCCTGCACCTGCAATCAAAGGAAATGCCAATGGAACAACAGCTGCTGTCTCTGGCGCTTCATCTTTATACAGTTGAATGCCTAGTATCATTTCTATAGCCAGAAAAAAGATAATAAATGCTCCAGCTACAGCAAAAGAATTAACATCTATTCCTATTAAACTTAAGATTTGTTTACCTACAAACAAAAAAAGAATCATCAATATACCAGCAACTATAGATGCTTTTTCACTTTGTATATGCCCCGCTCTTTTTCGCAAATCTATAATAATAGGTATACTACCTACGATATCTATTACTGCAAATAAAATCATACTTGCAGTTAATATTTCTTTGAGATTAAAATTCATGTTACTATGGTTTCAAAAATTTGTGCAAATGTAAGTAGACTTTATTTGATAAAGATATTATAAAAAGGTAAATAAATTGTAAAAACTATCTAGGATAAGAATTATCTTAGCGACATGTTTCAATTAGGAAAAACTATAGTTTCTGAAGATATAATCGAGAAAGATTTTGTTTGTAATCTGTCTGCATGTAAAGGGGCATGTTGTATCGATGGCGAAGCCGGAGCGCCATTAGAAGAATCCGAAACTCATAAGTTACAAGAAATATATCCTATCATAAAATCATACTTACGCAAAGAAGGCATTGAAGCAATAGAACAACAAGGAACCCATGTTAAAACTCAATACGGAGAATTAGAAACTCCGCTAATTAATGGGGCAGATTGTGCATATGTGATTTTTGATGAAAAAGGCACTGCTATGTGCGCTATTGAAGAAGCATACAATCAAGGAGAAGTTGATTGGAAAAAACCAGTTTCTTGCCATTTATATCCTATTAGAGTGCAGGATTATACCGAGTTTTCCGCAGTGAATTATCATAAATGGGAAATTTGTGATGATGCTTGTACATTGGGAAAAGAATTGCAGGTTCCGGTCTATAAATTTGTAAAAGATGCTTTGATTCGCAAGTTTGGTCAAGATTGGTATATCGAACTCGAAAAGATTGCTACTAGTATAAAGAAGTAATCTTTATTATTTTTCCTTCAATTTATGTTAAAAAATTCGTTATTAAACGTTACGGTTTTGCCGTAATTTTATGGTTTTCCAACTTTTGATTTTTTATAGATAAAAAGCGGTTCGCAAGTGACAAATCAACACTTCGCAACGATATCATTACGATTGCCTTCATTCTTTTTTGTTTATGTAAAATTCTGATTAACAAGTGTTTACTTCTTTTAATGCCGACGCGTTTTTTTAGTAGGAATTCACGTCGTGTTGAAAACTTTGTTGAAAACGTTTGCTAACTTTTGGTAGAACTTTTACAGTATTTCTTGATCTTTGTTAGTCCGTAGTAGAAAGAGAAAAATCAAAAAAAACAGCTAAAAAAAATAAGATGAGCGCCGTAGAACCTATTTTAAAAGAAAACAAAGATCGATTCGTGATTTTTCCTATTCAACATCATGATATATGGGAATGGTATAAAAAATCTGAGGCAAGCTTCTGGACTGCAGAAGAAATTGATCTACATCAAGATATAACAGATTGGTCTACAAAACTAACGGCAGATGAAAAGTATTTTATTAAACATATTTTAGCATTTTTTGCTGCTTCTGATGGAATAGTAAATGAAAATCTGGCAGAGAATTTTGTGAACGAAGTACAGTATAGTGAAGCAAAGTTTTTCTATGGTTTTCAGATCATGATGGAGAATATTCATTCTGAAACCTATTCCTTACTTATCGATACATATGTGAAGGATGAAAAGGAAAAAGATATGTTGTTTAATGCGATTGATAATTTTCCTGCAATTAAGAAAAAAGCAGATTGGGCTTTAAAATGGATCGAATCTGATTCTTTTGCAGAACGTCTTATCGCTTTTGCTGCAGTAGAAGGAATTTTCTTTTCTGGAGCATTCTGCTCTATTTTTTGGCTAAAGAAAAGAGGCTTAATGCCAGGATTAACATTCTCTAATGAGTTAATATCAAGAGATGAAGGAGTACATTGTGATTTTGCAGTACACTTGCATAACAAACATCTTGTCAATAAAGTGCCTAAAGAAAGAATTCGTAGCATTATTGTAGATGCACTTAATATCGAGAGAGAATTTATTACAGAATCTCTTCCGGTAAGTTTGATAGGAATGAATTCAAAATTAATGACACAATATCTAGAGTTCGTTACCGATAGATTATTAGTAGAATTAGAATGCGAAAAAGAATACGGGACTGCAAACCCATTCGATTTTATGGATATGATCTCGTTACAAGGAAAAACAAACTTCTTTGAGAAAAGAGTTTCAGAATATCAAAAAGCAGGGGTGCTTAATAAAGATGCTGAAGACAGTAAAATAAGTTTTGATGCCGATTTTTAACTAATTTCTGACCATTGGTTGGCATCTTAAACGGGAATCTGTCAAAACAATAATATATTCATTCTGAGCTGGTCACAAACAATGATTTTGTTTAATCCAGATTAGCTCAGTTTGATACAGCTTTACAAATAAAAAAAGGGACGAAAGTCAGAAAATTATATTTTATGTGCAGGAGTACTCAGGTCTAAGGATTTAGAGAAAGCTTTCTTGTACCTGATTTCAAGCAGGTAAAATATAATTTTTTGGTATTCTGATTAGTAGATAGTAGAATTAATAACACAAATTAACATCAGTTTCTTCGTTATGAAGAAAGTTTAAAAACCAAAAAATCATATGTATGTAGTAAAAAGAGACGGGCATAAAGAACCAATAATGTTCGACAAGATTACCGCAAGGGTAAGAAAATTATGTTATGGTCTTAATCCATTAGTCGATCCTGTAAAAGTAGCAATGCGAGTGATAGAAGGGCTTTATGATGGAGTGACAACAAGTGAGTTGGATAACTTGGCGGCAGAAATTGCAGCAACTATGACCATAACACACCCTGATTATGCAAAACTTGCAGCACGTATCTCTGTTTCCAATTTACATAAAAATACAAAGAAGACCTTTTCTGAGGTAGTTACAGATCTATATGAATATGTAAACCCGAGAACAGGAAAAAAAGCACCATTGATTGCCAACGATGTACACGATGTTATTATTGCAAACAAAGAGAAGTTGGATTCTACGATTATTTACAATCGCGATTTTGGTTACGATTATTTTGGTTTTAAAACATTAGAACGCTCATACTTACTAAAGATTAACGGTAAGATTGCAGAACGTCCACAACATATGTTGATGCGAGTTTCTATAGGGATTCATCTCAATGATCTGGATGCTGCTATTGAGACCTATGAGTTGATGTCTAAAAAGTATTTTACACACGCCACACCAACACTCTTTAATGCAGGTACGCCAAAACCACAAATGTCATCTTGTTTTTTGTTAACGATGCAAGACGATAGTATTGATGGTATATATGATACATTAAAACAAACGGCTAAGATTTCGCAATCCGCAGGAGGGATAGGATTATCTATTCATAATGTTCGTGCAACTGGATCATACATCGCGGGGACTAATGGGACATCAAATGGTATCGTACCGATGCTCAAAGTGTATAATGATACAGCTCGTTATGTAGACCAAGGAGGAGGAAAACGCAAAGGGTCGTTTGCAATCTATGTAGAGCCATGGCATGCCGATATTTTTGATTTCTTAGATCTGAAAAAGAATCACGGTAAAGAAGAAATGCGTGCGCGTGATTTATTTTATGCGATGTGGATTCCGGATTTATTTATGAAACGCGTACAAGATGATGCAGAATGGACGTTAATGTGTCCTAACGAATGCCCTGATTTATTCAATATGCATAGTGACGCCTTTGAAAAAGAATATTTGCGCTTTGAAGCCGAAGGAAAAGGACGAAGAACGATAAAAGCTCGTGAACTTTGGGAAAAAATTCTAGAATCTCAGATCGAAACTGGTACTCCATACATGTTGTACAAAGATGCAGCAAATCGTAAATCGAACCAACAAAATCTAGGTACAATACGCTCATCAAACTTATGTACTGAAATTTTAGAATATACAAGCCCAGATGAGGTTGCGGTGTGTAATTTAGCTTCTATAGCACTGCCAATGTTTGTAAAAAACGGAGCATTTGATCACAAAGAACTGTTTAGAATTACAAAGCGCGTTACTAAAAACTTAAACAGAGTAATCGATCGTAATTACTACCCAGTAAAAGAAGCAGAAAACTCAAATATGCGACACCGCCCTATTGGGTTAGGAGTCCAGGGATTGGCAGATACTTTTATCCAGCTACGTATGCCATTTACCAGTGATGAAGCGAAAAAATTAAATCAAGAAATTTTTGAAACACTATATTTTGCAGCTGTTACAGCATCGATGGAAGAGGCAAAAGCAGATGGTGCATACCAGAGTTATGAAGGTTCTCCGATATCAAAAGGAGATTTTCAGCATAACTTATGGGGCATAAAAGATGAAGAATTAAGTGGCCGATGGGATTGGGCAAAACTACGCAAGCAAGTACTTAAAAACGGAGTACGTAATTCATTGTTAGTAGCTCCTATGCCTACAGCATCTACATCCCAGATCCTGGGCAACAATGAAGCGTTTGAACCCTATACCAGTAATATATACACCAGACGAGTATTGTCGGGAGAATTTATTGTAGTAAACAAGCATTTGCTCGAAGACTTAGTAAAATTAGGATTATGGAACGATACGCTTAAAGATGCGATCATGCGAGCTAATGGATCCATTCAAAATATAGACATCATACCACAAGATCTTAAAGAGTTGTATAAAACAGTTTGGGAATTAAGTATGAAAGACATTATTGACATGTCTCGTCATAGAGGATATTTTATTGATCAGTCCCAGTCACTAAACCTATTTATGGAAGGTGCTACTATGGCAAAGTTAACATCAATGCATTTCTATGCCTGGAAAAGCGGTCTAAAAACAGGAATGTATTACCTGAGAACAAAATCTGCGGTTGATGCGATTAAATTTACATTGAAGGCTGAGCATAAAGAAGAACCAAAACCTGAGCAAGTAGCAGTAGCTGCTGCCCAAGTGATGGAGGCGCAAGCAGCCAAATCAGAACCAAAACAAGAGCCAGTTCCTGTAGAAGAAGGTACGGCACTTACTCCCGAAGAACTTCGTGCCATTATTGCCCAATCCAAAGAAGGTGAAGGAGACGATTGTTTAATGTGTGGGTCGTAAAGACCAATTTATATAGGGCAAAAGGGAAGTTTTCTTAAGATTACTTCCCTTTTTTAGTATATTCGAATTTTCTAAAATTATGATGAATTGGGAACAACTTCTGTCGTTAAAACGACAAGGAGATACAAATAAAAGATTACGTAAAGAGCAAGACGAAACTCGATTGGGTTTTGAAGTAGATTATGATCGCATTATCTTCTCTTCGGCCTTTAGAAGTCTGCAGGATAAAACACAGGTGATTCCACTCTCCAAAACGAGTTTTGTACATACCAGATTAACGCATAGTTTAGAAGTCTCTGTCGTTGGGCGTTCTCTAGGTAGAGTGGTAGGGAAAAAGATTTTAGAGAAGCATCCCCACCTGGCTACCATTCATGGATATCAATTTAATGATTTTGGTGCTATTGTTGCTGCAGCAGCGTTAGCTCATGATATTGGTAATCCGCCTTTTGGCCATTCTGGAGAGAAAGCCATCGGCGAATATTTTAAAACAGGAAGCGGCACTCGTTATAAAGATCAACTCACGGCTAAACAATATCAGGACCTCATAGATTTTGAAGGAAACGCTAATGGATTTAAAATCCTTACAGAGTCTAGACAAGGAGTAGAAGGAGGGCTGCGATTGTCGTATGCAACCTTAGGAGCATTTATGAAATACCCAAAAGAGTCCTTACCAAAAAAACCCTCAAAACATATTGCTCATAAAAAGTTTGGGTATTTTCAGAACGAACGCTCATCTTTTCATGATGTAGCAGAAGAGGTTGGGTTATTGCAACAGGCTATAGCTGGCGAAACAACATATAGCCGACATCCGCTAACCTTTCTGGTCGAAGCTGCAGATGATATTTGCTACACGATTATCGATTTTGAAGATGGGATTAATTTGGGATTAATCGATGAAGAATATGCACTTGAATATTTAATTAAATTAGTAAAAGACTCGATCAATACAACAAAATATAATAATTTAATCACGACTGCTGATCGATTAAGTTACCTGAGATCATTGGCAATTAATACCTTAATCACTGAGGCTGCTAGTATCTTTATAAAAAATGAAGAGCAGATCCTTTCTGGTGAATTTGATGCTGCACTGGTCGAAAAGAGTAAATATGAGGCCCAGATCAATGATATTATAAAGATCAGCATCGAAAAAATATACCAAAGCCAGGAAGTCACCGAAAAAGAAATTGCAGGCTACGAGATTTTAGCAACGCTTTTGGATCGATACTGTGTAGCAACCGATAATTTTAACCAAGATAAAAGTTCTAATTATGACAAACTGATTTTAAGAGCAGAAGGAAATAATTTTGACTATACACATGAAGATTTGTACACAAGACTCATCAGTATCAGCAAGTATGTAGCTAGTTTAACGGATGGGAATGCATTGTTAAAGTTTCAGAAAATAAGAGGATTAAAAGTATAAAAAAACTGCTGAAAATATATTCAGCAGTTTTTCAAATAATCAAATATGTATTATTGTATTTTCTTATAGGATTCTACAAAAGTAAATCTCTCATTACCTTCTTTATCAGCATACCGGAATTTTATGTATACTACTCAAAGATATAAGAAAAGGGGTTTTATATAAAATAATTATTTAGTAAAAGTCCATTCTTCTTTAAATGTAACTACAGTTCCATCAGAAAGAGTGTCTTCATCTTCAAATTCATATTTTAAAGTGGTAGCGCTTAATTCTAAAATGGTACTAGAGAAACTTGTATCTCCCTTTTGTGTAAATGTTTTACCTGATAATTCCCAAGTTCCAGAGATTAAAGGATCAGGACTACAAGGTCCACCCGAGAAACCACCATATGTTTGTTCTTCATATGTTTTGTCAGCTTTTATTTCGAGCGTGCTATTTAACTCACAATCGTCTGCTTCGAGAGCTTCGCCATCAATCACAATGCTGGTAACTTCCCATTTGCCAACAATAAGAGTTTCATCATTGACTTCTCCGGTTTCTGGTTGAGTAGCATCATCGTCACTCCCACAAGAAGCAAATACTGTTGCAATAATTAAAATAAACAAACTAAGTTTTTTCATTTTTTTAAATTTAAGATTATAATTATTTAGCTTTGATAACGAATATTGAGTCAGAATGTTTGATAGACTACGTATTTCTTTAGTTAGATTTAGCAAAGATCAAAATATTTTTAAGTTTACTCACAGTTTTATCAGAAAGAGTGTCTTCATATTCATTATATATAAAGTGGAAGCATTATCATCCGTCTCCACAGGCAGTCAATACTGTTGTAATACGATGGATAAATAAGCTAAATTTTTCAAAATTGAAATTGTATTAAAAAGTGAATTTCCAGAGCGGATAATCAATTATGATTAAAAATTATATTCTGAATAATTTTTTGAATTCCTTCAACAGAAATCCCACAAATATCATGTAATTCATCTACTGCACCCTGATGAATAAACTGATCGGGAACGCCAAGGGTAATGATCTTGTTCTTAAAATCATGCTTGTTGGCAAAATCAAGGATAACGCTTCCAAAACCACCTTTAATAACACCATCTTCGATGATCACAATGGTGGTATAGTTTTGTAATATCTCTTTTAATACAGTTATGTCCAGCGGTTTTATAAAACCAAAATGATAATGTCCAATATTACGTTTAGTTTTTTCAATAGCTTTGGTTGTATTATGCGCCAGTATTCCTGTCGAAATGATCGCAATATCTACTCCTTTGCGCATACAAGTTGCTTCTCCTATGTTGATTTGCTGAAAAGGTTTTTTCCAATCAACGATATGACCTCTCCCGCGGGGATACCGTATGGCAATTGGATGCTCTAATCCTAAAGAAGCCGTATAGAGAAGGTTTCGTAACTCAATTTCATCTCTGGGAGCAGCGATAATCATGTTTGGGATACAATTAAGATATGCGATATCAAATACGCCATGATGTGTGGCGCCATCTGCACCTACAATGCCGGCACGGTCAATACAAAAGATCACTGGTAAATCCTGTAGTGCCACGTCATGTATTAATTGATCATAGGCGCGCTGCAAAAAAGTAGAATAGATGGTGCAAAAAACAACCATTCCTTGAGTTGCCATTCCGGCGGCAAGGGTAACGGCATGTTGTTCTGCAATACCGACATCAAAAGCACGATCTGGCATTTCATCCATCATATATTTTAGAGAACTCCCGGTAGGCATAGCCGGTGTAATACCGATAATTTTATCATTTGTTCTGGCAAGCTCTAGAATTGTGTGCCCAAATACATCCTGAAACTTAGGGGGTAAACCAATATTATTTTTAGGAACTACATCCCCGGTTTTTGCATCAAATTTTCCGGGAGCGTGATATTGTACCTGGTTTTCTTCAGCTTGTTTCAGCCCTTTTCCTTTCTTAGTAATAATGTGTAAGAGTTTTGGACCATTAGTAGTTTTTAATTCTTCTAATGTGTCAAGTAACGATGGTAAATCGTGTCCATCTACAGGGCCAAAATAATTGAAGTTTAATGCTTCGATAATGTTGCTGCTTCTGGGCCTAACACCAACTTTTGCTTTGGTAAGATATTCCTTTAATGCACCTACACTGGGATCAATCCCTATAGCGTTGTCATTAAGAATCACCAGCACATTGGTATCGGCTACTCCGGCATGATTAAGACCTTCAAAAGCCATTCCGCCAGCAATAGATGCATCTCCTATCACAGCAATGTGTTGTGTATTGATATCTCCTTTGAGTTTTGATGCAATGGCCATACCCAAGGCCGCTGAAATAGAGGTAGAAGAATGCCCTACGCCAAAAGTATCATAATCACTTTCGCTTCGTTTAGGGAAACCACTAATACCGCCGAGTTGTCTATTGGTGTCAAAAACATCTTTTCGCCCGGTAAGGATTTTATGAGGATAGGCTTGATGCCCAACATCCCATACCAAAAGATCGTTTGGGGTGTCAAAAACATAGTGCAATGCTATCGTAAGCTCTATCACGCCTAGACTTGCACCAAGATGTCCTTCTTTGGTTGCTACAATATTAATGACAAAATCCCGCAGCTCTTGGGCAAGTTTTGGTAACTCATCTGTTGAGAGTTTTCTAAGATCTGATGGAAATTGAATATTTGAAAGTAACGATGCAGACATACAACAAAAGTACTACTTTGTAGCGATTCTTTGTAAACTTTTATCAGCGAAGCTGTAGTGTGAAAAACGAGAAAGATTATATAGCTAAATCTACATAAAATAATATTATTTTTTAAGCAAAAAACCAAATTCCGTCCTTAAACCCGTTTTATGCGTTAGAAAATCTATTACAGCTTGTAATCGCCGCAAAACCTGTCGCTACACTACATTTTCAAATTTCACCATAACGGTGCTATGCTAAAATTCATAAAATGTCAGGTTTTATTGCGTTTCCAACCTTCATAACGAAGTTCTAATGCATAAAACGGGTTAAAAATTATCCTCGTAATTAAGGCTATGCCTCAAATTTTTAAGTTGAACTTTGCTTTTTATCTTTAAAATCTTTTATGCCATTTCATATCGATTTAGTCATCTCAAAATATCAGGGTATAGAATCAATAAGCCTGATATTTTTTTTCGGTATAAAGAATACAAATAATTTTATTTAGTTTTACTTAAAATTATTTTCATGCTCGACCCGTTAGATGATGCACATTATATGAAGAAAGCGCTTCAGGAAGCTGAAGCAGCTTATGAGAAAGGGGAGGTACCCGTAGGAGCTGTCATTGTGGTTGCCGACAGAATAATTGCCCGGGCCCATAATTTAACAGAACTATTAAATGATGTCACAGCTCATGCCGAGATGCAGGCGATAACCGCAGCTTCTAATTTTCTGGGAGGAAAATACCTTAATGAGTGTACCTTATATGTCACCTTAGAACCTTGCCAAATGTGTGCCGGAGCTTTATATTGGAGCCAAATCAAAAGGATTGTCTTTGGCGCTGTAGATGAGCAAAGAGGATGTACTGCTATGGGAACAAAACTCCATCCCAAAACAAAAATGATAGGGGGAGTGTTGCAAGAAGAATGCAAAGCTCTTATAAAACGGTTTTTTATCGAAAAACGTAATTTGAATTAATGGCTAAGATCTTGAATTATGAAAAACACTATTGCTGAACGAATTCAAGATTTTTTAAAACAATTCCCGCCTTTTGATGTGCTTCAAAAAGAAGAGTTACTATCCATTTCTAGTCAGGTTAGGGTATTGTATGTCGAGAAAGGAGAATCTATTTTTACACAAGATATGCCGTGCCATGATGAATTTTATAGTGTGAGGGAAGGAGCTATCGGTCTCTATCGAAATGTTGATAATGATCAAAACTTGGTAGATATCTGTGACGCAGGTGATCTATTTGGGCTTCGAATTATGATCATTAAAAAAAATTATCGCATGTCTGCTATCGCAGATGAAGAATCTATCGTATATGCAATTCCCTCATATGTTTTTGAACCATTTATTCAAGAAAATAAAGAGGTAAACAAATTTTTGTTGGGCACCTTTGCTTCGCATGCACGACATGATTATACAGAAACCGAAAAAGGACAGCGAATAGACAATAGAATTGCTATAGAAACTACAAAAGATCTCTCGGCGTTACGTACGATCTCATATCGTAAAAAACCGACGACGTGCTCGCCAAAAGATACCGTAGAGGATATTGCAAAGAAAATGACAAAAAAGAACACTACATACACTGTTGTAGTCAATGCGCATAAACATCCTTTAGGAATACTTACCGATACCGACTTAAGAGCTAAGATTACTACCGGATTATATCCGCTTACCTCAGTGGTGACAGAAATCATGAATTCGCCAGTGATCACCTACGCAAAAAAACTCACCGTAGCCGAAGCACAAATAGCATTGATACGACATAATATTAGCCATCTATGTATAACCAAAGATGGCACTCGAAATTCGAAACTAATAGGCATTCTTTCTGACCATGATCTTTTGGTATCTTTTGGGAATAACCCTTCGGTTTTAATTAAAGAAGCCAAAAAAGTAAAAAAGCTTCAAAAGCTCAGATATATTCGGAGACAAGTAGAAAAACTCCTTGAAACCTACTTAGAGCAAGACATTCCAACACCTCATATATTAAATATTATCTCAGAGATTAATGTTGCACTTATGATGAGGGTGATAGCGCTATCTTTAAAAGAAATGCCATCTCCTCCACCCACAAAATTCAGTTTTTTGGTATTAGGAAGCCAGGGAAGAAACGAACAGTTGCTATTAACAGATCAGGATAATGCCATCGTTTTTGAGGATGTAGAAGAAAAAGAATATGAAGTAACGCAACGCTATTTTTTAGCGTTAGCAAACAAAATTACCAAAGGATTTCATACGATTGGATTCGAATATTGCCCTGCCGAAATGATGGCGAGTAATCCAAGGTGGTGCATGTCAATATCAAAATGGGAATCGCAATTTAGAGATTGGATGACAACGCCTACGCAAGAAAGTACACTTTTGTCTTCAATATTTTTTGATTTTCAGCATATTTATGGAGATACATTTATGGCTGATCAATTATCTGATGTAGTTTTTGAAGGAGTACATAAAAGCAATCGATTTTTGAGCTTGTTGGGCGTTAGTGCATTACAAAAACCTTCTCCTCTAGGATTTTTCAAGCAGTTTCTGATAGAACAAAACGGAGAGCATAAAGATACTTTTGATATAAAAACCAGAGCGATGATGGTATTAATCGATGCTGCCAGAATTTTAACCCTTTACCATAGTCTAAAAGGTGTAAATAATACGGTACTTCGATATCAGAAATTGGGGGAACTAGAACCCAACAATAGAGAACTTTTTGAGAGTTGTGCCAAAGCATTTAGAGTATTGATTAAGTTTAAAACCCGTCAGGGGATACTTCATAACGACTCCGGAAGATTTATTAGATTGAATACCTTAGATAAGAAGGATAAATTAAGGCTCAAACGATGTTTTAGACCTATACGGGATATACAAGAAGTCTTGAGTATACGTTTTCAGCTTAAATCATTGATGTAAATGCAGTTTTGGTCAAGAAAGAATATCAAGGATTATCCAGAGTTTTGGAAACACTATCTAAAACTTTTTGATGCCGGGAAAAATAACGTATCATTAGACGATATTCGATTTGTTGCTTTTGATACAGAAACTACAGGTTTTGATTATGATACTGATCGAGTTCTTTCTATAGGTGCCGTGGCTATATCTAACAACGCTATTGACGTATCGGATCAATTAGAAATCTATCTCGACCAAAACGTATTTAATGAAGCAACAGTTGCCATTCATGGGATCAGAAAGCATGGTAATTATGATAAAATTTCTGAGTTCGATGCGCTTCAGTTATTTATAGACTATATCGGTGATGCTATTCTTATCGCTCATCATGCCGAATTTGATAGAAAAATGATTGATCGAGCACTGCAAAGACGAGGGTTAGGTACGTTAAAAAATAAGATTCTGGATACAGGAGTGCTTTTCAAAAACACGAAGCATTCGGTATATCTCAGTGGCTATTCTAATCGCCATTATAGTCTTGACGAATTATGCAATGATCTCAAAATATCAAAAAGTGACAGACACACTGCTTCAGGAGATGCTTATATAACTGCATTAGCATTTTTAAAAATCTTATCCAGACTCAAAAAAGATAAAAGAGTAACGATCAAAGATGTATTTAGGTTGAAATAAAGTGTGCAACGTTTTAAAATCCAGTACGTCTTTTAACCGAATTAGAGAAGATGAAAAAAGTAATCTATTGTATTATATTTTTGTTATGTGCTGTCGGAATTTCCCTAAATTCAAATATATTTCGCGGTAAAATAGTAGAAACCAGAGTTAGAGATTAAACTAACTGATATTCATTTAATTATGTTATCTATAGGTTCTTTCACCCTCTAGAAGAAGGCTAGCTTGCCTGCCAGCGAGGCAGGGATGAGGACTTTTCACAGTGATTACACAAAATTTTGGATATTGTTTTATGAACTAAAAAAAGCACTATCATTGTAGTGCTTTATACTCGATAATCCTGCCTGAGGCAGACACAGCGAGATTTAAATCCTCTGAGGCTTGCCTCGAAATTTTAAATCAATTTCTTACAAATGCCTCATGGACTTATCCCGAGGTCGTTTACTCATGAAGTACTCGCACTTGTCCTGCCATAAGTCCTTTGCGGCCTTCTTCTTCTTGATATTCTACCTTGTCACCTTCGTTTAGTGCTTCTCCGTTTAATCCAGAAGCGTGTACAAAAATGTCTTTTCCGGTTTCATCATTGGTAATAAATCCAAAACCTTTTGATTCATTAAAAAATTTAACTGTTCCTTCCATTATACTATACTTGTAATAAAAATTTGAATTCTAAAGTTAAACTTAAATATGTCATGAAATGTTATGAAAATGTGAATATTTTAAAAAAATCAACGTCTTCTATTTTCTTTGTTTGCCTCGTACTCCTTCATTTTATTCAAGTTTTCTTCGGTGAGCATATAGTCTTTTACTTTTTTGTCTTTCCATCGGTGATAAATAAAAATAGGCATTAGAATAAAAGAAGCAGCCAATATACCTACCCCAACTAATTTATCTCCGGTACTATGATCGCCAGAGTTTTTGAAGTAATATCCGATACAAACAAGTAGGACAACGGTTATAAAAAGGATTCTGATAATGTATTTCATTTTGAATTCGATTACCGGGTAAAATTAATCAACTTTCTGCGATATGAGGTAAGGAGTTTTGATTTAGAAATAAAACCAAGATATTTACCGTCTTTAATCACCGGAAGATTCCAAACTCCAGTATCCTGAAATTTGCGCATTACCGTTTTTACGTCATCATCTTCATAAATAATTACAGTAGATGCCTGAGTCATTAGTGTGTCTACTTTTACTTTATGGTACATCGTAATATCAAACATGATATCTCTGATGTTATCTAAAGAAACAATGCCAATCAAGTGATCAAGTTCATCGGTAACCGGAAACAAGTTTCTGTTGGATTTTGCAACCGCCTCGCTTAGTAGTTGCTTTAGCGTATATTGTGGTTGTACGGCGATGAAATTAGTTTCTATACAATCTTCCAGATTCATTAGGGTAAGTACCGTTTGATCTTTGTCATGCGTTATTAAGTTACCTTGTTCTGCAAGTTCGCGGGTATAGATATTATGCTCGATTTTATTTTTAGATATAATGAAGGAGATGGCAGTCGTAATCATAAGCGGGACAAATAGCCCATAACTAGAAGTAATCTCTGCAATAAGAAATATCGAGGTAAGTGGGGCATGTAGCACCCCTGCAATGAGTCCTGCCATACCCAGGAGTGTAAAATTAGCTTCAGAAACCTGAACCCCTAATCCCAGGTTATTGATTACTTTTGAAACCACATTGCCCAGAGCACTGCCCATTACCATGGTGGGAATAAATATACCACCAGAACCCCCTGCGGCAAATGTAGCAGTCATCGCAACCGCTTTAAAAATAGTAATGCCGGTTAATAATGCAATAACAAGCCATATACTTTCTGTCATCTCATCAAAAGGAGTATTGCCAATAGCTTTGAGGTGATCCCCATGCAATAAATCATTAATAAAGCCTAACCCTTCACCATATAAGGGAGGTATAAAATACAGCATAATACCAATGGCAAGTCCGCCAATTAATAACCTATGAATTTTTTTCGGAAAGCGATCAAAGAAATGTAAAATACCAAAGTACATTTTGGTAAAATATATAGAGGCAAATGCAGTACCGATCCCGAGAATAATATAAAAAGGAGTATCGTAGATATCAAATTTTTCTATAACCTCGAATCTGAACAATACTTCATCTCCCAAAAAGAAATAAGACGTAATGATTGAAGATACCGAGGCAAAAAGTAGAGGGAGTAGTGAAGTCAGTGTGAGATCCAGGCTAAATACTTCTACAGCAAAAACTAACCCAGCCAGTGGTGATTTAAAAACAGCTGATATGGCTCCGGCTGCTGCACAACCGATTAATAAGAATCGAGTTTTATCTTTTATTTTAAACAAATTACTCATGTCTGAGCTTAAGGTAGATGCCGATCCAATAGCGGGTCCTAATAGTCCTACCGAACCCCCAAACCCTACAGTGATGGGAGCTAAGATTAGCGGTAAATACCCATGAATAGATTTTATAATCCCTTCTTTTTTTGAAAGAGAATGTAAAATCAATGGGATGGCAGATCGCGCATTTTTTTTGATCATATACTTGGTTATGACATATACGATTAACAATCCTATAACGGGTATAACGAAATAAAATGAGGCTTGCCAGGAGATAATATCACTCTCGAGAACCACTTGGATTAGGTGCGTAATATTCTTTAATAATAAAGAAATAAGACCCGCAGTAAAACCAACAAGAATACTTAATATCAGGATAAAGTTTTTATCTGATATATTGCGATACCGCCATTTGAGTATTCGATAAAGGATCGTTTTTTTTGAGGGGCTCGACATTTTTTATAAACTCTTATTAAGTTAAAGGTAATAAAAATCCCGCCATAAGCGGGATTTTATAATCATCGATATATTAAAACCTGATAGTTCTTATTTTATTGTAGATTGAGTTTAATGTTTAGTTCCTTTAGTTGCTGCTGATCAATATGAGCAGGGGCATCAATCATTACATCGCGACCGCTATTATTTTTTGGAAACGCTATAAAATCGCGTATCGTTTCCTGACCACCAAGAATGGCAACCAAACGGTCAAACCCAAAAGCGATCCCACCATGAGGTGGTGCTCCATATTGAAAAGCGTCCATTAAAAACCCAAATTGCGCTTTGGCTTCTTCTGGGGTGAATCCCAAATGGTCAAACATGAGCGCTTGTGTTTCCTTATCATGAATACGAATAGAGCCCCCTCCAATTTCATTTCCGTTTAGTACTAAATCATAAGCATTGGCACGTACATCACCGGGTTTGGTGTCTAATAAAGGAATGTCTTCTGGCTTTGGTGATGTAAATGGGTGGTGCATGGCATGATAGCGTGCTGTATCTTCGTCCCATTCTAATAGTGGAAAATCTACAACCCATAATGGCGCAAACTCTTCTGGATTTCTTAGGCCAAGTCGTTCTGCAAGTTCCATACGCAGGGCACTTAATTGTGCTCTTACTTTATGGGTTTTACCCGATAAGACACAGATCAAATCTCCGGGCTTGGCATCCGTTGTCGAAGCCCAGGTTGCCAAGTCCTCCTGATCATAAAATTTATCGACCGAGGATTTATACGTTCCATCTTCATTACATTTTACATAGACCATACCTAATGCACCTACTTGTGGTCGTTTTACCCAGTCGACAAGCTTATCAATTTCTTTTCGGGTATACGAGGCACCGCCGGGAACAGCAATACCCACGACTAACTCTGCATCATTAAAAACCTTAAATTCTTTATGTTGTGCTACTTTATTGAGTTCTCCAAACTTCATCCCAAACCGAATGTCGGGTTTGTCATTACCATAGGTTCGCATAGCCTCATCATAGGTCATTCTAGGGAAATCAGAAAGCTCGACCCCTTTTATATCTTTGATAAGATGTCGGGTAAGCCCTTCGAATATTGCCAGAATATCTTCTTGTTCTACAAAAGCCATTTCGCAGTCGATTTGTGTAAACTCCGGCTGGCGATCCGCTCTGAGATCTTCATCTCTAAAACATTTTACGATCTGAAAATATTTATCCATACCACCCACCATAAGCAGTTGTTTAAAGGTTTGTGGCGATTGTGGTAAGGCATAGAATTGTCCCTCATTCATACGAGACGGTACCACAAAATCACGAGCTCCTTCGGGTGTAGACTTGATAAGATATGGAGTTTCGACTTCAATAAATCCTTCCTGAGACAGATAGTTACGTACCTGCATGGCAACCTGGTGACGAAACATCAGGCTGTTTTTTACCGGATTACGGCGGATATCAAGATATCGGTATTTCATCCTGATATCTTCACCACCATCGGTTTCATCTTCTATAGTAAAAGGAGGGATGATAGATTCGTTAAGTGTCGTTAATTCACTAACTAGTATTTCTATAGCTCCGGTAGGGATGTTTTTGTTTTTAGACTCACGTTCTATAACGGTACCTTTGATCTGTATTACGAATTCGCGTCCCAGGGTTTTGGCTTTCTCTACAACTGCTGCCGGGGTACGTTCTTCATCAAATATCAATTGCGTGATCCCATAGCGATCTCTAAGATCAACCCAAATCATAAATCCTTTATCACGTGTTTTTTGTACCCATCCTGCCAGGGTAACTTCCTTATTAATATCTGAGGCACGCAATTGGCCGCAAGAATGACTTCTGTACATATATAGTGTATTAAGGCTGCAAAAATAAGAAGATTTATGGGATTAGTTTATGTAGTTGTTTGATAGTTTTAGAAACCTTTTTGCATTGGTGCGCGCTTTAATGATTGCGTTGATTATAGTTGATTATTTTCTCTATGTCCCATCGCCAACCCTTCGAGGCAAAGGAGTATTGTTCGAACATAATAGATGTAGTGCCTATGATACACTTAATTTAGTAAGGAGGTACCTGATTATTCATGATGATAGGGCCATGCTGGTGTTAGTTAGTAATAAACATATCGTTGTGTATTATAGGTTCTATTGCATAATACTTATAAAAAAGTGGTTTTGACTACGAACAATTGTTAGTCTTAACATGGTTTTATCAATTTCTTTTAATAGATTTAACACAACATTTAAACAAATCATTATGAAAAAACAAACTCATCTTAGCAGAATAAGGATTTTGCTATTTTTAATTTTTGCTCCGGCTGTACTATTAGCTCAGGAAACCATTACGGGGAAAGTGGTTATAGAAAGTACGGGAGAAGGGGCACCTTTTGTAAATATTGTAGAGAATGGCACCGATAATGGTACGGCCAGTGATATTGATGGTAATTTTTCGATTACTGTGCCTACATTGCCGACACGCTTGAAGGTATTTGCACTTGGATTTGGTACCAAAATGGTCGATGTTGAGACCGCAGGTGCAATCACTGTACAGATTAGTGAATCATCAGAATCATTGGAAGAAGTGGTGGTGACGGGACTTGCAACTTCTGTTAAACGGAGTAATGCTGCTAATGCTGTAGCCACAATTTCATCAGAGGATCTTGCAGGCTTAACACCACCACAAACACTAGATGGTGCTTTAGCTGGTAAATTTGCAGGTGCGTTGATTACCAGGAGCTCAGGAGCTCCTGGGGGAGGAATTTCTGTAAAGTTAAGAGGAATTACCTCTGTCAATGGTAATTCTCAGCCATTATATATTGTTGATGGAGTGTATGTTAATAATAATAGTATTTCTGCAGCCGGTCTAAATGCGGTTTCTGGTGC
Source organism: uncultured Aquimarina sp. (assembly GCA_947495425.1). Classification (GTDB taxonomy): domain Bacteria; phylum Bacteroidota; class Bacteroidia; order Flavobacteriales; family Flavobacteriaceae; genus Aquimarina. Next base: position 239,116 of record CANLYR010000001.1, read on the forward strand.
CGCCACTGGTGGAAACGCCTCTAATCAGGATAATCCATCTAATAGAATTGCGGATATCAATCCAGATGATATCGAAAGTGTTGAAGTACTCAAAGGGGCATCAGCGGCAGCAATTTATGGTGCAAGAGCTGCAGCTGGGGTAATTATTATAACAACCAAGAGAGGGAAAAAAGGTAAAACTAAAGTTTCTTTTTCTCAAGATATTGGATTTAATACTATCCTTAATGCAAGAGGTCAAAGAAACTATACAGAAGACAGAGTATTTGATTTTTTCTTCACTCCTAATGATGATCCTATTTTAGAACAAGAATCTAGAGATGCCGCAAATTCACAAGTAACACTTTTTCGTAATGCTAGAGACTCAGGAAGACTTATCGATTATGAAGATGAAGTTTTTGGAGAAGAAGGTTTTATTTCTAATACCAGTGTAAACGTTTCTGGGGGATCAGAAAACACACAGTACTATGCTGCTTTTTCTAATAATGAAGAAGATGGAATTGTTAGAAATACTGGTTATGATAGAAAATCGATACGCTTAAATATTAATCACAGTTTTTTAGAGGATAGAGCAAAGCTTTCACTTTCAAGCAACTATATTGACTCTAAATCTGATAGAGGTTTTTTTAATAACGATAATACAGGAACTACTGTAGGGGTTTCTTTAACCTCTACCTTGCCTTGGGCAGATCTATTTCCTAATGAGTTAGGTGTGTATCCTGACAACCCCTTTGCAGCTTCAAATCCTTTACAGACCAGAGATTTGATTACCAATAGAGAAGATGTAGACAGATTTATAGTAGGTGGTACTTTGGACATGAAACTTTATGAAGCAGAAAAGTCTAATTTAAAATTAATTTTAGGAGGAGGAGTTGATTATTATCAATTAACTACTACGGCTATTTTCCCCAAAATATTACAATTTCAGAAGCCCGTTAATGGGGGGCTTAATGGAGTTTCGGCACTAGGGAAAACTGAAAATAAAGATGCCAACTATTCAGCTTTTTTAGTACATAATTATACTACTAGTAATGATCTGAATTTTAGAACTCAAGCTGGGGTAACAAAACAAACATTTAGCAGAAATACAGTAGGTAATATTGCATCTAGTCTAATTGCCTTCGAAACTAATTTAGATCAAGCAGCAAATATTAGTGTAGATCAATTCAGACAAGAACAGGAAGACTTTGGATTTTTTGTACAAGAAGAATTAAATTTTCAAGATAAAATTATAGGAACAATAGGAGTAAGGGGTGATAAATCTTCTAATAATGGAGATGCTAATGAACTATTTTATTACCCAAAAGCATCTGCAGCAGTTAATTTGCACAACTTTGAATTTTGGAAGGTTGGATTTATGAATCAGTTTAAGGTAAGAGGAGCCTATGGTGAAGCAGGAAATTTTGCACCGAATGGAGCTTTGTTCACAACGTATTCAAATTCATTAATTGATGGTATAGCTGGAATTGTAGTTCCAGTATTTCCTCTAGGGAAAGGAGATCCAGAAATTGATCCAGAACGCCAAAAGGAATTAGAAGTAGGTTTTGATGCTAGTTTTTTAGATAGTAGAGTTAGCTTGGAGTTTTCATATTATAATAAGACAGTAGATGATCTGATTTTGCAAGCAAATATAGAACCATCTTCTGGGTTTACAACTGAATTTTCTAATGCTGGTGATTTGGAAAACCGGGGGATTGAGATTAATTTGAATGCTGATGTATTTAAGAATGAAAACTTTGAATGGAATACGGGAGCTTTATTTTTTAAGAACACATCTGAAATTACAAGACTAGATGTAGATCCTTTTAACTTAGGGGGATTTGGTGCCGGATTAGGAACTTTTAGGATAGAAGAAGGGAAAAGTGTTACTCAGATAGTTGGTAATAATGCATCTGGAGATTTAGTAGTTTTAGGGAATTCAGAACCTGATTTTCAGATTACGTTTACAAATAATTTTCGATATAAAGATTTTACCTTATCATTCTTATGGCATTGGAAACAAGGTGGAGATAATATCAATTTAACTAACTTATTAACTGATTTTGGAGGGACAACACCAGATTTTGATGATTTAGATTTAGATCCAGCAGGTGCTACACCTAACGGTCAATTTAGAGTAGACGCCTTTCGTGCAGGGAATGCAACACCATTTGTAGAAGATGCATCTTATTTAAGATTAAGAGAAATAGGGCTCTATTACTCACTACCTACAAAATTTATGGATCAAATTTTTAGAGGATATATTTCTAATTTTAAAATAGGGTTTTCAGGAAATAACTTAATCAACATTTTTGACTATAATAGCTATGATCCTGAAGTTTCTAACTTTGGATCTAATGGTTTGTCTACTGGAGTAGAGGTTACCCCTTTTCCTTCAGCAAAACGTTATTTGTTTCACTTAGCAGTTGATTTTTAATATAAAACATGAGAAAATGAAAATAATAAAGATTTTTTTAATTACTGTGCTATCTTCTGCGCTTCTGATGTCTTGTGAGGTCGAAGATGGACAAGATTTGAACGGACCTAGTACAGAATCGATTTCCAGTGATTTATCAAGAGGAGAATTACAAGAAACCGTAGGAGGTATATTAGCAGATATGAGACGACAGCTAGGAACTCAAATTGACGCACAGGCTGTGGCAGGAAGAGAATACTGGAGATTTCAAAGTTCTGATCCTAGATGGACTGCCGATTTATTAACCGGAACCTTAGATAACAATACATTTTATACAACAAATCCATATGCGGCTCGATATGGTACGATCAAGGATATTAATCTTGTGTTAGAAGGTTTAAATAATACTACAGAGACTTTTTCTGATGAAGAAAAAGCAGGAATCAGAGGCTTTGTCAATACGCTAAAAGCTCATGAATTATTAATGGTACTAAATCAACAATACTTAAACGGTATACGAATAGATGTATCAGATACAGAAAATTTAGGGCCATTTTTAAGCTATGAAGATTCATTAGCTGCGATTTTCGATTTATTTACTGATGCTGCTACTGATTTATCAAATGCTGGTGATGGTTTTGCATTTAACTTACCTTCAGGTTTTTCAATTGCAGGAGATCCTTCAGGTTTTCTTGAATTTAATAATGCACTTAATGCAAGAGTTCAAGCATATAGGGGTCAGTATGAATCTTTAAGTATGCTTTTGGGAGATTCTTTTATGGATATGTCTAATGACGCTGATTTGAATGAAGGAATATACATGACCTTCTCTCTTAATGGAGCTGATGTTGCTAATCCTCTGTTTTTTGCAAAAAACTCAAGTGGAGGAAATGCAAGAATTGCACATCCATCTTTTATAAATGATGCTGAAGCTGGAGATACTAGATTGAATAAAGCTGTCTTTAGGGAAGCCAAAAATTCTGCTGGAATTATAGCACCAAACCCTTTAACACAGTCTAATTTAACAGGAGCATATGATGTTTTTATTTATGAAAGTAATGAAACACCTGTTGCAATTATTAGAAATGAAGAGTTAATACTTTTGTCGGCCGAAGCAAACCATATTTCTAACCCTACTGTAGCGGTAGATGCTATCAATTTTATAAGAATGAAAGCAGAATTACCGCCATATACAGGAGGCATATCACCAACGGAATTGGTCACCGAAATATTAAAACAAAGAAGATATTCTCTTTATGCAGAAGGTGGACATAGATGGATTGATCTAAGGAGATTTAATAGATTAGATGAATTGCCTTTAGATAGAACAGGAGATCGTACCTTTGAGCAGTTTCCTACTCCTATCAACGAAAATCGATAATACGTGAATCAATATAACCCAAAAACGCCGCAAATAGCGGCGTTTTTTACATTTCATATCCTTATTATTCCCCTTGGTTGGGGTCAAAGTCATCATTGAGTTCCTGATCAATTTCTATTTTGCCCGTATTTAATCGGCGTTCTACCGAGAGATTGTATTGCTCTGTCAATGCATTAAGGGTACCGATATAGGTGTCAAACTGTGCCATTCCTTTGGTTTTGGCGTAAATAAAAATCCAGTCGAATAATGCTCTTAAAGCAGCGGTAGTTTGTTTGCGAAGTTCGGTAATGCTCAGCTCATTTTGCTCCTGTTGCTGTTCTTTGATTCGAGCTTTAAAAATAGTGTCAAATCCCTGATGCGCTTTTTTCATCGCATCAAAGTGTTTGCGCTGGTGCAAGGTATCTACAGCTGTGCCGAGTTGAGTATTGCCTTCAATCTCTTCGATGATTTCATCCATGACCCCACCTTGCTGATTGTATCCCATATCGTAGATTTCTTTACCATGTTTACTAAACACGTTATAAATCAATGCGGCTTGATCGCGATCAGATTCATCATCAGAAAAATCAGCAATTAATTTGACGCTTCGTTGCATCAATTTAACCCCATTATCACGTCGAGTATCTAATACGGCCAGCTCTGGGGAGAACATGCTTCCTCTGTTTTTCTTGTAGACCAGCCTGAATGCATCATAGTTTTTAACTAGGGTGTCAAAATGTGGTTTTAGCTCCATGGCGTCCAGATCTTGTTCTTTGCTTAATTCTATCGCAGTACGGGTGTACTTTGAAAATTCTCCGTTTTTAAAATTTTCTAATTTTGGTGCTACCAATACATCTCTCATTGTTTGTTTTTTTTAGAATTGTTTTTACTGTGTATTTAAGATGCTCATAACGAGCGTTTTAATTTTTTTTATTTAGAATCGTTATATCAAACTGAAAATCGTCCCGGATTTTCCGGCAACACATCCTACGACACTGTAATCTCATCGGAGTATCCGGAATGATTTTCAAGCACAACTTTAATGACCTCCAGTACTATTTTTATCATCAGATACCGTTTTTTAGTTTTTATCGGCACAATGATAAAACACACTAGTTTCATTTTCCGGAACTGGGGAAAATTTATTTAAGAAGTATGATTGAAGAATGAAGAGTAGGGGAATTGAAATCGGTTTGGGTGGGTTATAGCGTCTAAATTCTTTTTACTTTTATAAAAATAGTAGAGCAAGTATTCTCTAGGAGTATGAAACCAAAAAACGCCACACAGTTGTGCAGCGTTTTGTAATTCAATATTATATATCCTTTTATGCAGTTGCGGCTGTAGCAGGTACTTCTACAACGTTCTTCTTGCTAAATCGTACTTTTACTCTATTGACAATAAAAAATAAACACGGTACAATGATTAGCGTTAAAAACGTGGCAATAATCAATCCATAGATTACCGCCCATGCTAAGGGTCCCCAGAAAATTACGTTATCACCACCCATGTATATTTTTGGATCACCTGTAGTAAATAACGAGAAAAAATCAATATTAAATCCTATTGCAAGCGGTATTAATCCCAACACCGTAGTAATTGCTGTAAGTAGTACTGGTCTTAGACGAGCTCTACCTCCTTTAATGATTAATTTCATGACTTCTTCATTGGGTAGTAATTCGTTTTTGCTAATATCTTTTTCTGCTTTTTTGCGATCGATCAAAAGTTGTGTGTAATCTAGCAATACAACCCCATTGTTTACCACAATCCCGGCAAGTGAGATAATACCCATCATGGTCATCATAATCACAAAAGAGGCTCCGGTGATTAATATTCCGCCGAATACTCCGATAAAACTCAAGAAAATAGCAATCATGATGATGGTTGGCTTAGAAATTGAACTAAACTGAAAGATCAATATCAGCATAATAAGTCCGAGACCAGAGAAAAATGCGCCCATCAAAAAGGACATTTGCTTATTTTGTTCTTCTATTTGCCCGGTATAATCAATTTTGATATCTCTTGGTAAATTAGGGAAACTAGCCATTTCTGTCTGAATTTGAGATACAATAGCGCCTGCATCTGTAAATCCAGGTTGTAAACCCGAATACACGGTTACCACTCTCTTTGTGTCTTTATGCTTAATCGCACTAAAGGAGGAGGTGTTTTTTTGAGATGCTACTGCAGAAACAGGGATTTCTTTTAGTGTACCCGTTGCTTGGTCTCTAAATGTGATATTCTGATTAAACAGCGCACTGGTATTGTATCGATTCTCTTCGTTAAAACGAACGTAGATGTCGTAGTCTTCTCCATCTTTTTTATAAACGCCCGCTTTCTCACCAAAAATAGAACGCCGTAGTTGGTTGCCTACCTGACCTGCAGCTACCCCAAGTTCTCCTGCCTTTTCGCGATCTACTACTACTTGCATGGCTGGTTTGCCTTTATTTACATCAATCTTTAGCTCCTCGATACCAGGGATATTTTTTTCATTGATGAAATTGCGCATTTGCTCTGCGATGTTAATTAACTCATCATAATCCGGACCTTCAATTTCTATGTTGATAGGATATCCTGCCGGAGGTCCTACAGGGTCTTTTTCAACAGAAATAGCCACGCCTGGGTAGATACCTTTGAGGTTTTCTTGCACTTTTTGACGCAAAATTTCAGAATCTTTACCTTTTCTAAATTTATACTCTCGCATCGTAGCCGTAATCTTTGCACGATGGGGCATTTCGGCATTACTTCCTCCATCAGTTTGCGGGTTACCAGCGCCTTCACCAACTTGTGAAACTGCAGATTCTACCAAGAAGTTATAATTATCGTCTTCTACATATTCATTGTCATTAACAACGGCATACACGCGTTGCTCAATCTCTTTGGTTATAGCATTTGTTTTGTCAATATCAGTCCCTTGCGGGTATTCTATATATACTACAATCTGATTGGGCTTATTATCCGGAAAAAATTCTACACTAGTCCGCTGGCTTCCAACCGATGCTCCAAACATAGCAAAGACTACAAATAATAATACAAAAGTACCGAATACAAAGCCGTAGGCTCGCCAGCCTTTTAAAGCAAACGTTAAAAAACGTTGGTAGATGTTCTCTAACCATACTAAAAATTTACGCTGAAAAACAGTCGCAGCACCCTTGAGTACGTATTTGTATAACCAAAATAAAATTGCTGTCACTATGAGTAAAGTACCCAAAGCACGTACCGGACCACCGACAAGTATTATAAAAATTCCTAGTCCGCATAGAATGATACTCAAACGTATTAGCTGTTTTACGGTAAGTACTTTTTCATCAATATTCATAAATTGAGACACCAGCATCGAATTGATAAAGATGGCAACAAATAGAGAAGAACCTAATACTACGGATAAGGTAATCGGGAAATATTGCATAAACTCACCCATAACACCAGGCCATAAAGCAAGAGGTACAAAAGCAGCTACTGTGGTTAATGTAGAAACAATGATAGGTATAGCAATCTCTCCAATGCCTTTTTTTGCAGCTTCTGTGCGAGACATTCCCTCTTCTTCCATAAGGCGATACACATTTTCTACAACCACAATCCCATTATCAACCAGCATCCCTAGACCCATAATCAGCCCAAATAGGATCATCGTATTCATTGTATATCCAAATAGGGACAAGATCATAAATGACATAAACATAGACATTGGGATCGCAAACCCTACAAATAAGGCATTTCTAAATCCTAAAAAGAACATCAATACCCCTACAACTAATATAATACCAAATATGATGTTGTTTACAAGATCGTTAACCTGATTGTTTGTCTTTGCAGATTGATCATTGGCTACAGTGATACTGAGATCTTTGGGAAGCACATTTTCTTTGGCATCGTTGAGAATAACTTCAATTTTTTCTGCAGCTTCGATCATATTTTTACCAGCACGTTTCATCACATCGAGCATCACTACACTATGCCCAAATTCACGCGCATAAGTGGTTTTGTCTTCTTCATCAAAGCTTATTTTTGCAATATCTTTGAGGTATACTGCACCATCTTGAGCTTTTACCACAAAATCTTCTAATTCTGATGGTTTTACCACTTCTCCCAGGATTCTGATCGTTCTGCGCTGTCCGCTTGAGATCATGTTACCGGCAGACATGGTCATGTTTCCGTTACGGATTGCATTAATGACATCATCAAAGCTAACTTTGGCAGCCATCATTTTATAAATATCTACGGCAACCTCTACTTCTTTTTCTTGTGCCCCACGAATTTCGGCTTTCTTAATTTCTGGCAGATCTTCAATTTCATCTTCCAGATATTCTGCAAACTCCTTGAGTTTATCTACAGGATAGTCTCCGGCAATATTTATATTCATGATCGGAGTTTCTTCAGAAATACTAAGATCGAAAACATTGGGTTCTACTTTGGCACCGTTAAAAGTAGGCCAATCCTCATTAGCTTTTTCAGAATCTACTTCGTCCTTCACCTTTTGCTTTGCTGCGGCTACCGTAAGTTCTTCATCAAATTCTACAGTGATAATGGCGTAGTCTTCTTGTGATGTAGATAAGATTTCAACTACATTACTTACATTCTTTAACTGATCCTCCAAGGGATCGACAATAAGTCGTTCTATATCTTCTGCGGTATTTCCTGGGTAAGGAACGCTAATGTATATTTTGGTTTCTTCGATCTCAGGAAAATTTTCTCTTGGCATAGAGAAATATGCCGAAAGCCCTAAAAACAGAAATATAGCAATCATTACGTAGATGGTTGTTGGATTATTTATCGCCCAGGATGAGAGTCCAAACTCCTTGTCTACTTTCTTTTTATTGACTTCCATAACTATTAGTTTAAAATTTTAACTTGCTGGCCATCTTTTACACTTCTAGCGCCTTCGCTGATAATAGCATCGCCATTATGAATACCTTCTACCACTTCTATGAGACCCCCTTGAGTTTTACCGGTTTTTATAATAACTCTTTTGGCCATGGCTATATTTTGTGCATCTCTATCAAAAGTTACATAGGTATATTGATCCCCTTCGGCATTTTCTGAAATGATACTTTGTGGGATGAGTATTGCTTTTTCGCTTGTATAATCATTGATTTTTACTTTAGCGGTAAGGTTAGGTTTTACAGTGCCTGCACTAGAAGGAATACCTACTTCGACCATAAACGAACGATTGTTGGGATTGATATAGTTTCCTACCTGTCGCACTTTTGTATTGATAGTTTTATCCAATACCGGAAAATAAACGGCAACATCCTTACCTTTAGAAATGGTTGAAATATAACGCTCGGGAACTTCAGTTTCGATATACATATTATCAAGGTTAACAATACGTAGGATTGGATTTTGTCCTGCAGAAACAACACTTCCCTGCTCAGTAATTATGTCATCTATCACCCCTGAAAATGGCGCCCTGATATCAGACTTTTGGACTTGCTCTTTTATTTGAGATACGATTTTTCTTTTTGTAGTATAATCGGTCTTAGCTCTTAAATATTCTATTTCTGAGCCAATTTTTTGTTTCCATAAATTTCTTTGGCGATTATAAGTTATTCTTGATAACTCCATTTGGGATCTTGCTTGTTCTAGTTGTTTGCTTAATCCTCCATCATCAATTCGTGCAAGCAATTGCCCTTTTCTAACCTTTTGACCCTCATCAACATAGATTCTGATTAGAATTCCGCTCATCTCCGGATATAAAACAATATTTTGTTTTGTCTCTACGTTTCCCTGCAATTCGAGATAATGGTTGAATACGGTGTCTTTTGCCTTTATGACCGTAACCAAGGGTAGTTTTTTTACGGTATTCAGCGTGGCAATTGCCTGATCAATTTGTTTTAATTGATCAGCTACCGACTGCTGTTTTGCTACAATCTCTGTTCTCTTGGCACGCAAAGCCTCAAGATCTCCTTGCTCTATTGTTTTTTCTATAGACTTGTTATCGTTACCACCACATGAAATAATTAGCAGAGATATGGATAATATGGTAAGTATCTTTTTCATAATATGATTACTTATTTGTTGGTGTGTTTAAAATTGTTTCTAATTCGGCTTTTTTATTAATAATATCCAGCATGGCTTGCAATACTTCTTGTTGTGTGCTGTACAATTGTAACTGTGCTTGTCTAAGGTCAAAACTTGTAGAAAGACCTTCTGAATATTTAATCTGATTCTTTTTTTCGATACGTTCAGCCAGGGTTAAGTTTTGTTTTGAAGTATCATAACTTTCTATCGCAAATTTATAATCACTAATTGCAGTATCATACTGAAGCTGTATTTCTTGCTGCGTTCTTAAAAAATCTGTTTTTGCTTGCTCTTCGGCTATTTTTGCTTGTTGTGTTCGAGCGCTTCTTCTTAACGAACTAAAAATAGGAATGTTAAGACTTGCACCTAAAATCGATGACTGAAACCAAGGGGTATCTGATTCTAGAAACACAAAATCATTATCAAAAGCAGAAGTTCCGTAATTTATAAAAGCTGATAATTTGGGTAATGCCCGACTTTTTTCTAGCTTATACTCTAATCGGCGTTGTTTTGTAAAGAGGTCTGCTAATCTATAATCAATGTTATTTTCAATAATAAAGGGTTTGGAAGTGATAGATTGATTCATGTTTATCATAGATAAATCTTCGAGCGAATCCGAGAGTGTAGTGTTGGAATTAATACCTACGCCAATAGCCAAATTAAACATCTGCATTGCAATTTCTTCTAATCGCTTTGTATTGCTAAGCTGATTTTTGATCTGTAGCAGTGTGATTTGCAATTGTTCTACATCTTCCTCTTCTGCAAGACCATTTTCAAAAATCTTTTTAGTTTCGAGATAATTTTTCTCTAGCGTAGCTACATTATTTTCAAGGATTTTTACACTTTCTTGCGTAACAAGTACACTGCCGTAGGCGTTAATAACACCTTTACGAACTTCTAATTGTACTTTTTCCTGAGCATCATCATTATACTGCAAAAAACTCTTAGCGGCTTCTAAGCCTACAAGATAAGATCCATCAAAAATAAGTTGTCTTAATGTTGCAGTTGCAGACGCTTGTTGTTTTACCCCAAAAACGACCGGAACAAAAGTTCCAGGCTCACCTCCAACAATTTCTCCGGGTAAAGGGGTAACGGGTTGTTTTAATTGGTTCTGATAATCTACAACACCTTCTATTTGCGGAAGACCATCTGCGGTCGTTTCCCATTTTCTTTTTAATGCTTTTGCAACATCGCGTCTGGCATTAATTGATTGATAACTGTTTTCTAAAGCAAACGCTATCGCTTCATCCATAGTAAACGAATATGTAGAAGAATTAGCTGGTGTTTCCTGGGCTGATATTGTGGTTGTTAATAGCCAAACAAGACAAAGTAACCATAGGTTGTTTCTCATATTTGATGTTCTTTTATAAGATTGTTTAAAATTGTACGTCCTTTTTCTGTGGTGATACCCAAAATATGATATTCCAGATAATCATCCATAAGCTTTGTTACCGGAAACATGTTTTCTGGAAACATGTGTTTATCCTTAATACCATTGGTTCCGATAAAATATATTCTTGAGATAAACTCAATATCTATGTTTTTTCTAAACACTCCCTTTTCTATACCCCGTTGTAGGTTATGAACTATACACTCCTGAAATACTTCAAATTGTTTTGCCTTTAGACCTTGATGTATTTTGGGATAGTATTTCTCTAGTTGGTGTAGTGGGGCAGCTTTTTCATTTTTGAGGTGATGCATTACAAATGTCTTAATTGCATACAGCTCTTCTATTGGGTCATAATTTTCTTCTAAAATAGCATCAATACCATCGCTTATTTTACAAAATAAATGCTCTGTGGTAGCTTCTACCAGCTTGGTTTTATTTTGAAAATGAGTGTAAATGGTTTTTTTTGATATCCCCATTTCTGAAGCGAGATCATCCATCGTAATGCTCTTAAACCCTAAGTTTAGAAACATATCATTAGCTTTTTCTATTATTTTCTCCTTCATTATGGGGTATACTATTTTGGTCAAATGTACATATGGAAACTAAAAAAACAATAAAAGTTTCCTAAGTTTCACAATTATTTAACATTGTGTAGGATTTTTGAGATTATTTGTTAACAAAAGGTTAGGAATATGCGGTGAAAATAACGTCAACCATTCAATAAATTTTATTTTACTTTTGCATAAAAAAATTACTGTGCATACAATTTCGGATTATCAAGGATATTTTTTAGACTACCTAACTAAGAAAACAATAAGCAAAGAACCTAAAAATTTATACGAACCTATCTCTTACATACTAAGCCTGGGAGGTAAACGGTTACGCCCAACATTGGTATTGATGGCTTCAGAGATTTTTGGAGCATCGCATAAAGAGGCATTAGATGCTGCTTTGGCTGTTGAAGTTTTTCATAATTTCTCATTAATTCATGATGATATTATGGATGACGCTCCGCTTAGAAGAGGAAAAGAAACTGTGCATGAGAAATGGGATATCAATACGGGAATCCTTTCTGGAGACGCCATGCTTATCAATGCCTACCAGTTATTCGAAAATTATGATGGAGATACCTTTAAAGAGTTAGCAAAGTTATTCACTAAGACTGCTATCGAGGTATGCGAAGGACAACAATATGACATTGATTTTGAGACCAGAGAGGATGTAACAATTCCTGAGTATATAAAAATGATAGAATATAAAACTGCGGTTTTAGTCGGAGCAGCTATGAAAATGGGTGCGATAATTGCTGATGCTTCTCAAAAGAGTAAGGAGGCAATATATGATTTTGGACGATTATTAGGATTGGCTTTTCAGCTTCAGGATGATTATTTGGATGCGTTTGGTGATCCAGAAACCTTTGGCAAGCAAGTGGGAGGAGATATTATTGAGAATAAGAAAACGTTTTTATATCTAAAAGCAGTAGAGTTTGCCTCTAAAGAGGAACAAAAACAAATAAATGGATTGTTCTCGTTAGACCCTGAAGATCCGACAGAAAAAATTGAAACCGTAACATATTTTTTTGAAACCACTGGAGCTAAGGAGGCAACACGGGCAGAAATAGAGATGTATACGCAAGAAGCATTTTCTGTTTTAGATGCATTGAATATTTCTGAAGATAAAAAGAATCTTCTACGACTTTTTGGTGAGAATTTAATGAATAGAAGTGTCTGAAAAAAAGAATATAGCACTGGTGCAAGGTCTTATTGCTGAGGTTTCTCAATCTGATCTTTACCCACAATTGCTTAGTCAGCTTCAGAAAGATCTTGTTCGAGCAGGAATCAGGTATACTATTGACTCAAAGGTAACGCCAAATGAACTTTTTGTTGCACTACATGTCTTGATTCTAGATCGTGTACAGCATGCCTTTAATGAGTATTTGAATTTGTTATACGCGGTAGATGTTTCTGAATCCAAATTACAAGCTTTTAAATCAGAAAAAATTGAAGACATTGCAGTATATGCCTCGTATCTCATTTTGAACAGAGAATGGAAAAAGGTAGAGTTGCGAAATAATCTTTAGAAAATTGCTTCTACGAATAGCGTACATGCACTACCATACATACTTTTGTCCTTACCATAAACTAAGGATTATATCTAAGGTTAATTATTACTGTTTCTGCTACAAAAAATGATAAAGATGAATACTCTCAGTAAATAACCTGTGGCAAGCCTCCTTTAGAATGGCATCATAGTGAATAAAAAAGAAGAATGAAAATCAGTATAAAAACTTTAATAATTTGAGTAGTGCATACTTTGATTGTTAAATTTATAAAAATTTGTTACATAAATATAGAATTTTCGATAGTCAATAAATTGTAATTATTGTATTTTTGTATCGTTTTGTCATAAAAAAGACAATTGAATGCTTACATATGGATAAATATTCATTTTTGAATGCGGCTAATACCGCATTTTTTGCAGATTTATATGATCAATATCTGCAAAACCCCGATAGTGTAGAGCCTAGTTGGAGAGCTTTTTTCCAAGGATTTGATTTTGGTACAGAAAATGCCAGTGATTCTGGAGAAACTGTTTATGTCGAAAAAGAATCAGGAGGAGTAGCTGCTGTTCCTGAAAATGTTCAGAAAGAGTTTCAGGTAGTACAATTAATAGACGCATATAGAACTCGTGGTCATTTGTTTACAAAAACAAATCCTGTAAGGGATAGAAGAAAGTATACTCCTACATTAGCTATTGAGAACTTTGGCTTAAGTCAGGCCGATCTTGCTACCGTTTTTAGTGCAGGTGAGATTATAGGTATCGGGCCTAATACACTAACCAATATCGTTGCTCATCTAGAGCAAATATATTGCGATTCTATAGGTATCGAATATATGTACATTCGTAACCCAGAGGAGCGTCAATGGATACAGGCTCGGGTTAATTTTAATACGAATAGAACTAAATTTTCTGCTGACCAGAAGAAACATATCCTTAAAAAATTAAATCAAGCCGTTTCCTTTGAAACTTTTTTGCATACAAAATATGTAGGTCAAAAACGTTTTTCACTCGAAGGTGGCGAATCTCTCATTCCTGCTCTTGATGCATTGGTAGAGAAAGCAGCAGATCTTGGAGTAAAAGAATTTGTTATGGGGATGGCTCACCGAGGTCGCTTGAGTACACTGACCAATATTTTTGGAAAAAGCCCTAAAGATATTTTTAGCGAGTTTGATGGAAAAGATTATGAAGAAACCGTTTTTGATGGCGATGTAAAATACCATTTGGGATGGACCTCTAAACGAAAGACGGATTCTGGGAAAGATATCAATATGAACATCGCTCCTAATCCTTCACATTTAGAAACCGTTGGAGCAGTAGTAGAAGGGATTGCAAGAGCTAAACAAGATCGTCATTATCAAGAAAACACATCTGCCGTACTTCCTATTGTCGTGCATGGCGATGCAGCAGTAGCTGGTCAGGGATTAGTATATGAGATTGTACAAATGGCTAAATTGGATGGTTACAAAACAGGAGGAACCATACATATTGTAGTTAATAATCAGATAGGGTTTACTACCAATTATCTAGATGCTAGATCCTCTACATATTGTACAGATGTCGGTAAAGTTACATTGTCTCCTGTACTACATGTGAATGCAGATGATGCCGAAGCAGTAGTGCATGCGGTTAATTTTGCATTGGATTTTAGAATGAATTTTAAGCGAGACGTATTTATAGATTTATTAGGATATCGTAAATATGGTCATAATGAAGGCGACGAGCCTCGTTTTACACAGCCTAAATTATATAAAGCAATTGCTAAGCATCAAAATCCTAGAGATATTTATGCAGAAAAGCTTATTAAAGAAGGGGTTATAGATGAAAAACATGTAAAAGAACTCGAAAAAGAATACAAAGCTTCTCTAGAAGAAGAGTTAGAAGACTCTCGCAAGCAGGAAAAAACTGTGATCACGCCATTTATGCAAGATGAATGGGCTGGTTTTGTAAGAGTGCAAGAAGATGAAATGATGGAAGTGGTAGATACCACATATGATAAAGATAAACTTACAGAAATTGCTGAAGTTATCACGAAGCTTCCGTCTGATAAAAAATTCCTTCGCAAAATAGAACGATTAATTGATCAGAGACACGCCATGTTTTTTGAAAAAGATCAATTAGATTGGGCAATGGGAGAATTACTTGCCTATGGTTCTTTATTAAGAGAGGGGTATGATGTAAGAATGAGCGGTCAGGATGTAGAGAGAGGAACATTTTCTCATAGGCATGCTGTAATTAAGGTTGAAGATAGCGAAGAAGAAGTTCTTTTATTAAATCGTCTTAATGGTGATCAAGGAGATTTCTATATATATAATTCATTACTTTCTGAATATGGAGTCGTTGGTTTTGATTATGGGTATGCCATGGCTAGCCCAGATAGTTTAACCATTTGGGAAGCACAATTTGGAGATTTTAGCAATGGAGCCCAAATTATGATTGATCAATACATATCCTCTGCAGAAGACAAGTGGAAATTACAAAACGGTTTAGTAATGTTTTTACCACACGGGTATGAGGGGCAAGGTGCAGAACATTCTTCTGGCCGTATGGAACGTTATCTGCAACTTTGCGCAAAAGATAATATGTTTATAGCCGATGTGACTACACCTGCTAATATGTTTCATTTGCTTCGTAGACAAATGAAAGCAAAATACCGCAAACCTTTAATCATATTTACACCAAAAAGCTTGCTGCGACATCCAAAAGTAGTTTCATCAGTAGATGAATTTGCTAACGGTAGTTTTCAGACGATAATAGACGACTCTGCTATCAAAACAGCAGCTGTGAAAACATTGGTTTTTTGCACAGGTAAATTTTATTATGATCTGTTAGCCGAAAGAGAAAAATTAGACCGAGAAGACGTTGCTTTGGTTAGAATAGAACAATTGTTTCCGCTGCCCGCAGCCGAGATGGATAAACTAATCAAGAAGTACAAAGCAAAAGATATTGTTTGGGCACAAGAAGAACCTCGTAATATGGGAGCTTTAAGTCATATAATGCTTAATTATGATGGAGCAAGTGATTTTAGATTTGCTAGTAGAAGGCCCTATGGAGCTCCAGCAGCAGGATCAGCAACACGATCAAAACGAAGACATCAAGGAGTAATCGATTATGTTTTTGATGTAAAAAAAGATAATCAAAAAAGAAAAATTAGTAAATAATCAAAGCGTACATAGTTTCTAAAAAAAGAAGCGTACAAAGGATAAATTCAGAATTATGGCTTTAGAAATGAAAGTCCCATCACCGGGAGAATCCATTACAGAAGTAGAAATAGCACAATGGCTTGTCGAAGATGGTGATTATGTTACAAAAGATCAAGCAATAGCAGAGGTCGATAGTGATAAAGCAACACTAGAGTTGCCAGCAGAAGCAAGTGGTATAATTACCTTAAAAGCAGAAGAAGGAGATGCCGTGGCCGTAGGGCAGGTTGTTTGCCTTATCGACACCGATGCAGAAGCGCCAGACGGAAATGCAGATAATGAAGGAGATGAAGGAGGCCCCGGAAATGCTGCTATGGATTTGGATCAGCAAAGAGACAAAACAGAAAATAAAGCTGAGAGTCCAAAAGCTGAAGCATTAACGCAAACGCCATCAAAATCAACAACACCACCGCAAAAGCAAGATACTTATGCTACCGGTACTGCTTCACCGGCAGCGAAGAAAGTACTAGCCGAAAAAGGAATTGATGCTTCACAAGTAACAGGTAGTGGTCGCGATGGTCGTATTACTAAAGCTGATGCTATAGATGCAAAACCTTCTATGGGAACGCCAGGACTTGGTGGTAGAGGAGAGTCGCGTAAAAAACTGTCTATGCTGCGTCGTAAAGTTGCAGAACGTCTGGTTTCAGTTAAAAACGAAACGGCTATGCTTACAACATTTAATGAAGTAGACATGAAGCCTATTTTTGACCTTCGAAGCCAGTATAAAGAAGATTTTAAAAGTAAACATGGCGTTGGCCTCGGATTTATGTCTTTCTTTACTTTGGCCTGTGTGAGAGCTTTGCAATTATTTCCTTCAGTAAACTCTATGATTGATGGAAAAGAAATGATCTCTTACGATTTTCAGGATATTAGTATTGCGGTTTCTGGACCAAAAGGATTAATGGTCCCGGTAATCCGTAATGCCGAAAACTTGAGTTTTAGAGGCGTAGAGTCTGAAGTAAAACGATTAGCAATTCGAGCTAGAGAAGGACAGATTACGGTTGATGAAATGACCGGAGGAACCTTTACCATTACCAACGGAGGAGTATTTGGAAGTATGCTATCTACGCCAATCATTAATCCACCGCAGAGTGCAATTTTAGGAATGCATAATATTGTAGAACGTCCAATAGTAAGAGACGGTCAGATTGTGATTGCACCAATTATGTATGTTGCATTATCATACGATCATAGAATTATCGACGGAAAAGAATCTGTTGGGTTTCTAGTAGCTGTAAAAGAAGCATTAGAAAACCCTGAAGAATTATTGATGGATAATAATGTTAAGAAAGCATTAGAAATGTAATCATCTTTTATCTGATACAAAGAGACCTCAGTTTGCAAAAGCTGAGGTTTTTTTATAGATGTTATTCAAATGACACCAATGAGATTGATAATATTTGTGGCTCTGAAACGTTATTGATTTAAATTCTATAATGAAATTCAGTTATTTCTTTTTTTGTTTTTTTTTACTTCTAATGGGTGCTGTTCGTGGTCAGACATATAGCACACAGGAAAACCCATGGATTCTTGGGATTGGAATCAATGTGGTATACGACTCTGGAAATATTTTTGGAGGATTGTTCCAGCTACAAGATAATTATAATTACAGTCACCCTATTCGAGGTGCTGTAGAAAAAAGATTTGCAAATGATTATGGTTTTGAGATGTCCGCTAATTTTAATAGATTTCTAGAAGGAAAGACAGTAAATAATGTTGTTTTAGAAGAAGATATTGAGTTTTTGGCTCTAGATGGAATGTTTAAGTACTATCTTACTAATACATATTTGAATATTTATAGAGCTATATACGAAGGGTATCTGGCTATAGGAGGGGGTAGTAGCTTTTATGATGGTACAGGAGCAGCAACAGCAAATCTTGGTATTGGAATTAATTTATTTATCTCTGAAAGCGTACGTTTTAATATGCAAGCCACCGGTAAAATATCAGTAGATAATAGTAGTAGAGGAACAAATTACATACATTATAATTTTGGGCTTATTATTAGATTACAAGATGAACATTTTAATTGACATACTATGAACGAAGAATATTTTGCTCATGAAACTTCTGTAATAGATAAAAATTGTACTATCGGTAAAGGAACTAAAATATGGCATTTTTCTCATATTATGCCTTCTTGTAGTATTGGAGAGGGTTGTAATATCGGACAGAATGTAGTTATCTCACCAGAAGTTAGTATTGGAAATAATGTAAAGGTTCAAAATAATGTATCCTTGTATACTGGGGTTACTTGCGATGATGATGTGTTTTTAGGTCCGTCGTGTGTGTTTACCAATGTAACCAATCCCAGAAGCGCAGTTAATCGCCGTAATCAGTATGCCAAAACTCATGTTGGTAAAGGAGCTACCATTGGCGCAAATGCAACCATTGTTTGTGGTCACGATATAGGAATGTATGCTTTTATTGGTGCTGGCGCAGTAGTTACCAAAACCATACCCTCCTACGCCTTGGTTGTTGGTAATCCTGCAAAACAATTAGGCTGGATGAGTGAGTATGGACACAGATTAAAATTTGATAAAGAAGGTCTTGCTATTTGCCCAGAAAGTAAAGAACACTATATATTTAAGAACAATAAAGTCACCAAATTATAAAACTCATGAACAAAAATTTTGCTGTAATAGGTGTAGGAGGTTACATAGCACCAAGACATCTAAAAGCGATAAAGGATACCAATAACAACCTTATTGCTGCACTGGATAAATTTGATAGTGTTGGTATTATGGATAGTTATTTTCCTGATGCTCATTTCTTCGTAGAATTCGAACGATTCGATCGGCACATAGAAAAACTAAAAAGGAAAAAGAATATATCATTAGATTATGTAAGTATATGCACACCCAATTACCTTCATGATGCACACATTAGAATGGCACTCAGAAATGGGGCACATGCTATTTGTGAAAAACCAATAGTTATCAACCCATGGAACGTTGATCAATTAATAGAAATTGAAAGAGAGTCAAACACTAAGGTGTATTCTATTCTTCAATTAAGAATCCATGAAAGCATCATTGCTTTAAAAAAGAAAGTAGATAACGGTCCTAAAGATAAAATATATGATGTTGATTTAACATATTTGACGTCTAGAGGAAATTGGTATCAAACCTCATGGAAGGGAGATGTTTCAAAATCTGGTGGCATTGCTACTAATATTGGAGTTCATTTTTATGATATGCTTTCCTGGATTTTTGGAAATGTAAAACAGAATATTGTTCATAAACATACTCAAGATACAGCTGCAGGATATTTAGAATTTGAAAAAGCAAGAGTACGTTGGTTTTTATCTATTGATTACGATAATATACCCGAAAATGTAAAAGTGCAGGGTAAAAGAACATATAGATCTATCACAGTCGATGGAGAAGAAATAGAGTTTAGTGGTGGCTTTACAGAGCTGCATACAAAAAGTTATGAAGCTATTTTAAAAGGAGGTGGACATGGTCTTGAAGATGCTAGGCAATCAATACAAATTGTACATGATATTAGAAATACTGAAATTTCACCTATGTTGGAAGATTATCATCCGATGTTAAAATCAAAACAGCTTATCAACTAAATCTGGTTTTAGATCTTGATATCAAGATAAATTTAAAAAAAACTGCTCTGAAAGATCTTTCAGAGCAGTTTTTGTATTATTAATTGTAACTCTAGTGCATTATAAGTGCTATGAAACACTGTAATGCTCACGGGTTAATCATATTATTATGGTGTTAAAACTGCATCAATGATATGTATATATCCATTTGAAGCTTCAACATTAGATAGGATAATTTGTGTAGTTTCATTAACGATAACTAAAGTACCATTTCCATTAAAATCAATTTTGATAGTACTATCTGCCAATAGTGTTTCAAGAGTACCATTATTAATAATTGCTCTGGTGTCTTTTTTTCCTGCTACGACATGGTATAAAAGTAAATCTCTTAATGCATCACCTTCAGGTAACGTATCCAAAGCTGAAAAAGCAGCATCTGTAGGTGCAAAAACTGTAAAAGGGCCATTTCCTCTAAGCGTATCCGAAAGTTCTGTTGTATTTAAAGCGTTGATAAGTGTTGTAAATCTACCATCATTAATAGCGATGTCTACGATAGTTTCTCCAGGAGTTTCAACTTCTTTTACATTGGCTAACCATCTTCCTATACTTTCTTCACCATTTGTAGACAACATGGTAAATCTACCAATTAGCCCTCCGTTATCAGGATTTTCGTATCCAACACCATGAACCAATACGTTATCTGGTAATTCTATAAGAAGAGAAATAGTACCATCAATTTCTATGGTGCCTATTACATCTGATACTTCTCCGGTACCAGCTATATAACTTCCTTTTAAAAATTTAAACCGATCTTGATATACGACAACAGCTACATCTAATTCTCCATTAAGATTTGTGCCTTCAAGAGGACCTTCTAGAGTGTTGCCATAAAAATAATACCTGCTCATCTCATCATTTTTCATCGTAGCAATCTGTGGATCAGAAGAAGTTCCAGTTGATTTCATGCTCGCGAATAAGTTTTCACTCGGTGCTTTGGATGCCATCATTTTTTTTAATTCTTCAAGGCTAATTAGCTTTGATTCGGGAAACTCTGTGAGAAGATCTTGTTTCACAGATTCAAACTGTTCTTGCGCTAAGGATTCTGGTGATATTTCTTCTGGTGATTCATTTTCACAAGAGAAAAACACGAATACCATCATAGCGAATACGGCCAGTATAACCGGTTTCTTACATAAATTTTTCATAGTTGATAAGGATATTAAAAATTAAATTTAGTTCTGTGTAGTTTTATCGCATATCCGAACCGTTTTTTATACAAAAGGGTATATAAGAGCTATAAATTTAAGTAATGATTTTCTATATTTTTACTTTTAACGATTATTTATGACTTGTTTAAATTAAATGATCTTCGGGCAATTATAAAGTCTGGTCAACTCTAAAAGCTTGCCTTTTGTAAAATATCAATCAAAAACAATCGTTATGCAATTTTAGTTTTATTCTTTCATAAAAGAAGAAGACGATAATGAGCCAAATAGTGCAAAATATGTGAATGATGATCAGTGCAATCAACTGATACTCCTTTTACTCCCATTAATGCTTACTATTTGAAATATATACATAAAAATTTGAAGATAATAATACGTTACAGATCGTGAGTAGTTTAAAAAAGAAAGCTACTAGTGGGGTTCTTTGGAGTGGTATAGATAAATCCTCTACTATGCTGATCCAATTTGTGTTTGGGATTATATTGGCAAGGTTACTATTACCCGAAGATTACGGGTTGATAGGTATGATCACTATTTTTATAACAATTTCGCAGGCTATTGTAGAAGGGGGATTTAGCAGAGCATTAATCCAAAAAAAGCATGCAAATCAGGTTGATTATTCTACGACTTTTATTTTTAATTTTTTTATTAGTCTTGTTGTTTATGGAGTTCTTTTTTTCATAGCTCCGTTAATTGCGGATTTTTATGAACAACCTCTGTTGGTTGATCTGGTAAAAGTAGTGGGGTTAAATGTGATTATCTCTTCTGCAGCTATTATACAGCGTACGATACTAATTAAAAAAATCAATTTTAAAATTCAGGCTATTACTAATATTGTCGCGGGCCTTACTGGTGCTTTGATTGGTATTGGATGTGCTGTATCTGGATTAGGGGTGTGGTCTCTGGTCATACAATATTTATCAAGAAATATAATGACTTCACTGTTGTTTTGGATATTAAGCGATTGGAAACCATCACTGATTTTTAGTGTACACGCCTTGAAGAAACTTTTTGATTTTGGTTCAAAAATCTTACTCTCTACTTTTTTATATGCCGCATTTCAAAATATATATCTTGTCATAATTGGAAAAGTGTACACATCTGAAGCGTTAGGATATTATACGAGGGCAACTTTATTTAAGCAGATACCGGCAACCTTGGTGACAACTGTAATGCAAAACGTAACCTTTCCTGTTTTGGTAGATGTTATAGAGGATGATGTGCGTGTAAAGAAAGTAATGAAAAAGAGTGTCAAACTCACAGCATTTCTGATTTTTCCTATGATTACCGCATTGATAGTGTTTGCTTATCCTTTGGTTTTAGTATTGCTAACAGAAAAGTGGTTGCCAACAGTAATTCTATTGCAAATATTATCGGTTGGGGTGATCTTTTTTCCTATTAATGCCATTAATGCTAATTTTATTAATGCCAAAGGAAGATCTGACCTTTTTCTAAAACTAGAGATCATTAATAATATCCTTATCGTTATTACTTTGGGAGCAACATATAGTTTTGGAATGACAAGCATAGCCATCGGCTATGTTTGCGTTTCTTGTGTCGGTTTTTTTACCTATGCATATTACAGTGGCAAGTTTATAAAATATTCTGGATTAAAACAGGTTATAGATATGTTGCCATATGCCTTAATAAGTGTTGTAGTCACGCTATCGAGTTATGTTTTATGGAGTTTTGTCGATCAGCAGTTCATACAACTGTGCGGAGGTTTGGTAACAAGTGGTTTGGGATACTTGTTTTGTTCCCACATCTTTAAGCTCAACGAATTTGAAGAGATCAAAAATAGTATTCGATCTAAACTGAAAAGAAAATAGAATGTATCATACTCTAAAAGTACACCAAAGTATATCTCAATGATCTGGACAAAGTCATATTCGGGAATAGCTATACTATTTGCTTTGTTTGTGATGATCACACACATTATTTTATATCCTGAATACACAATGCCACCATTAATTTTGCTTGGAGGATTAGGTGTGATTTTCTGGTTTTTTATTGCACTATGGTATTACACTACATATTGGGAGGATACCGAAGCTTTTGAGAGAAAACTCTTTTTACACAGTATACTGTATAGAAGTGTTGCTGTAGTTGCATTATATGCCCTTACGATGTCTTTTGATCCAGAAAGTCTACCATTTGAGATAGGGGCGATTGACTCAGTCAATTATCATGCGTCTGGTCTACTGGTAGCCGAAGCTCTTGAAAAAGGAGATGCCGTGTTTAAAACATTGTCAGGGTTTTGGAAGAGTGAGTCAGACTATGGCTTTTCTATTGTAATCGGGATATTATACTACCTTTTTGGACCGTATCCATTAGTTATAAAATTATGTAATGTACTCATAGGAAGTTTTACGGTATTGCGATTATACAAAATAACCCAGTACATATATGATGAAAAAAGAGCAAGAGTAGTAGGTATTCTTATGATGCTAATGCCCCCATTTTTATGGTTTGGCGCTATGGTATTAAAAGAAACATTACTGATCTTTATTCTTGTAAATATAGCGTATCTCCTTGCAAAACTTATACATACTTCGATACTTAGGCCATTTATCCTGATACTTATAGTATTGCAAATAGTAATCACATTATATTTTAGAACGTTTATTGCTCCATTGTTGCTTATCTGTATTTTGCTACAGGTCGTATTTTTAAAAACAAGAAAAAAGAATTATCGTATACTCTCTATTGGGTTTTCTGTAGTGTTAATCTACTCAAGTTATTTGGTTATTAGTCAATTAGGGATGAAAGAAAATATAGATACGATTATTGCTGCAAGCCAGAATCAATTTGAAAATGAAATTACTTATGCTGCACAATCCAGAGGAATTTCTTACACACAAGCCATAGTTGCACCTTTATTAGTAGCAGGAGCTATTGTAACCCCATTTCCTTCGTTATTAGACTTTGAAGAAGTGCAACTCGGTATTTTTGCACATTTTCATAAAGAGATTATTCGCAATTTCATGTACTTTTTTGTCTTCTTCGGATTGTATAGGATACTAAAACATCGCAAAAAAGGGAGCATTTTTGTGTTGAGTTTTGCTATTGGATATATTCTGGTGCTCATTTTGTCGGGAGTATCTTTTCAGGATCGGTTTCAGATCTTGGCATTGCCTTTTTTACTCGTCTTTATGGGGGATGGTATAGTGACAACGTATCCAAAAAAAATTGCCCATTGGAGGATCTACCTGTTTTTCATCTTTGTGGCTATACTTATGTGGAATTTATTTAAACTTTCTAATCGCGGACTTTTATAAATGATGAATCACTTTATACTATCAAAATCAAATACACCAGTATCGGGTAAATTTCAACTAAAGCTTACCAGTAATTATATACTTACAATACAAGGTGATAATTACCATCAATACAATCAAGATGGAATTAGTATCATTATCGTAGGGGATTATATCGGTGATAGTAAAACACTTTTCAGTACGCCTTGTCAAGATATTCCTAAACTTAGAGGTAATTTTTATGCTATCGTGGTAGATAAAGAAGAGATTAGCCTATTTTCTAGCTTTCTTAATGTGTTACCCATATACTTTACCTCAGATTATACATTTATTTCATCTTCTATTGCGTATATAAGAGCACAAGCACAACAAGAATTTTTGATCGATAAAAAGTTTATTCTCGAAATATTGTTGTTTAACTACGGCTTTTTCAATAGGACATTGTATCAGGATATTCTTTTAGTGCCTTGTCACTCTTTTTTCGTACTACATAAAGATAAAGTTGAGGTCAAGAAGCATTTTGAGACGACATCATTATTTGCTCAACATCCTACTTATGGATCAAGGGTTGCCGATCGCTTAAGTGATCTGTTTATAGAAACTTCAAAGCATTATTTCCCTGATGACCCTTTTGATATTGCCTTTACTAGTGGTTTTGATGGAAGAACATTAGTAAGTTGTGCAGCTTACCATAACAAAGACTTTAAAACATTTTCTTTTGGAAAACCAGGCAATGATGATGTAGCTATCCCCAAAGCTAACGCTGCAGATCTTGGCATACCATACCAATATTTTGATTTGGGTAAAGATGCGTATACAGATAAGGCATATTTTGATAACGCACTAGAGTATACAAAAAATGCTCCAGGAGGTAACGGGTTTATTTATGCTCACTTTTTATATAGTACAAAGGAAATTGCCAATAACTCGTCGTACTTGATTTCGGGAGTAGTTGGGAGCGAACTTTTTAGAGCATTACACCTTACGGGTGCAGTTACTTCTCAATCTCTGGTTGATATTTTTATGGGTGTTACTGCTGAAGAAGTACGAAA
The DNA here is from genome assembly GCA_947495425.1 of uncultured Aquimarina sp. GTDB lineage: Bacteria > Bacteroidota > Bacteroidia > Flavobacteriales > Flavobacteriaceae > Aquimarina. Next base: position 264,625 of record CANLYR010000001.1, read on the forward strand.
TAAAATAAAAAATGCAGAAGCCTTAAACATACTACGTAAAGAAGAATTTACTCAAGAATTAGAGGAGCTAACAGAAGAATTAATTGCCTATAAAAATTCGCTACCCGACGAGTTAACGCCTAATCAACAATTCTACATTTTTGTATTCGAGGAGATTTTTAGAAAATTTTTTGGGCAATGGATCAGCATGCAAATGCAACATATCAATGTGCGTACCCCTTTCTTGGATTATAATTTTATTAAAGAGCTACTCACAACACAATATGCTGGAGCAAACAATGAGTTTCTAACCAAAAACCCACTCAAACGTATGAAAGGACAGTATATCTATACCGATATCATCAAAAAAACAAATACTGTCATTTATCATCAAAAAACCGGGAAGGGATATCGTCCAAAAGATCTGAGAGAATCTATCTTCTTATACAAAATTATTATCCCTTTTATTTTAAAACGTTTCAAAAGAAAAGTAGGTACTCCAAACCTTGATAACCTTGGGATTATTTCAGGAATAATAACTCATAAAGAACATATTAAAACGCTTTTAAACGAAACAATATATTTTGACGTTTCAAAACTCAACAAGATACTTGATGATTTATCTCCTTATACACCAGAAAAAGAACGAGACACATTGCTTATGGGCTTGTCTATCGCATTGGTGCTACAAAATAACGCTCAGAGTAATACTCAAAACCTAATATATCATGAATAAGATTATCGTATTAACCGATTATAAGAAAAAATTTGGATCCAAACATTTTGATACTCCATATCGAAGTGGGATGGATAAAGAAAAACTATCATATTATTTTAAGCAAGATGGTTATGAAGTCGAGTTTCAGTATTTCAATGAGGTGAATTTACAGAATTCTGAGTACCAAAACACACCAATATTATATACATCATCAGAGGATATCGGGTATCGCTATAAATCTTACATAGAAGATGTAGTATTTGCGTTAGAACTTAAAGGTGCAAAAACAATTCCTGCATACAAACACCTACGAGCAAATAATAATAAAGTGTTTATGGAGTTGATGCGGGAGGTGTTTGATATAACATCATATCTAAAATCAAACGTTTTTGGATCATTGGCAGACCTGAAAATGAGGATTGAAACCCTTACCTTTCCTTGTGTTTTTAAAGAAGCAGAAGGAGCTTCAGGTCGTGGAGTGGCTTTGGTGAAAAATAAAGAAGAATTATACAGCAAAGTAAAATCGTTCAGTAAAAAACGTAATTATATCGAAGATCTTAAAGATTACGGAAGAGCAATAAAGCACGAAGGATACATCAGAGAATCGATCTACAGGGATAAATTTATTGTTCAGGATTTTATTACAAATCTAAAAAACGACTGGAAGATATACCTATTTGGAGAAAAACTATATGTCATGAAGCGTCCTATCATGAAAGGAAGAGGTATTAAAGCAAGTGGAGGCGGATATGATAATTACCTGTATGATCTTGATGCAGATGTGCCAGAAGGGATGCTAGATCTGGCCTTTGATATTCTTAAAAAATTAGACGTACCTCATGCATCCTTGGATTTTGCGTATGATGGTACACAGTTTTATGTTTTAGAATTTCAATCATTGTACTTTGGAACCGCAGGAATTCCTTATTCTAAGGGATATTTTACAAAGAAAAACGATGCTTGGACATTCATTGAGGAACAATTAGAGATTGAAAAGGTTTACGTAGATAGTATTATAAATTTTTTGAATGCGTAGTAGCATATGAACATTCTATTTGTAAGTAGTGGTAATTCTAAAAATGGTATATCTTCTCTCACCAAAAATCAAGGAGCATCTATACGTAAGTTGGGGCACGAGGTTACTTTTTTCACGATAAAAGGAAAAGGAATCAAGGGGTATTTTCGCAATATTTTTAGATTAAAAAAATTTCTTAAAAAAAACCAATTTGATATTGTTCATGCACACTATTCGCTTAGTGGTATGGTCGCCTCACTGGCAGGAGCAAAACCATTGGTGGTATCGTTGATGGGGAGTGATATTAAGGCTTCAGTGGTGTTAAAATATATCATTAAAGTATTTAATACACTATTTTGGAAAGCAATCATTGTAAAATCGCACGATATGAAAGAAGATGCTGCGATACGTAAAGCATATGTTGTTCCTAACGGAGTAGATTTTGATACGTTTAAACCTATTGAGAGATCAGAATCTCTGGCCATAACGGGTTGGAATCCCAATAAAAAACATATTCTTTTTGCAGCCAACTCTAACCGCCATGAGAAGAATTTTAAGCTTGCAAAAGCAGCTTTTGATTTATTAGACAATGATCTTTTTGAATTGCAAGAATTAGTAGACATACCAAATGAGAAAATGCGTTATTATTTTAATGCTTCAGAAGTAGTTTTACTAACTAGCCTTTGGGAAGGATCTCCCAATGTGATCAAAGAAGCAATGGCTTGTAATTGTAAGATAGTGGCGGTAGATGTGGGAGACATACGAAAAGTAATTTCTGAAACCAAAGGATGCTTCGTAACTGATTTTGATGCTAATGAAATTTCAGAAAAAATTAAACAAGCAATGGCTATACATCATAAAACAAAGGGTAGGTCACATATCACATATTTAGATAGTACTACAATAGCACACAAATTAATTGAAGTTTATAAAACCACTACAGCATGATTAACGCTAAAATAATACATAAAGATGTTGATCAAATATCAAACGATCAATGGGAAAGGTTACTTAAAAACAATACGGCTAATTTTTTTCAGACAAAAAAAGCATTTGATTTTTTTAAAGCAGTAGGAATAGAAACGTTCATATTTGCTTTAGAAGAAGATGAAGAAATAAAAGTATTGCTATGTGGAATCATTCAAAAAGAAAACGGGCTTACCGCGGCACTTACGCGAAGAGCGATTGTATATGGAGGACCAATTTTTTCAGGAGATGCACATGAAGAGGAGGTACTTACAGTCTTAGAATCAGTTATAGCAACGCTAAAGAAGAAGGCGATTTATTTCGAAATTAGAAACCTTAATGACTACAGCAATTACTCATATTTGTTTGAGAAAGTAGGATTTAATTATATGCCACACCTCAATTTTCATTTGGATTGTGCTGATCAATCACAAATGCTTAAACGTATGAGTAGTAGTAAGCGAAGGCAAATAAAAAAAAGCCTCAAAATGGGAGCAGAAATTATTGAGCCACAAACGCTAAAACAAGTAAAAGAATATTATACAATCCTTGAAGACTTGTATAAAGTGAAAGTGAAAACACCATTGCCAGATATCAATTTTTTTATCACAATGTGGAAAAATAAAACGGCTAAATTCTTTCTTATTTTATATAAAGAAGAGATTATTGGTGGCATCGTTTGCCCTATATTCAAAGATAAAGTAATCTACGAATGGTTCGTATGTGGTAAAGATGGAACGTATAAGAATATGTATCCAAGTATAATGGCTACATGGGCGGCTATGGAGTATGCCAGTAAACATAACATTTCGCGATTTGATTTTATGGGAGCAGGAAAACCTGATCAGGATTATGGTGTGCGGGAGTTTAAATCAAAATTTGGAGGAGATCTTGTTGAGCACGGGCGGTTTCTATATGTGGCTCAACCATTTCTATATGAAATAGGAAAAACAGCCGTTAAATTTTTAAAAGGAAAAAAATGAGAATTCTTATCGATATCGGTCATCCCGGGCATGTACATCTGTTTAAAAATGTAGCTAAAGAAATGCAGCAAAAAGGGCATGTGTTTTTGTTTACATGCAGGCAAAAAGAATTTGAAATAGAATTACTAAAAGCAGAAGGGTTTACATATGTGTCTTTTGGTAAAAAATATAATACGACGATTGGTAAATTATTTGGGCTCTTAAAATTTGATATTCTTGAAACGATTCAGGGGATTAAATTTAAGCCCGATCTTTTTCTAAGCCATGGGTCACCGTATGCAGCCCATGCAGCCGCGCTGTTAAGAAAACCTCATATCTCTATGGAAGATACAGGTAATATGGAACAAGTAAAGTTGTATTTGCCTTGTACACAAAGTGTACTGACCTCTACAGCATTTCATAAAGACCTTGGAGATAAACAAATTCGATATTCGGGATATCACGAGTTAGCTTATCTGCATCCAAATCACTTTATGCCTGATACTAAAATTTTCGAAATCCTAAACATAGAGCAAGAAACACCGTATGTCATTTTGCGATTTGTATCATGGAATGCCAGCCATGATATTAATCAATCAGGATTGACAATTGATCAAAAAAGAGAAATAATTAGCCTGTTAGAAAAAAAGTATAAGGTGTTTATCTCCTCAGAAGGCTTGTTGTCAGAAGAATTTAAAGCATATCAAATCAAAATCCCACCAGAAGAAATGCACAATGCGCTAGCTTTTGCGCAATTATTTATAGGAGAGGGTGCTACGATGGCTTCAGAGTGTGCTGTTTTAGGAACCCCGGCACTATATATTAATAGTATTATGGCAGGTACAATTACTGAACAAGAAGATTATGGTTTGTTGTTTAATTTTCAAAATGGGGACGGAGTTATTGAGAAGATCAAAGAACTGATAAGTATCCCTAACCTAAAAGATGTTTTTAAGATGAAAAAAAATAAACTTTTGAATGATAAAATTGATGTTACAGCATTTATAGTGTGGTTTATAGAAAACTTTCCAGAGAGTAAAAACAAAATAAAAAAGGATCCAAATTATCACCTTAATTTTAAATAATGGATTTTACCGTACAGAAATATGCCGAGTTGCTTAGATCGCTGATTGATCAAGAGTATAGCTTTCAGACTTTTGAAGAATTCATGAGAATTCCTGGAAGAAAATCAATAATATTAAGGCATGATGTAGATCTTTTACCGTATAATTCTCTTGCTTTTGCGAAAATTCAGGCAGATCATAATGTAAAAGGTACATATTATTTTAGAGCAGTACCAGAGAGTTGGGATGTAGAAGTAATCAAAGAAATTGCAGCCCTCGGGCACGAAATTGGTTATCATTATGAATGCTTAACTACCTGTGGTGGGAATCTCGAAGACGGAATCAATGATTTTAAAACCAATCTAGATGCATTGCGAAAATTGGCGCCTGTAACTACAATATGCATGCATGGCAGCCCTATGTCTCAATACGATTCTAAAGACCTTTGGAATGAATATGATTACAAAGACTTTGATATCATTGCAGAACCTTATTTTGATGTTGATTTTGAGCAAGTTTTTTATCTCACAGATACGGGTCGACGGTGGGATGGTCATAAAGTAAGTGTTAGAGATCGGGTAGAGACCTCTCTTACCAAAACATTTCATACGACAAACGATATTATAAAAGAAGTCGATAAGCTTCCAGATAAAATAATGTTTACGTTTCATCCGCAACGATGGAGTGATAATAAAGTCTTGTGGACGAAAGAACTTATCCTGCAAAATGTGAAAAATATAGTAAAAAAGTATTTTTTTGTTCAGAATAAAAAGAATTAAACTTCATGATTAATAGTGTATAAATGCTATAAAACAATTTTTAATTTTAAGAATAATCTTAAAAATTAGTTAATGTACTGTTATATATTGGACTTTTGGATACTAAATTCGTGGCAAATCCGTTGAGAATTAGCTATACTAGATTTGTTAAAATTAAGTATAATAAAGTTGATTAAAAGTTAGTTTGTCCCACTCAACTCTTATAAATGTTCACTTAACCCAGGCTTACATAAAATGACCACCAAATTAGCTGCATCCGTAGAAAAACGAATTGAAAATTTGTTAAATTCTGTGGATTTTAAGAAAAATCCCACCGCTACAGATTTGGATTGGGAAGAAGATATAAAGAGTTTGATTATTAACGAAGTTGGAGGTGAAGCTTTTGACTTTATTAATACCAACACTCAATTTACATTTAAAGAAGATGTATTTATAACGGCGACCAATACACATTTTAACATCAATACATTAGAGGGGCATAGTTACAGAGAAATCATTAATCTCAAAAGAGTTAACGATTTTAGGAGAATTAATAAGTATTTTGAATCTGTTAATGCCAAATTACTAGACGGAGGTGTTTTTATAAGCCATGTCGAAACTTATGCAGTTCGTAAAAATAGAATACTAAAAAAACTACCAAAGCCTTTTAACTATATGTATTATTTGGGCGATGTTTTTCTTACCAGGATCATTCCGAAATTAAAGTTAACCAAAAAATTATATTTTCATATTACCAAAGGAAAAGGAAGAGTATTAACTAAGGCAGAGACTTTTGGGCGCTTATATTCATGCGGTTTTGAAATTTTAGAAGAAAATACTGTAAATAATCTGTTGTATTTTGTCGCTAGAAAAATAAAAGAACCTGTATTTGATGAAGATCCTTCATACGGTCCACTGATAAGATTAAAAAGATTAGGCGAAAACAGAAAGGTTATTAGTGTATATAAATTTAGAACGATGTACCCTTTTTCAGAATACCTGCAGCAGTATGTATTCGAAAAAAATAAATTGAAAGAGGGAGGTAAAATCAAAAATGATTTCAGAATATCGCATGAAGGGAAAATAATGAGAAAATATTGGATCGATGAGTTGCCTATGGTTATCAATCTAATTAAGAATGAAATGAAACTCATAGGAGTTCGCCCATTGAGCAATCACTATTTTGGTTTATACCCCAAAGAACTTCAGGAAAAAAGAATTAAGGTAAAACCAGGGTTACTTCCTCCTTTTTACGCAGATATGCCAAAAACACTAGACGAAATTGTAGCTTCAGAAATCAAATATCTTGAAGCATACGAGAAGGCTCCTCTTAAAACTGACATTGATTACCTTATTAAAATCATGAAAAACATCCTTCTACGTGGCAAAAGAAGCTGCTAGAAGGAGTATGGTATAAATTTATGCAATGATAATAAAACTAGTAAAGAATCTTTTTATCTTATATTTAGCAGTTCTACTTACTTCTTGTGCTTCTAGAAAAGATGTAGTGTATTTTCAAGACATACAAGATGCGTATGAAAAGGAAATCGGCATTACGTATCAAACATATTTTCAGGCAGACGATTTATTGGCGATTACTATTTCCTCGTCAGATATGCAAGGCTTAGAACCGTTTAATCTGCCTGCAGTTTCTTTTAATGCTGTTCCGGGGAGTGTAGTTGGGCAACAAAAACAGCTAGCTTATTTAGTTCGCAAAGATGGAACTATTGATTTTCCAGTATTAGGAAGGGTTAAAATATCTGGATTATCACTAATAGAGGCAACTCAAGTCTTGAAAGAGAAGTTATCGTTCTTCATTAAGGAACCTATTGTTCATATAGAATTGATAAATTTTAGGGTTACCGTATTGGGAGAAGTAAATAATCCCGGCACATTTACCATTCCCAATGAGCGGATAAGCATTATTGAAGCGCTAGGTCTGGCAGGGGATCTTACTATAACTGGTGAACGAAAAAGTGTTTTAGTGATACGAGAACAAGAGGGTAAACATAAATACTACCGTGTAGATCTTACTTCGGATCAAATTTTTAATTCTCCTGTTTTTTATTTGAAACAAAATGATGCGATATATGTTACCCCTAATAATGCACAGATAAAATCATCGTCTTACAATAGAAATACTCCAATATGGGTATCTGTGGCATCGGTAATAGTGTCTTTGGTAATTTTGTTAACCCGATAGTCAAAAAATTTAATTAATAGCAGATAATACATGGATTACCAATATCAACAAGACCGTAGTAATATTCCTCTAAAAGATCAAATACATAAGTATGTCGGATATTGGAAACTATTTGTACTGTCAATTATATTATGTGTTATTGCTGCATCTATATATTTAAAATATACGCCTATTGAATATAAAGTAACGTCTACTATACTTATTAAGGGAGAGAAAGCAGGAATGTTATCAGAGCTATCTGCTTTTGAAGATCTAAGTATAGTAGAATCTAACAATAAAGAAGTAGAAAACGAAATAGAAATTCTAAAATCCAGGCCTCTTTTCAAGAATGTTATCAAAAAACTACACTTAAATCATCAGTACTTTGCAAAAGCAAAGTACTCTAAACGAGTTGTAGAACTCTATAAAAACACGCCAATCAAGGTGAGTTTTGTTAACGACTCATTAGCAGGAAACTTATCTGCCGATTTTAGCATTACAATTAATTCTGCAAAAGAATTTACGATACAAGAAGAAGCGTATGATTTTAAAGAGAAAGGTTTTTTTGATCAGGTCATTTCTACCAGAGTTGGAGATATTATAGTTAGACCAAACCTAGTGTATTTAGATTCTTTTTTAGAAAATGAAATTTACATATCCATTCAGCCAATAATGGACGTGGTAGAAGACTATAAATCAAAGATTAGTATTGGCTTGGTCAACAAAGATGCTAATGTGATTTCTCTAAAGCTAAATACCACCACTCCCGAAAAAGCTAAAGATATTCTTAATGGATTAGTAGAAGAATATAATATAGATGCAACCCGAGATAAAAACCTTGTGTATGAGAATACGGCAAACTTTATAAAAGAAAGGCTGATCATCATTAATAATGAATTATCAGATATTGAACAAGGAGTTGAAACGTTTAAAACGTCGAATAACCTCACCAATGTTACCTCAGAAACTGAGTTGTTTTTAGAAAATGCTTCAGAAAATAAAAAAGAAGTATTAGAGACGAATACACAATTGGGTTTAGTCAATTTTATGAATGACTATCTTAAAGAGAATAAAGATGGCCTATTGCCTGTTAATCTTGGGTTTGCTGAAGATGCCATTGTAACTATGATAACACAATACAACACAATATCTCTGAAAAGAGATGAGGTGCTACAAGGTACTACGGCAAATAATCCCATTGTGATTGCCTTAAATGAAAAGATACAAAGCCTCAAATTAAGTCTGAAAAAGAGTTTAAATAATCAAAAAAGAGCACTGATTATCAAACGCAAGCAGTTGCAACGACAAGATGATGTGATTAATGCAAAAATATCTTCGTTACCCAAAAAAGAAAGAGAATTAAGGGATATAGTAAGGCAGCAGGAAATAAAAGAGACACTATACCTTTATTTACTACAAAAAAGAGAAGAAACTGCAATATCACTTGCAGCAACCGTAGCCAATGCAAAAACCATTGAAAAAGCATATAATTCTAAATCACCTGTCAAACCTAAAAAAAGAATTATTTTTTTGGCTGTACTTCTTGGGGCATTTTTGATACCCATGATACTTATATTCTTTATAGATCTTTTAGATGTAAAAGTAAAAGATAAAAATGAAATTCAGAAGAATCTTGATATACCTATCGTAGCAGAAATCCCAAGCACCGATACAAAAAATAACTTTATTATTTCGCCAGATAATCGCTCTGTAGTTGCCGAGGCATTTAGAATTTTTGAAAGTAATTTTAAGTTCCTGTTGTCTGATAGTGAAGAAAAAACCAAAACTATTCTAGTAACCTCATCTGTAACGGGTGAAGGCAAAACATTTATCTCTACAAATTTAGGAATCACTCTAGCCGATCCCGATAAAAAAGTTGCATTGCTTGGCTTAGATCTTAGATCTCCTAAAATTCTGGAATACCTCAATATACAGGAGTCTAAAGGAGTAACAAATTATATCCGAGATAAAGAATTGGCATTAGAGGATATAATCATCAATTTGGATCATGTACCCAATCTTGATATCATCCACGCTGGGGTAATACCACCCAATCCAATCGAAATATTAAAAAGTAAGCGATTTCAAAAATTAATTGTCAAATTAAAAGAACAATATAATTACATCATTATTGATACCCCGCCTGTAAGTATAGTAGCAGATGCTCTACTGCTCAATGCGCATGTTGATTTATGTATATACGTAGTAAGATCTGGTTTTTCAGATAAGCGACTTTTATCGGTAGCCGAAAATTTATATAAAGATAAACGTTTTACAAACATGACAATTTTACTCAACGATGTTAAGATACGTGCTAAAAATTATTATGGATATGCATATGGAGCTGCAAAACCAAAATCCCGATGGGGGTTTTTGCGAAGATCCTAGTATGTCGTTGTATCTTTAATATTATTGTTTTTTGGGAGCTGTAATGGGTTCGGGTTTAGGGATGTCGTCAGTAGTATTTACTTTTTCAAAGCATGGATTTTCAACAGGTTTTTTGCGAAGAATTTTCTCTCTAAAAAAATCCCACAGTACGGCATATAGAATCACAAAGATTCCTCCAACAAAAGTCACTACTCCTAGAAACAAACGTAACATAAAACCTGCAACCCGGATTATCATACTAACTTTTTTTATTTTCAACAATCATAATTATAACATTATCATGTTTAACTATTCTCAAAAAATAGCATAACTTCCCAAATTAGCTATAAATAGTTACATGTTAATAATAGAATAATTTTCCTAATGATATGTGAAATTTGTGTTAAGTGCTAACGTAAAAATACATTTTTTTATTTGTTAGACTTGTTAAAAGAAACAAATTTTATATAACAAATTATTCTATATATTTTAAGAAAAATGAAGTAATTTACAATACCATTTGGCTGTAAGGAATGATAGTCGAATACCCTTTATTTTTAAAGTAGTCCATTTCAGAAGAAGTTCCTGTAACCAAAATAAAATCCCCACCCCAGCCTCCTAAGCTTTTTATGCTTCTACCATAGTCTGAAAACAATTTTGATTGTACCGTAGGAGTTTTAATGATTTTTGAAATAATTTCTTCATGTTGGTTTATTAGGGTTTCAAACTCTCCTAGCGAATTACAAGCTAGTATTTTATTTGTGATTTCAGTTACAGCTATTGCTGCTTTGTCAAAATCTTTTAAAGGTAGCGATTGATAATGCTTTATTGATGCTGCGCTATCTTGTTTTTGATTGAGATATATAAAATATAGATGGTTCTTAAATGGTGGATCAAAAAGTACCTTTTTTATTGTGGGTTTACTTTCATTTCTGTTGTATAGTATGGGTAAATCATGTTGAGCACATGCAATATCGTATCCGCTACCTCCAAAACTAGTATCTAATACTGTAAAAGCGTCTACTTTTGCCCACTGTGCAATATTGTTAATCAATGTAGAAGAAGATCCGAGCCCCCATTGCCGATCAAACTCTAGTCTAGCTTCTACCGTATATCCTTTTTCTGAAGAGAGAAAGTTAGGATTAAGTAGTTTTGCCGCATTAAGAATGTTAATCAACGTATCAGTTATGTTGTTTTCTTCATCATTATTTTCCGCTGTGTGAACGATGTCATTGGTTACTATAAGCTGTGTCTCAAACCAGCAATTGCCTTCTACATCTATACTTTTCCAGGTAATTTGGTTAGAATCGTTTTCTTCTATATGTAGCCATTGTCCTTTTTTGGTAGGTAGCGCTAAAGCTTCAATACTATCAAGGACCAAATATTCTGCAGTGAGTAATAATTTGCCATGACTGTAGAAAGATTTTTTCATCGTTAGAATGTTTTTTTGCTGAAATGAGGTTTCTATAATTCTTTGATAAGACACCTTAGCGTTTTATCAACAAAAAATATCTAGTTTCTCAAGTTTTCAATTTGTGTAACTACTTCACTATGAGTAACGATATTTGTTGTAAAATATTCAACGAGTTGCTCTTTTTCTTGATCAGTGGCATTACATTGATTAAGAATGTTCATCAGGTGCATCTTCATATGGCCTTGTTGAATTCCTGTGGTGATCAATGAATTGATTGCTGCAAAATTTTGAGCCAGCCCAGCTACGGCAGTAATTTTCATTAATGTTTTTGCATTAGGTCTTCCCAGAAGTTGCAAGGCTAGTTTTACCAAAGGATGTAGTGTAGTCAGCCCTCCAACGGTGCCTAAAGCCAAAGGAATTTCAATAGAAAAGATAAATTGATCCTCTTTGATCTCTGCATGAGTAAGACTCTTATACTTTCCGTCTTTTGCAGCATAGGCATGAGCACCAGCTTCGATGGCTCTAAAATCATTTCCGGTCGCCAAAACTACTGCGTCAATACCGTTCATGATGCCTTTATTGTGTGTAACTGCGCGATAAGGTTCTACTTCTGCAATATGAACTGCTCTTACAAATTTTTCTGCATAATCTTGCGACGAGAGTTGATCGGTATCGGGCAGCTCATTTACGGGACACGAAACTGAAGCTTTAACAAGGCATTGAGGCACATAATTAGAGAGAATACTCATGATAATCTCAATATCTTTCTCAGTTTTAGAAAAGCCATCGTATGCTTTGGCCTCAGATGACAATGTTTTTGCAAATTGTTCTAAACATGAGTTGATGAAATTGGCGCCCATTGCATCTGCGGTCTCAAAAGTACAATGCAATTGGTAATACTTATCAATAGTTGAGGTTTTATCGCGAAGTTCTATTTCCCGAACTCCACCACCTCGTTTTTCCATATTTTTAGTGATGTTGGAGACCGCATCATATAATTTGGGTTTGACTTCTTTGAAAAACTGCCTAAGCTTTTCGGAGTTCCCTTCAAAACTGAAATGTACCTGACCTACTTTTGTGGTCGATAACACTTCTGCCTTAAAACCACCACGATTCTGCCAAAATTTGGCAGCTTTACTGGCTGCTGCTACTACAGAACTTTCTTCGATAGTCATTGGTAATGTGTAGCGCGTATCGTTAATAAGAAAATTTGGAGCAACCGAGAAAGGAAGGTAATAATTAGAAATAGTGTTTTCTGTAAATTCATCGTGCAGTTGTTGCAAACTATCATCAGAATTCCAATAGGTTACAAGAGTATCGGTTGCGTTCTGATCATTACTAAAATGATGTTCTGCCAACCATTTAATTTTATCTACCTTAGAGAGTTTAGAAAACCCAGAAACTACTGGTGCCATTTTGTCTATAAATTATAAATGCGTTCAAATATACTATTCTGTTTCGTGATACCCACATCAAAAATATACTTAAGGAGTTCAAAACGTGCTGCCAAATCATCTATGCATATCAATAATTTAAAATTGAATTAATGATTTGTCAAAAAATATTACTTTCCACCCGGTGTTTTTATTGTATTTAACATCAATTGTTGTATTTTTCACGGATTTTTTAGTATTCTTGGCGCTAACGATTTTTAAAATATGATATGAAGATTACAAAATTGTTTTTTGGATGTGTATTGTTTATTGGGTTTATAACCACTGCTCAAAACAAAAATTTTACATTAGATGAGATATGGGGAGGAGCTTTTAGAACAGAAAGTTTGCAATCACTGCATGGGATGCAAAATGGAATCCAATATTCGGTTTTAGAGAAGGATCAGGCGTCTGGTGCGACTAATATCGAAATTTATAATTATGAAACAGGAGAGAAATCCAAAACACTACTAAGTTCTTCTGCTATAGAAGGTTTGGCATCCTTTCAGGGATATACTTTTAGCAAAGACGAAAACCGAATTCTACTGTCTAGCGAATTAGAGCAAATATACAGACGTTCTTCAAAAGGAATTTATCATATCTACGATGTTGCCTCTAATGGTGTCTTTAAAGTAAGTGAGAAAAAAATACAATCCCCTGTGCTATCACCAGATGGTAACAAGATTGCCTATGTTCTGGATAATAATATTTATATGTTGAACTTTGTAACCGGTCAGGAAATTCAGCTAACAGATGATGGGAAAAAAAATGAAATCATAAATGGAATCACAGATTGGGTCTATGAAGAAGAGTTTGCTGTTGTTACCGCTTTTGATTGGAGTGCAGATAGTAATAAGATCGCTTTTTTACGATTCGATGAAAAAGAAGTGCCAGAATTTTCGATGGATGTGTATGGTAATGATTTATATCAACAACAGGAGGTTTTTAAATATCCCAAGGCTGGAGAAAAAAATGCAAAAGTCTCCCTATTTGTCGCAGATATTACTGCTATGACATCAGATCAGATCAAGCTGGGAGCATACAAAGATTTTTATATTCCTAGAATTAAATGGACGGCAAATCCAGATATTTTGAGTGTACAAGTAATGAACAGACATCAAAATAATCTGGATTTAATTTTTGTAGATGCTAAAACCAAAACACCAAAGATCGTGCTTAATGAAAAAGATGATGCCTATATTGATATTACAGATAATCTTACGTTTTTAGAAGATAACAGCTTTATCTGGACAAGTGAAAAAGATGGATACAATCATATCTACCATTATGCAGAAACCGGAACATTAATAAACCAAGTTACCAAAGGAAATTGGGAAGTAACCGATTATTATGGTTATGATAAAAAGAATAAGAGAATATATTATCAAAGTGTAGAAAACGGAATTATCAATCGAGATATTTATTCTATCACTTTAGATGGAAAAGATAAGAAGCGATTAAGCACTAAAGAAGGAGTTAATGAGGCAGAGTTTAGTGCTGACTTTAGCGTGTATATAAATTATTTTTCAAATGCAACTACACCTTACGAGTTTACATTAAACGATGATACTACAGGAAAAATTATAAGAGAGATTAAAGACAATAAAGCACTACTAGTAAAGCTCAAGCAATATGATATAAGACCAAAAGAGTTTTCTACAATAGAAGTTAACAGCGAAACATTAAATATGTGGACTATAAAGCCAAAAGACTTTGATCCAAAAAAGAAATATCCGCTATTAATGTATCAATATTCGGGTCCGGGATCACAATCGGTGAAGAATACATGGCATACCGCAAATGATTATTGGTACATGATGTTAGCACAGCAAGGCTATATTGTAGCGTGTGTCGATGGCAAAGGAACGGGTTTTAAAGGAGCTAAATTTAAGAAAGCAACCCAAAATGATCTCGGTAATTTAGAAGTCCAAGATCAAATTGCAGCTGCAAAACAACTAGGTGCATTACCCCATATTGATGCTTCCCGAATTGGAATTTGGGGATGGAGCTATGGTGGTTTTATGTCAAGCAATTGCTTGTTTAAGGCGCCAGATACTTTTAAAATGGCTATTGCAGTTGCTCCGGTAACCAGTTGGAGGTTTTATGATACTATTTATACAGAGCGGTATTTAAAAACCCCTCAAGAGAATGCTAAAGGTTACGATAGTAATTCGCCAATCAACTTTGTAGATGGATTGAAAGGAAAATTCCTTTTAGTGCATGGTAGCGCAGATGATAATGTGCATGTGCAAAATACCATGCAGTTGGTAGAAGCATTGGTACAGGCGAATAAGCAATTTGACTGGGCGATTTATCCCGATAAAAATCATGGTATCTATGGTGGGAATACGCGCTTGCACTTATACAATAAGATGACAAACTTCATTAAAGAGAACTTATAATTAATTAAACACACATAATGGCAAATACAGGTAAAGCAGCTCATCAAAGAGAGCTATTTGGGCATCCGGTAGGATTATACATATTATTTTTTACAGAAATGTGGGAGCGGTTTTCTTATTACGGTATGAGAGCACTCTTTGTATTGTATCTTACAACTAAAACCGTGGATGAGAATCCGGGATTAGGATGGTCATCTGGAGAAGCATTGGCATTATACGGTTGGTACACTATGTTAGTATATGTAGCATCTATTCCTGGCGGTTGGATCGCAGATAAGTTTTTGGGACAAAAGAAATCAGTGCTTATTGGTGGTATTTTATTAGTTGCTGGGCATAGTGTTTTGGCGATAGAGGAGATGTGGGCATGGTATACCGGTCTGGGGCTAATTATAGCCGGAGTGGGTATGCTAAAACCAAATATTTCTACCATGGTAGGTGGATTATATAAGCAAGGGGATATACGCAGAGATAAAGGATTTACTATTTTTTATATTGGCATTAACCTTGGAGCATTTTTATCTAGTTTAATCGTTGGATATGTAGGAGAAGTACATGGATGGCATTACGGTTTTGGTCTTGCTGGTATAGGTATGGCATTAGGATTAATACAATATCTTTTAGGGCAAAAGTATCTTGCTCATGTTGGAGGTTTTTTGGGAACTTCTGAAAAAACTGAAGATAAAGAAGCGATGAAAAAACCACTGACTAAAATTGAAAAAGACAGAATTATAGTACTTCTGATCTCATTTTTGCTCGTGATTGTATTTTGGGGAGCATTTGAGCAAGCAGGAGGACTCATGAATCTTTATGCAAGCGGAAAAACAGATAGGATGTTTATGGGATGGGAAGTTCCTGCTTCTTGGTTTCAATCTCTAAATGCGATGTTTATTATTTTTCTAGGGACTTCTGTAGCACTATATTGGGCCAAAAGAAAGTTGAAAGGTAAAGTCTCTAGCTCCTTGTTTAAAATGATTATTGGATTAATCATAATGGGTACGGGATTCTTTTTTATGACAGCTGCCTCTATGGAGTTTAACGCTAATGGATCGTCGGCAATGTACTGGCTGGTTTTAGCATACTTGTTTCATACGATCGGAGAACTTTGTATTTCACCGGTAGCCTTATCCTTTATAACCAAGCTAGCTCCAGTTAAATATGCTGCATTGATGATGGGAGTGTATTTTGCAATGACAGGCTTTGGTAATAAATTAGCAGGTTTATTAGGAGAGTGGGCCGAGAGTCAGGGAGAATTTAAAATCTTTACAGGAATAGCAGTTTTTTGTGTAGTGTTTGGATTGATCGTAATGGTATTTAGAAAACAATTAGAAACCCTTACTCATGGTGTCGAAGATAAAGAAGGCATAGTGTATGAGACTGAAGGTTATGAAATAGTTGAATCTGTCGAGGGTAAATAATATTCTTTATGA
Organism: uncultured Aquimarina sp.; assembly: GCA_947495425.1. GTDB lineage: Bacteria > Bacteroidota > Bacteroidia > Flavobacteriales > Flavobacteriaceae > Aquimarina. The sequence goes on from CANLYR010000001.1 coordinate 281,312, forward strand.
GTACAGATATAGAAAACTTATTCAAGGATAAGGTTTTAGGTCATCCTGCAGGCTTATTTATCATATTTTTTACAGAAATGTGGGAACGATTTTCATTCTATGGGATGAGAATTCTTTTAGTAATATTTCTTACAGCACCTTTATTTGGAGAAAATCCCGGTTGGGCAAATTGGCCTAGGGAACATGCATTAGCTCTATTTGGAACGTATGCTTCTTTATTATACCTAACCCCAATTCTTGGGGGATATATCGCTGATAAGATTACGGGTTATCGATTGGCCGTAGTTTTAGGATGTTTACTCATGACATTGGGTCATGTTTCGATGGCGTTTGAAACTGAAACAACTTTATACCTTGGTCTTGGATTTTTAGTCATAGGCACGGGTCTTTTTAAACCCAATATTACTTCTATCATCTCTGAAATGTATAAAGGAAATGATGCCAAAAAAGATGGAGCATATACCATATTTTATATGGGGGTCAATGCAGGAGCGTTTTTTGGTATTATGCTTTGTGGATATCTAGGAGAAAATTATAGTTGGGCGTTAGGATTTGGGTTAGCAGGTATTTTTATGTTTTTGGGGATGATCATGTTTTGGCTAGCAAAAAATTTATTTGGAGAGATTGGTGCAAAGCCAAATAAAGAAGTTAAAAGCACAGTATTTCTTGAAGAGGAGGGTACCCTTAATCCATTTACACCTATCGATAAAATATTGATCTCAATAACAGCTTTAATTGGGTTTACTTGGCTTATTAATGATCCCATGTCAAAAATTGGTAGTGTTAACGTATTTAATTTTTCTCTTGCGGGGTATGAAGGATCTACTGTGATGATAGTTTTTGCAGTTGTTCTATTTTTGTATTTGATCATTTCGAGGATTTTAAGATATAGTGAAATGGTTCGCGACAGAATGTTTGCAGTGGCGATATTTGCATTTTTCACAATATTCTTTTGGGCAGCTTTTGAGCAGACCGCAGGATCTCTAAACATATTTGCGCGAGATTATACGGCCAGAGAGTTATCAGGGTCTTCGGCGATGGTGTTTAAAGGTATTGATACCATCTTAACCGTTGTTCCGCTTGTTATTATTACATGGGTATTATATCTGGTATTCAAGAAAACATTTTCAAAAATTGGCGTTTCAAATATCGTATTATCAATTTCATTTTTAATTATATGGGGTATTGTGATTTGGAAATTGAATAATGAATTTAGTAAAGACACTACAGAAGTAGGAGCAACGTGGTTCGGGATTTTAAATTCATTCTTTATCATCGCATTGGCGCCTCTATTTTCTAAATGGTGGGAAAGTAAATACAACCCAAGTGCGGCATTTAAATATGGTTTTGGGTTAGGACTATTAGGATTTGGATTTGCATTATTGGCTTATGGTTCGTCTAATATTCCTCAAGGGGCTCAAACCGCTTCAGTAAGTATGGTTTGGTTAATTTTTGCGTACTTATTTCATACTTTAGGAGAGTTATGTCTTTCGCCGGTAGGATTGTCATATCTTAGTAAATTAGTTCCGGGAAGAATGATCGCATTTATGTTTGGTATTTGGTATTTGGCTATTGCTATAGGTCAAAAAGCTGCAGGAACCTTAGGGGGAATGATTGATGAAGTAACGGCAAATTATAATTTATCCACATTTTTTCTGATATTTACAATAATTCCTATAGCAGCAGCAGGATTAATCATGGTATTAAATCCTCTATTAAAAAAACTAATGCACGGTGTGCGATAAATAATAATTCCAAACTTCACTCGTTACCCAAAAACGAGTGAAGTTTTTAAAAAAGGAACAGTTTTTGCTCCTTAAAGACTATAAAAATTATTATAATGAAGAACCTACTTATTATTTTTGGATTTTTGATGTGCTGTTCTACCCAGGCACAAAAAATCAATTGGATGTCTATGAATGAAGCGTTAGCAGCTCAAAAAAAGGAACCTAAAAAAATCTTTATGGATGTCTATACAGATTGGTGTGGTCCCTGCAAGTTGTTAGATAAAAGAACTTTTCAAAACAAAGATGTAGCCGAGTATGTAAACAAAAATTATTATGCGGTAAAATTTAATGCAGAAGGTACAGAGGAGGTGCAATACAATAATTTCACCTATACCAATCCTAATCATAATCCAGATAGAAAAGGCAGAAATAGTCAGCACTTTTTTGCAAATGCTTTAAAAATATCTGGATATCCTAGTATGGTGTTTTTTGATGAGAATGGGAATCTCATTGCCCCGGTAGTAGGTTTTAAAACTGCTCAACAATTAGAACTATATCTAAAAATGATTCACAAAAACGACTATAAAAAATTAACTACTCCTGAAGCCTGGAAAAAATACGAAAAATCTTTTGTAGGTACATTTGAGAATTAGAAAAACAATTGATTTAAACTCCTTATTTTCTTTTTTGTCAAAGTAATTAATCTTATTTTCAGTATATCCGATAGAAAATAGTTTTGGAAATTGTTTACAAAGCTAATTTTAAATCCTTGCAATTATTTAGTACCTTGAGTTCGCACAAAACTCTTAACTATTTCAACTATGATACGATCAGGGGCACTTCTTATTTGCATGCTATTAGGTTCTTACCTTATAGCTCAAGAAAAACCAGAAATTAGCGTAAATAAAAAATCAGTTCTAGAAGCTGTACGTAAGCAGGAAAAAAAGATGATTACGATGAGTGATCAGATATGGGCATTTGCAGAAACTGCCTTTGAAGAAAAGGAATCATCCAAAGTATTAGCTGATTATGCAGAGTCGCAAGGATTTACTGTAGCTCGGGGAGTGGCAGAAATGCCGACAGGTTTCGTAGCAAGTTACGGTAGCGGCAAACCGGTAATTGGTATTTTGGGAGAGTTTGATGCTTTACCGGGGATTTCCCAAAAAGCAGAATCAACCAAGGCGCCTTTAAAAAAAGGAGCAGGGGGTCATGGCTGTGGTCATAATCTATTTGGAGTAGCTAGCCTTTCTGCAGCTGTAGCAATTAAAGATCTAATAGCTGATGGAAAACTGAAAGGAACAATAAAATTTTATGGTACTCCTGCCGAAGAAAAGTTTTTTGGTAAACTATTTATGGCGCGCAAAGGATTATTTAATGACCTTGATGTTTGCTTAGATTGGCATCCAAGCGCCAAAACAGAGGCTAGCGTGCAAAGCTCACTGGCACTAGTAGATTTTATAGTAGAATTTAACGGGCAAGCGGCTCATGCTTCTGCCGATCCCTGGAATGGAAGAAGTGCATCTGATGCACTTGAATTATATACTACAGGGATTAATTATCTAAGAGAACACATCAAGCCTACAGTTCGTATCCATTATGATATCCAGCATGCAGGTGATGTGGTTAATGTAGTGCCTGATTATTCTAGAATTTGGGTTCGTGTGCGAGATACTAAACGTGAGGGGATGGAAGAAGTATGGAAACGAGTTGAAAAAATGGCCGAAGGCGCAGCAATCATGGCTAATGTTAGTCATAAAACCAGTTTGGTATCTGGGCTTCATGAAATTCTGGTCAATAGAGCAGGAGGAGAAGCTATGCAAAAGAACTTAGAATATTTAGGAGATATTACATATACCGAAGCAGAAGTGGCTTTTGCACATGGTATACAAGAAGCAACCGGGAAACCTAAAGAAGGGATGGATGCTAAAATTAAACCTTTAGAAGAGACTAAAGAACATCCGGGAGGTGGATCTACAGATGTAGGAGATGTGAGTTGGTTGGTTCCTGTAATACGTTTAGGGGTTACAACAGCTCCAAAAGGCACGCCATGGCACTCATGGGCTGTAGTGGCCTGTGGTGGTATGTCAATTGGGCACAAAGGAATGATTCAGGCGTCAAAGGCTCTGGCGATGACAATGGTTGATCTTTATGACAGTAAGGAATTAGTTGAAAAAGTTAAAACCGAATTCAAAGAACGCAAAGGGGATTATCAATACAAAGCAATTTTACCTGATGGACCACCACCTATCCCTGTTGGATCTAATTAATATTTGGTGCCATTTTGCACATTCAAAACAAGATAAAAGAGATTTTTATGATAAGTTGAGTGATTTTTAATGTAAAGAGAAGAAAAAATTTTGAATATCCGTAATTATCCATAATTGATAAAAAAGTCTTATTTTAGATTAAAATTATAGTATGAATATTTTCAGTT
>CANLYR010000002.1 GCA_947495425.1 uncultured Aquimarina sp.
ATTCTAGAGAAATGACCATTGGGTGACTTTAAGTCACGAGCCTGAAACTATGGACTTCAAGTCCATAGTGGTTCATTTACTTTTTTTGAGCGACTATATAAATCCCAAAAATGACAATTACTGCTCCTATAATTTGTATCACAGACATATTTTCTCCTAAAAAGAAATAGGCTAAAATAATTGTTGAAAACGGACCTAAACTTGCTATAATAGAAAAATTAGATGCTCCTAGCCTAGCAATTGCTGCAGAAACTAAATAAGACGGTATGATTGTAGAAAAAATAGCCATTGCTATACATATTAAATATAATTCTAATGGATAATTTAAGAGATCTCCCCTATCAAAAATTAAATACTGAATAAGTACACATAATGAAGAAGCAATCATTGCATATGATGTAAATGTAATCACTCCAAATTTCGGTATCAACCAACCACTACCCACAAGATAAATAGCATAGGTAAGTGCGCTTAGAAAAATTAAGAAAACGCCTAAAATAAGATCAGGAGCATCTAGCTGAAGTTCTCCCCAAAAAGTGATGAGTACGCCAACATATGTTAGTAATATGGCAAGGACTTGTTGTTTGGTAATTTTATCTTTGAAAAAGACTTTCGAAATAATAATTACCAGTGTAGGGTACATAAAAAGAATGATTCTCTCTAAACCTGCTTTGATATATTGCAATCCTAAAAAGTCATAGTAACTGGCCAAATAATATCCTATAAACCCAAAGAAAACTACCCATAAATATGCGTTGGGTTTTATGTGATCACTTCGAGAAGATGTATTAAATATTGCAATTATTATGTAGAAAGGTAATGAAAATAACATCCTAAAAAGTAATAAATGCTCAGAGCTTATATTGAAGTTATAGGCTAATTTAACCAGCACTGCTTTAGCAGAAAATAAAACAATCCCAATAATAGCAAATATAATTCCGTATGTAGATAATTTTGTGTTTTCCATTAGTCAAAAATAAGAGCATCTGTTTCTTGAAGAACTTTTATATATTCTATATTTACGATACCCAACAAAAAACCTCCTTGGTCTCCCAAGAAGGTTTTGTATTGCTATAAGATTTATTTTTAGACGTTAAATAAGAAATGCATTACATCACCATCATTCACTACATAAGTTTTACCCTCAACCCCAAGTTTCCCTGCTTCTTTTACCTTTGCTTCACTACCGTACGCTACAAAATCATCGTATTTGATAACTTCTGCTCTAATAAAACCTTTTTCAAAATCTGTATGTATTACACCAGCAGCTTGTGGAGCTGTCGCTCCGACAGTTACTGTCCATGCGCGCACCTCTTTAACTCCTGCGGTAAAATATGTTTGTTGATTTAATAATTTGTATGCTGCACGAATCAAAACTGAAGCTCCAGCTTCTTCTAATCCCATATCTTGTAAAAACAGTTGGCGTTCTTCGTAATCCTCTAATTCAGTAATATCAGCTTCTGTACCAACAGCTAATACGATCACTTCGGCATTTTCTGTGGCTACAGCTTCTTTTACTTTAACTACATATTCATTTCCTCCTACCGCAGCACCTTCATCAACATTACAAACATAAAGTACAGGTTTATCAGTTATACAATGTAATGGTTTAACGTATGCCAAACGATCATCATCAGAAATATCAATAGCTCGAACAGATGTACCAGCTTCTAATCCTTTTTTTAATTGCAATAAAATAGATTCTTCTTTTTGCGCTTCTTTATTACCCGTTTTTGCAGCTCGTTTTACCTTATCCAACTTTTTATCTACAGCTTCTAAATCTTTTAGTTGTAGCTCGATATCGATCGTTTCTTTATCTCTTATTGGGTCTACAGAACCATCTACATGAACTATGTTATCATTGTCAAAACATCTTAAAACATGAATAATAGCATCTGTTTCGCGAATATTACCCAAAAATTGATTTCCTAATCCTTCACCTTTACTTGCTCCTTTTACTAATCCAGCAATATCGACAATCTCTACTGTGGCAGGAATTACTCGCTCAGGAACGACAAGTTCTTCTAATTTTTCTAATCGAGAATCTGGGACATTAACTACCCCAACGTTAGGCTCTATAGTGCAAAATGGAAAGTTAGCACTTTGCGCTTTTGCATTAGATAAACAATTAAATAATGTTGACTTTCCAACATTAGGTAATCCTACAATTCCTGCTTTCATAATAAAAATATATCTAATAGGGTTTTAAAAAATCATCCCAATTTTAAGAGTGCAAAGATAATAGTAATAATACTAAGTTTACAAATCCCTAATCATAAGATTATATAATAAAACTTCAATAATAAATAACATATCAAAACAAAGTTCGACATAAAAAAAATGATACTGCTTTTTTATTTTTTTGTAATTTTAATCTTCAATATATAAACAGATGAAAACTTTAAAAATTCTAACCACATCATTGTTAATCAGTTGTGCTACCACATTGTTAGGACAAACTAATGAAAGTAATACTAAAGGAAATTCTTCTAAGGAGACGGTAACCAAAATAACTCGTATCAAAGGACCAAATGGTGAAGAAAAAGTTATCAAAAAGCAAGAAGTTATTACTAAAAAAAGTAAAATAAAGCTTAATCCGGGTGATGAAGAAAAGACGAACCAAACTGCCATCTACGAAGATGAAGAAGTAAAAGTACAACAATCACATACGTCCTCTGAGAATGGACGATATACATTAATCTCTGATGGTAAGGGGTATCGAATTACTTTTCTGGAAAAATCAGGAAATACAACTTCAAAAGTGAGACCTTTAGGTAGTGGATATTATAATGTGCATATGGGAGAAAAAAATAACGCTTTTGGACATTTTGACAAGGATAAAAATTTTGTTCTTGAAACCTATGACGCAAAAATGGATAAAATAATCACTACAATTTACAAACCAAATTAGATCTTATAAATATCAGTGGAACAAGTATCTACAAGTAAAAAACCAGGAATTTAGTCCTGGTTTTTTTGTTAATTTTTTAAAAAAAAGTTAAAAGATGTTGTTAAAAGAATATGCTTTTGGATATATTTAGAGCCACAATCATCTTAAATAAACACTTTTTTATGAAAAAACTCACATTTATTTTATTCGCACTTACGACAAGTCTGTGCGTTGCGCAACAGACAGTAACAGGTCTGATATCAGACTCAGACGGTTCTCCTCTTCCAGGAGTGAACATTATTATTAAAGGTACAAATAATGGAACTACAAGTGATTTTGATGGTAAATATAGCATTGAAGTTACTCCAGAAAACACTTTAGTTTTTAGCTATGTAGGATTTAATGCCAAGGAAGTCCTTGTACAAGGTCAAACCACAATAAATGTAACATTATCTAGTGGAGCACAGCTCGAAGAAATTGTATTGGTAGGATCTAGAGCCTTACCAAGAAGTAATACTACTTCCTCGCTACCAGTTGATATACTGCCCGCAAAAGAATTAGCTGCTACTGGTCAAATTACTTTTGATAAAGCATTACAGTACAAAATACCATCATTTAATACGGTACAGACTCCGGTTAATGATGCAACCTCCTTACTAGATCCCTATGAAATCAGAAATATGGGGCCAAGTAGAACGTTAATACTTATTAACGGAAAGCGTAAAAACCTAAGTTCATTATTGTATACGCAAACCTCACCAGGACGTGGTGAAACAGGATCGGATATTTCTGCAATACCCACCGATGCGATAAAACGAGTAGAAATATTAAGAGACGGAGCTTCTGCTCAATATGGATCTGATGCCATAGCCGGAGTAATGAATATTATTCTGAAAGACGACCCAAATGATGGCTCTGTAACGCTAAGAACTGGTGTAACTTCTGAAGGCGATGGAGAAACTATAGCAATCAGCCTTAATGACGGAGCAACTATTGGTGACAATAAAGGTTTCTTCAATTATACGGTAGATCTTTCTAAGGTGAATCTTGCAAATCGCCCAGGCGATGTTGATGCAGAAGGAGAGTTTGCAGATTTTGGAGGAACCAGAGTTGGAGAAAGGCTAGAAGACATACAAAGTTTCTTGTCCAGACGCCCTGACGCAGGAAATATTAATGGATCTCCAGAAACAGCAGCAGCTAAATTTCTGGTCAATGGTGGATACGACCTTAGCGAAAATACCGAAGTATATATGAATGCAGCTTATGTCTATAAAAAAGTTAATAGTTTTGCTAATTACAGAACTCCTTACTGGAGAGATATTCAGGATTTTCAATATTTAGGTAATTTCTTTCCTGGTAATAACCCATTAACTACTGGCAGTACTTTCACCGATACTAATGGAAACACATTTCAAGGAAATGGTTATGATGGATACGTTCCCACTTTTGAAGGAGATCTAAATGATTATAACGCAACTATTGGATTTAAAACCAAAAAGAATGGATGGAATTATGACTTGAGTTATACAACCGGAGGTAATTCGCAAGATTACACCGTAAATAATTCACATAACCCTAATGTAGTATTGTCACCATCCACATGGGTTGACGCCAATAATAATGGTAATGTTGATGAGGGTGAAATCACTGAAAGCTCAGAATTGTATAGAGAGAATAGCCCGGTATCTTTTAATCCGGGAGGTACCAAATTCAGCCATAGTGTAGGTAATATTGATATTGCCAAGTTGGTTTCTGATCAAATTAGTATTGGTTTTGGTGCAGAATTTAGAACCGAGGTTTTTGAGATCGTAGAAGGAGATCTGGCTTCTTATGATGGTGGTGGTGCGGATTCATTTGCAGGTAACCGACCAGAAAACTCAGGAAAATTTAATCGCTATAATTTTGGTGGTTATTTTGATATTTCTGCTGATATTACAGAAGACTTCCTAGTTAATGGAACTGTTCGCTTAGAAGACTATAGTGATTTTGGAGAAGCTTTTGTATGGAAACTAAGTTCTCGCTATAAATTTTTAGAAGATAAGCTTACGCTAAGAGCCTCTATATCAACTGGATTTAGAGCGCCAACCTTACATCAGATATATACCCAAAAAGCACAGTTTTCATTTATTCCTGGTCAAGGGATACAGGTTGGAGGATTAATTAATAATGTTTCTCCACAAGCCAGATTATTAGACATTCCTCAATTAGATGCCGAAGAATCTACGAACTTTACTGTGGGGATAGGTGCTAAAATCAATAGAAATATCAATTTCACCATTGATTATTACAATATACAAGTAGAGGATAGAATTGTTTTAAGTACAGAAATCGGAGCTACCGAAGCAGGAAACACACCTTTAGATGCTATACTAGATAATAATAACTTATCAGACGTAAGTTTTTTTGTAAATGCATTGGATACCCGAACATCAGGTATAGATCTTGTAGCAAATTACAGAAATATAGGGTTAGGTTCTGGGCAACTAGGTTTTAGCTTATCTGGTAATTATGTAATTGAAAACGAAAGAGATGGGGATGTAAAAAACCCAGCGCTAGTAGAGCAAGCGGGGCAATCTGTAGTAAACGGAACACAAGAAGCGTTGTTTTTTACTTCAAGACCAGAATTCAAAGCGATTTTGGGAGCCAATTATGACATTGGTAAATTTGGATTTTCATTAAACAACACACTCTTTGGTCCTACCAAATTTGAAAATCAAGGTTTACAAGATCTAGAAGGTTTAGTGGGAAGAAGTGATGCAGAAAGTGATGGAGGATCTGATCTAGGTGTTGAGTTTATGACTAAAGTTGTTACAGACTTAGGTATAAACTATAATGCAACCGATAATATAACTATAGCTGCAAATGTAAATAACATTTTCAATGTATTGCCAGAATGGGAGTTTAAAGCACTTACCGCTACTGGTGAAGCTGTTCTTAATGATCCAGCAGCAGAAAAAACAGCTTTTAATTTAATTACATTTAATGGTCGATACGAGCAAATGTCTTATGATGGATATCACTTTAGTCAGCTAGGGACCATGTTTAATCTATCAGTAAATTATAAGTTTTAAGTACTGAAGAAATATTAATAATATTTTAAAATCGCTTTGTTTATTATAATAAACAAAGCGATTTATTTTTTATCAAAAGCTTTAGTCATAATTTTGCACGAAATCAAGACTTCAGTATTAATGAAAGAATTAACCCGTTATTTTTATAATCTTTTTGTTTCTAAAGGCTTTTCTGAAGAACTATCAGAATTTCTAAACCTTATCATTGGGATTGGTGTACTCATATTATTTTTATTCTTACTAGACCTAGTAACAAGAAAACTGGTCATTTCTATTTTTAAAGCCTATGCCTCAAAATCAAAAAATGTCTTTGACGACTTTTTAGTAAAAAATAAAACGTTCGATTATCTCGCACATATCATTCCGCTCTCGATAATATTTTGGGTGCTGCCACTACTATTCATTGCCTATCCTAAAACAGAGAAATACCTTGAAATCCTATTCGATATTATGGGTATCGCATTGGTCATATGGATTGTGAAGAGTATTTTAAGAACCTTTAGAGATTTTTTAAAATCTCTGGATTCTTTCAAGGATAAACCGATAGATAGTTACATTCAGGTATTTATGATTTTTGTTTGGTCTATTGGAGGGATTTTAATATTCACTTCAATCACAGGAAAACCTATTTGGACTTTTCTTACAGCCCTGGGCGCCATGTCTGCTGTTATTCTTTTGATTTTTAAAGACACTATCTTAGGCTTTGTAGCTAGTATACAAGTAGCAGTAAATGATACGGTTAGAATTGGAGATTGGATTACTATGGAAAAATATGGTGCCGACGGGGATGTTATAGAGATAAACTTATCCTCTGTAAAAGTGCAGAATTTTGATAAAACTATTACAACCATCCCAACATACTATCTTACCTCAGAATCTTTCAGAAACTGGCGTGGTATGATGGATTCTGGTGGAAGAAGAATAAAAAGATCGTTATTAATTAAAACCTCAAGTATTTCATTTTTATCTAAGGAAGATATTACTAAGCTTCAAAAAATTGAGATTATTCATGAATACCTCCAAAAAGCTCAACACAAAATTGACACCTACAACCAAGAACATAACATTGATAAAAGCACATTAATAAATGGAAGAAATCTTTCGAACATGGGAGTTTTTAGAATTTATGTCGAATCCTATCTTGAACACCATCCCTATATTAATACAAAAATGACAATCATGAGTCGCCAATTAGCTCCTACAGCAGAAGGAACTCCCCTAGAGATATATGCTTTTAGTAATGATAAAGTATGGAAAAACTATGAAAAAATAATGGCCGATATTTTTGATCATTTACTAGCGGCTATCCCATATTTTAACTTGGAAGTATTTGAATTAAGTTTTAACAAAGAAGAATAATTTATTATAACCAACAAAACATTATGATTACAAGTTTTAGATTCATCAGTTACCTGGAAGGAATTTCATATTTACTCATACTTTTTGTGACTATGCCTTTGAAATATATGTTTGAGTCCCCAGAACCTAATAAAGTAATAGGAATGGCACACGGTTTCCTTTTTCTAGCCTATATTCTATTTGCTTTTCTTGTGAAACCCAAAAAAGGATGGAATACGAAAACACTGGGCATTGTTCTTTTATGCTCTATCATTCCGTTTGGTACATTTTGGATGGATAAGAAGTATTTGAGTGTATGAGTGAGTGTGTGAGTGTGTGAGTGTGTGAGTGTGTGAGTGTGTGAGTGTGAAATTATAAATTTGTTCGCAAAATACAACAGCCAATGCTAGTAAAGTAAACATCTAATCTACATTTATCCTTAAAGCGTCACAAACTAAAAAACTCAGATACTACTCAGGATATTCTATTCTAAGGTGATAAATATTCGTGAGTTTACGCTTAAATACTTTTTTAACCTGTTGAATCTCTTTGAAGGTAATATTAGAATTCAAAAACTGACCATTTTCCATCTGTTTAGTCACAATTTTCTCCACAAAAGAGTCTATTAAGCTACTTGTTGGGTTTTTTAAACTTTTTGAAGCGGCTTCTACACTATCGGTCATCATCAAAATTGCTGTTTCTTTTGAAAACGGCTTAGGTCCCGGGTATTGAAAATCTTCAATATTTACATTCTCATTACTTTCTTTTTCTTTGGCATAGAAATAATACACCGTACTTGTGCCATGATGAGTTCTTATAAAATCAATGACGCGATCTGGCAAGTTGTATTTTTTGGCGATCTCTACGCCTCTAATCACATGATTTACAATTATTCTAGCACTTTCTTTGGGAGATAATACATCGTGTGCATTACCAGATGCAGATTGATTCTCTGTAAAATATATAGGATTTATCATTTTACCAATATCGTGGTACAGTGCCCCAACTCTTACAAGCATGGCATTAGCCCCAATCTCATTTGCAGCAGCCTCAGCTATATTGGCTACATTTAGTGAATGATGAAACGTTCCAGGAGCTTTGTTTGATAGTTCTTTGAGTAATGCAGAATTTGTATCACTTAGTTCTAATAATGACACATCAGAAATCAACCTAAAAATCTTTTCGTAAGCATATATAAGGGGGTGCACTATTAGTGTTGCAAATCCACTAATTACAAATAAGGCTACTGTGGGCCAATCAATATTACTTATACTTCCTTCATGAATAATATGAAAAGATATATATGCAATAATATAGATCAATGTTATTTGTCCTACCGAGATAAACAGATTTGCACGTTTAAAGGACTCAGAAATCGTGAGTATTGTTACAATTCCCGCAATGATCTGTAAGAATGTATATTCATAACTGTTTGGAACAACAAAACCTAGTATTAAGACGGTAACTACATGGGTAAATAATCCTAATCGCGAATCAAAAAATGCTTTCAACACCAGAGGAAGAATACACAACGGAACTACATAAATGTAAGCCGATTTATATTTAACTACCAAAGTAGTAACTAAAACCATGAAAAGGATATTGAAGAAAATAAACGTTACCTGAGTATTGTTCTCATATATATCTTTTCTATATTTTCTGATAAAAAGTAATAGCATCATGAGCGCCAATGATACCAAAAGACAATATCCCAAAACTATCCAATAAAAATTTTTATCACTCCATACCTGAGATTCATATTCAGATTTTAACGAAATCAAAATCTGTAATGTATCCCCTTCTACGACTTCACCTTTGGCTATAATCCTACTTCCTTTAGATACCCCTCCCCGTGTTGTTAAAACTTTTTCGAGTTCATTGTCTAGTGTACTTTCGGTCAATTTTTCATTTAATCTCACATTAGGCTTAACCAAATCATAAAAAAGAGCAACAAAGCCACTCTTAAATTTGGTATATTCACTCTTATCAATTCGAGTATTAATAAGTTTTGTTAAAGCATTAGGAGTTAAAATCTGACTATACGTAATAGCTTCTGCCTTATTTCCTTTACTTAAAAAAATTTGTCTTTTATTTTTGTAAGCATATGTTTCTTGCAAAACACCATATCTATAGATATCATTCAACAATATTCTACCAAAGAGTTTAGCCTGATCACGGGATCCACTATCATATAGTACCTTTAGGTTGCTAGAAAATGTATTATCATAAGAGTCTTTGGCCGTATTAGCAATTATGGTATCATACTCAAAATATGGAATTATATTATCGGTGATACGCTTTTTTTCAATTTCTATTTCTTCTTCGGTCTTTGCAATAGCAAAATCAAATGGAGCATATAAATTTTCATATTGCCATGGCTTACCTTTAGAAAATTCATATTTGAATATGCCACCCTTGGGAAATAAATATACAATCAGTGCCGTAGTACACAGGAAAAGTAAAAACTTATAAATCGCAGATTGCTTCGTAAATAGTTTATTAAAAATATGCTTCAAAATAATATTCTATAGATTACTCAAAAATACTAAATCAAAGTTAGAAGTAAGCGGTTCATATGATGAATTATAATATCGATTACGCGTATAATCTATATAAAACACCTAACTAAAACTCTTAACACTCCTCTTCGCTTATCCTTCAAAAATCACTAAATTCGCAAAACAACAATACACATTTTTTTTAAAACATATATAATGAGTAAAGAAGTAGTAATAGTATCTGCAGCCAGAACACCGATTGGAAGTTTTTTAGGGAGTTTATCTACTGTTCCGGCTACCCAGTTAGGGGCAACAGCGATTAAAGGTGCATTAGATAAAATTAATCTAGACCCAACATTAGTTCAGGAAGTATTTATGGGCAATGTTGTACAGGCAGGAAATGGTCAGGCTCCGGCTAGACAAGCAGCATTAGCTGCAGGAATTAGCGACACTGTTCCTTGTACTACAGTAAATAAAGTATGCGCCAGCGGTATGAAAGCGGTTATGCATGCAGCACAAGCAATAGCTCTGGGTGATGCTGATATTATTGTAGCCGGAGGAATGGAAAACATGAGTTTAATCCCTCATTATGTAAGAGTAAGAACTGGTCACAAATTTGGTCCGCAAACACTTGAAGATGGCATGCAAAGAGATGGATTGGTCGATGTATATGATAATAATGCTATGGGAGTATGTGCAGATTTGTGTGCTAATGAGTATGATTTTAGTAGAGAAGATCAGGATGCCTTTGCCATTCAATCTTATGAGCGTTCTGCAAAAGCTTGGTCAGAGGGTAGATTTAATAATGAAGTAGTTCCTGTAGCTGTACCACAACGCCGTGGCGAACCTATTATGGTTACAGAAGATGAAGAGTATAAAAACGTAAAGATGGAAAAAATACCTGCCTTGCGTCCTGCATTTACAAAAGAAGGTACTGTAACTGCTGCCAATGCATCAACAATTAATGATGGAGCTGGTGCTGTTGTGGTAATGAGCGCAGAAAAAGCAGCCGAGTTAGGTGTAAAACCATTAGTAAAAATTAGAAGTTACGCAGATGCAGCACAGGAACCAAAATGGTTTACTACTGCTCCTGCTAAAGCATTGCCCAAAGCTATAGAAAAAGCTAATATCAATCTAGATGATGTTGATTTCTTTGAGTTTAATGAAGCTTTTTCTGTTGTTGGATTGGCTAACCTTAAAATTTTAGGGCTTAGTGATAAAAATACAAATGTTAATGGTGGTGCCGTGTCGTTAGGACATCCTCTGGGCTGTTCTGGAGTACGAATTCTGATTACATTAATTAATGTATTAGAGCAAAATGATGCAAAAATTGGTGCAGCTGCTATTTGTAATGGTGGCGGTGGTGCATCAGCAATGGTAATTGAACGTGTGTAATCCGTTAATCAAAAAATCTAATTAGAATACTACATGCAATACGGCATTTGTAACCTAAGTATCGTTCCATTGCGTTTTGAACCTAGAGATCCTAGTGAAATGGTCTCTCAGGTACTTTATGGTGAGCATTTCAAAATACTTGAAATACGAAAAAAGTGGAGTAAAGTTCGATTGGCTTTTGACAAATATGAAGGTTGGATCGATAATATACAATACGTAAAAATCACCGAAGAACAATATAAAAAATTTGAGCAAGAACCCTCAGTTTTTTCGGGGGATCTTGTCGAATTCATAACTTGTGATCAAAATGAATTAATGCCTATCCCTTTAGGAGCTTCACTCCTAGCATTAGATCTCTTACAACATGAGTATGAAGGTCATAAAATTGGTCAAAAGCAACCTAAAGAACATTTGGTAGAAACCGCTATGATGTATCTAAATACACCATATTTATGGGGAGGAAAATCTAATTTCGGAATAGATTGTAGTGGTTTTACACAAATGGTATATAAGCTTAATGGTTACTCTTTATTGAGAGATGCTTCACAACAAGCTACCCAAGGAGAAGCACTTAGTTTTATTGAAGAAAGCCAACCCGGAGATCTTGCCTTTTTTGACAATGAAGAAGGGAATATCATACATGTTGGCATAATCATGAAAGATAATTATATTATCCATGCTCATGGAAAAGTGCGTATAGACCGTATTGACCATACAGGAATCTACAATACCGAAAGACGAACACATACCCATAATCTAAGAGTTATTAAGCGTATTATCTAGTTTCAAAAAAATTAATACAATGCATCCACAAGAAGTAAAAATAGTAAGGGTACAACTTGAGGACAAAAACCAACTTCTAGAAATTGGTCAACAAACTTTTTATGACTCCTTTGGTCCGCCAATAAATACAGAGGATAATATTAAAAGTTATCTTAAAGCGAATTTTACGCTAGAAAAAATAACGCAAGAACTCCAGCACCCACATGCTGAGTTTTATTTTGCAAAGATCAATAAAGAAGTAGTAGGATACATAAAATTAAATAGAAAAGATGCTCAAACAGAAGCTCTACCAGGAGATTCTCTCGAAATAGAGAGAATCTATGTGGTAAAAATACATCAAGGTAAAAAGATTGGTCAGATGCTTTTTAATCAATCTCTGTACATAGCCAAAAAGAAAAATGTAGATTTTATGTGGTTGGGAGTTTGGGATCAAAACCCAGATGCAATACGATTTTATAAAAGAAATGCATTTAAAATCTTTGACAAACATCGATTTGTTTTAGGAACCGAAATACAAACCGATATCCTGATGAAACGAGAATTGTAATCGCCTGTGAAAATTTTATGACTTTTATAACAGTAGTAAGAATCTTTTTGATGTAATTTTGAAACGTTCATTTCAATTAAGATGCCAAAGGTAGAAACATTTAGTAGAAACGAGGTTTTACAAAAAGCTACAGAAGTATTCCATACAAAGGGATATAATGGAACTTCTATGCAAGATTTAGTGGATGCAACGACACTTAATAGATCAAGTATTTACAACTCTTTTGGTAGTAAATTGGGCATGTTCATGGATGTTCTTTCATATTATTACACCAATTATAAAAATCAAATAGGAAAAAAAATAGTTCAATCACATAATGCATCAGAAATGATACAGGCTATTTTTGATATTTATGTACATGATATTTTAACTGATAATGATAGAAAAGGGTGTTTGATCGTGAATTGTAAATCAGAGATGGTAAATCAAGAACCTATTATAAAATCATTTATGGAACAAAATCAAGAACAGACATTAGCAATGCTTGAGGATATAGTACATAATGGACAGATGGAAAAAATATTTAATCAAAAACAAACTCCATATCAATATGCATTGTACCTATACACCTCAATTCAGGGAATACGAATGACAGGAATATTGAACACAAACGAAAAAGAACTCAAAAATCTTATACAAACGGTACTAAATGTACTACATTAATTTTTTTTAATCAATTTGAAATGATCATTTCAAATTAAATAATTTTATAATACATATGAAAAAGTTAGAAAACAAGGTTGCCGTTATTACCGGAGCCAACAGTGGAATAGGTCTTGCCACTGCAAAGCTGTACCTAAAAGAAGGTGCAAAAGTTGTGCTCTCAGGAAGACGCCAGGAAGCATTAGATGAGGTAGCTAGCGAATTAGAGGGTAACTTTATTACCGTGAAAGCAGATGTATCTATAGCCGAAGATAACAAAAGATTGATAGAAGAGACTGTAAACACCTACGGAAAAATAGACATTCTCTTCCTAAATGCAGGTGTTGCACCTGTAACACCTACTCATGAAATTTCTGAGGATCACTATGATGAAGTGTTCAATATTAATGTAAAAGGACCAATTATAGCAACCAAAGAAGCACTGCCACATATAAGTGATGGTGGCACAATTTTATTTACAAACTCAATCGTTCACCAAAAAGGTTTTGATGGTTTGGGGATATATTCAGCATCAAAAGGAGCGTTACGTGCATATCAACGTGTTCTAACCTCAGAAGTGAAATCCAGAGGAATTCGTGTGAATTCAATTGCCCCAGGACCTATTGATACTCCTATTTATGATAAAATGGGATTACCTCAGGATGTAGTGGAAGAAATGAGCAAAGGATTTGCACAGCAAATACCATTAGGTCGTTTTGGAACTTCTGAAGAAATTGCAAAATCTGCATTATTTTTAGCCTCAGAAGATGCCTCTTTTATAAATGGAGTAGAATTAGAAGTTGATGGTGGTTTAAGTCAGGTTTAAAATAATATCAAAAACAATCTTTGATAAAATCCAAGAGCATTTAAACTCTGATTATCAAATAAAAAAGGTGGGGTCGCTATTGAGTCCACCTTTTTATCGTTTAAAAACTATTGTTTTACAACGCTACTATCTGTCGAATCATTTGATTGGTAAATCCCCACTCATTGTCATACCAAATCATAATCTTTACTAAATCCCCATCTACAACTCTGGTCATTGAACCATCTACTACTGCGGCATAAGGACTCTGCTGTATATCTGATGAAACGATAGGCGCATAGGTAACGTCTAAAACTTTAAGATATCTATCCGTTTTGGCTTCTTTTTCTAGTATTGTATTAATCTCTTCTGCGGTTGTATTGCGTTCAGCGATAAAGGTAACATCACTTACAGAACCTACAGGAACAGGTGTTCTTATGGCTACACCATCAAATTTTCCTTCATACTGCGGTAATGCCTTGGTCGTTGCTATAGCAGCTCCTGTAGATGTCGGAGTAAGGTTAATTGCTCCTGCTCTACCCATTCTAAGATTCTTTTTTGATGGCGCATCTACCAAGGTTTGCGAAGCAGTATATGCATGGATTGTATTTAGAATTGCTTTTTTTACACCTATGGTGCGCCCCAAAATTTCTACAACCGGGCTAATATTATTAGTGGTACAACTAGCACAAGAAAATATCGCTGTTTTCCCTTCTTCGGTATTTACACCATGCACTACCGTAGGTGTATCCTTGCTTTTTGTAGGACCAGAAATGACAACATTTGTCGCTCCTGCATGAATATGCTTTTCTGCATCTTCTCTATTGGTAAAGAACCCTGTACTTTCTATTACAATATCAATGTTATTTTCTTTCCAGGGTAATTGCTCTGGATCTCTTTGATTAAAGTATAGTATTTTTTGACCGTCCACATCAAAATGGCCATTGTGAATAGTAACTTCTTTATCATAAATACCATAAACACTGTCGTACTTTAGTAAATATTCTGCATTTTCAATAGACATTAAATCATTTACTGCTACCACTTGTAATCCAGGTTCTTCCATAATTACTTTTAGCGCAGCTCTTCCGATTCTTCCGAATCCATTAATTGCTATTCTCTTCATATTAAGTCATTGTATTTTTGGTGAAAATTAAAAGAAATATCTAAAAATATTCTTTTCCATAAGGTCGTGAAAAAGATTGTGAATACTTCTAAAAGTTAATAATTAATGCTTTAATCCTCTAATAATGATACGCCATTCAAATCAGTTATCAATACATCGCTCATATAATCAAAATATGGTCGTAACAATTCGAAATGGCACACTATTTTATCTATAAAATCTGATGCAAATACTTCTTGATCGGTAAAACTGTGCTGAACAAAAAATGATTTGTTTTTGATTAAATCTATTGCCGAATGTTCCTTACTAAAGCCTTTTGGAGCGGTTTTTACCTGATATTCTGTATTAAAACCTCCAAAAGCTTTTTTAAAATCCTTGGCTTCTAATATCTCACGAATTTCCTGATCATCCATTTCAAACTCCTTTCTAATCCTTAATAAGTCAGCAGGGTTTGGGCTAAAAAAACCTCCAGCTATCAAAGAATTACCTGGCTCCAGGCGCAGGTAATACCCCCCGCGTCTATGCGCTCCTGCCCTACTAAAACTTACACTACGATGAACATTGTAAGGAGTTTTATCTTTACTAAAACGAATATCACGATTAATTCTAAAAACTTTAGTTTTTTCGATCTCATCATTTTCACTCAATCGCTCTACAATTTCAGAATAAAAGGCCTTTAGTATTTTTTCATTAGCCTGATATCGCTTCTTATTTTCGGTCATCCAGTCCCGATGGTTATTTTTTTTTAAATCCTTTAAGAAATCAAATGCAGATTTTGGTACTGTATTCATATACTATTTACTTTGATCTTAAAATTACTAAAATCTCTTTTCTAAGTCAAAGTTTAACTTATATTTAATCCAATTACAAAAATAAGAACAGGAAAACCTCTGAGCATGACTGAGAGGCTTTCGAAAGTATTTTTCTGACACCTGCATATTCAGACATATATTATAATCTCTCTTTTTATTTAGATGATGAGGATAAAGACATTTTGATCGTAATTTGTTATAATTATCTGAAAAACGTAAGGATTTAGATCAAATTGAGACTTATCTACTCTTTATTCTATATATTTACTAGCGTTTTTAAAAGCACCATAATGAGCAAAAAACGAGATCAAATTATTGCCAAAATTGAAGAGCAAAAAAAGAACCCAAATTTGAAGCTTGCCTTGAAAGAAAGGACTGAATATTTTACAAATTTGCTGTTTTATACGCTATTCGATACAGATACTGAAGTAGCAGAAAACATCAATCTTCTTGAGAAAACTTTTGAAGAACTTATTGAACTTGCTTGTTGGGAGACCGAAAAACCATGTAGTAAACTTTGGCAGTCTTATCTCGAGAAATTACCAGAGATCCTAGAAAAGCTAAATTTGGATGCTCAGGCATTTATGAAAAGTGACCCCGCAGCCAACTCAATAGAAGAAATATATATGGCATATCCCGGCTTTTATGCTATAGCGATATATAGATTAAGTCATGAATTATTAAAGTTTGGATTGCCTTTAGTTCCAAGATTAATGACAGAGTATTCGCATCGATTAACTGGTACAGATATTAACCCAGGGGCAGAAATTGGTGAATCCTTTTTTATTGATCATGCTACGGGAATTGTTATCGGTGAAACGGTAATCATTAAAGATAACGTAAAGATATACCAGGGCGTTACACTAGGCGGATTATATGTAGATAGAAAACTGCGAAACGTAAAACGTCATCCAACAGTAGAAGATGATGTAACTATATATGCTAACGCAACTATACTAGGTGGCAGTACCGTTATTGGAGCCAATAGTACAATTGGTGGTAATACTTGGATTACTTCGTCTGTACCTAAGAATTCAATCATTTCGAATACGTCAGAAATCAAGATTAAAAAAGTGGTATAATGTCACATAGCATTCTAGACCTAATCGGTAACACTCCTTTAGTAAAGGCTACTTCTCTTATCGATAATCCAAATATAACATTATACTTAAAATTAGAAGGGCATAACCCTGGTGGTAGTGTTAAGGACCGAGCGGCATATAATATGATCAAATCTGCATTAGATCGTGGAGATATCGATCAAAACACCAAACTTATAGAAGCTACTAGTGGAAACACGGGAATAGCTTTAGCTATGATTGCAGGAATTTATAAATTAGACATCGAACTGGTTATGCCAGAAAACTCGACCAAAGAACGTGTGCAAACTATGCGTGCTTATGGTGCAAAAGTAACGTTAACCTCAGAGGAGGTTGGTATTGAAGGCGCGCGCGATTATGCAGAAGCCAAAGTGGATAATGATGGTTATATCATGCTTAACCAATTTGCAAATGATGATAACTGGAAAGCACATTACAAAACTACCGGTCCTGAAATCTGGAGAGATACCGAAGGTAAAATAACCCATTTTATTTCTTCGATGGGGACTACAGGTACCATTATGGGTACTTCTACATATCTAAAAGAAAAATCTAAGAGCATACAAATAGTAGGTGTGCAACCTACAGACGAGTCCAGAATCCCAGGCATACGGAAGTGGCCTGCAGCATACCTGCCAAAAATATTTAATCCATCCAAAGTAGACCAAGTGATTGAAGTAAGTCAGGTAGAAGCAACAGCCATGGCAAAACGACTTGCCAAGGAAGAAGGTATATTTTCTGGTATGAGTAGTGGTGGATCTGTTACCGCTGCTTTAAAGCTTGCAAAAACTCTTGATCGTGGCGTCTTAGTTGCTATTATTTGTGATCGTGGAGATCGATATTTGAGTTCTGATCTGTTTGAGTGATTTTTAGATCTCCTCTGTTTTTTTATACAATCAGCTCAGAAAAAAAATTTGGTTTCTGAAGATTAGCTGCGGAACGTTTAAATCTCGCTGTGTCTGACAGACTGTGGCAGGATTACCGTGTAAAAATTACAACTTTTGCCTGTGCAAAATATCAGCTAACACTTTTAAATCTGTTTATACTGCAATGAAAAAAAATATAGTTAACGTTGTTCCATATTGTGATGAAGACTTTGTTGATGTACTAGATATGGCTACAAAGTTATTTCAAGAGCTATCTCGAAAAGAACTCTCTATAAAATTGAAAAAGATTACCAATACAGTAAGTCATCAAACCTATATGGCAAAAAAAGATGCTATTTCAATTGGCTTCATCATCGTATCAATCCGAAATGACTATGTTGAAGGTGCTACAACATCCCCTACAGGTTATCTAGAAGCCATTTATGTTCAACCTCAGTTTCAAAATCAAGGTATCGCAAAATTTTTATTTGAAAAAGGTGAAACATGGGCGTACAAAAGAGGCTGTACAGAAATTGGGTCTGATACTTGGGAGTGGAATACTGCGGCCCAAAAATTTCATACTCAGTTAGGGTTTAAAAAAGAAGAGGTGTTGGTACATTATATAAAATCTATAGAGCCTCAGTAGTTAGTGAAAAACTTCGGGGTAAAGCCCACGAGACTTTTGAAAGAAACTGATTTTTGATTTTGAGGTAAGCCCCAGAGCATTCAAATCTCCCTGTGTCCATCCTAAGCAGGATTACCGAGTGAAAAAACGATAAAAAATGCTCAGTTTCAAAAAATAAAACTAATAAAGTGTATTCTTGTAGTAGTTTTAATTTAATACATAAAAACACATAGTAATAGGAAATATAATTGTGTATACATGGTACACTCTATTTATTTTCTTTGGCTATTTTTGTTCCTTTGTACATATGCCAGATCAACAACAAATTTTCAGTACATTAAAAGAATATTTTGGGTATGATAGCTTCAGACCCTTACAACAAGATATTATTAATTCGATTTTTAATGGGAAAGACAATCTTGTTATTATGCCTACTGGCGGAGGAAAATCAATTTGTTATCAACTCCCGGCATTATTATTACCAGGGGCTACTTTGGTAATTTCTCCTTTGATAGCCTTAATGAAAGATCAGGTAGATGGATTACGGACCAATGGGATATCAGCTGCATTTATTAATAGCAGTCAGGCAGCATCAGAACAACAAGATATTTATCAAAAATTAATAGATAGAGAGATCAAACTGCTTTATGTGGCACCAGAAAGTTTATCTTTTTTAGATACCATACTCTCTCGAATTGAAGTAAGCCTAATCGCCATAGATGAAGCACATTGTATTTCTGCTTGGGGACATGATTTTAGACCTGCTTATACACAACTTGGCTATTTAAAAAACCGGTTTCCAAAAATTCCATTAATAGCATTAACCGCTACTGCAGACAAAGCTACGCGACAAGATATCTGTACTCAATTAAATATTTCGAATGCGACACAACATTTAGCATCTTTTGATCGAGAAAACTTAAGCTTAGAAGTTAGACCAGGAAACAAAAGAATTGAACAAATTATTGATTTTTTGACTGATAAACCTAATGATAGCGGAATTATATATTGTTTGAGCAGAAAAGCTACCCAAATGCTGGCCGAAAAATTACAAAATCAAGGTTTTATTGCAGAAGCCTATCATGCAGGAATTGCTCACGAAAAACGATCGTCCGTTCAAGAAGGGTTTATAAATGACACTATCCAGATTGTTTGTGCCACCATTGCTTTTGGT
This sequence comes from uncultured Aquimarina sp., assembly GCA_947495425.1. Lineage (GTDB taxonomy): Bacteria > Bacteroidota > Bacteroidia > Flavobacteriales > Flavobacteriaceae > Aquimarina. The sequence continues at coordinate 19,673 of CANLYR010000002.1, forward strand.
ATGGGGATCGACAAATCTAATGTGCGTTGGGTAATTCATTATAATTTACCCAAAAATATAGAAGGTTATTATCAGGAAATTGGTCGTGCTGGGCGGGATGGTTTGCCATCTTCTACCCTGCTCTTTCATAGTTATGCCGACGTTGTACAACTACAAAAATTTGCAGATATGTCCGGCAATAAAGAAGTGCAATTAGCCAAACTGGATCGCATGAAACAATATGCAGAATCATTGAGTTGTCGTCGTAAGATTCTGCTTAGCTATTTTGGGGAGTTAATTGAAAAAGACTGTGGCAATTGTGATGTTTGCAAAAACCCACCAACATTTATAGACGGAACAATTATTACACAAAAAACCCTTTCAACCCTAGTTCGAATTAAAGAACAAGAACCTATCGGTACTATAATCGATGTGCTTAGAGGCGCACAAAATACAGCTATACATGAAAAAGGGTATCAACGTATAAAAACGTATGGTATAGGTAATGATATTTCTTGGAGAGACTGGCAGCAGTATATAATCCAACTGATCAATCAGGGATATATAGAAATAGCTTTTCATCAAAATAATAAATTAAAACTTACAGAGCGCTCTAAAAAAGTACTGTTTGAAGGTGAAAAAGTAAGTCTGGCTCATTTAAAAGAGTTTGAAAAGATAAAAGAAGTAGCTGCAGCACAAAGTAAGAAAGTTAAAGCCAATACACTATTTGATAAACTGCGCGAGTTACGCTTAGGATTAGCAAAAGAAGCTGGTATACCAGCATATCAAATTTTTAATGATGCTACTCTAAAAGAGATGGAGCAACAAAGACCCATGACTGATGCAGAGTTTATACAGATCAATGGAGTTGGAAAACAAAAAATGCAGGATTATGGCTATCAATTTATTAAAGCAATCATCGATTTTTCTAAAGAAAAAACAAAGAAAAAGAAGAGCCCCAAGAAAGGAAATACTCATAAAGAAACATTGAGCTTATATAGAGATGGATTATCAATTGAGGAAATAGCATTGAAACGCAAATTAGCACAATCAACTATCTTTTCACACATTACAAAATTATATCAGGAAGGAGAACCTATTGATCTAAGACAATTTGTCGATAAAGAAGACATAAATGCTATTAAAAAAGCAAAAATAGAATTGAATGACCCAGAAGGATTGAAGCCTTATTTTGAACACTTTGAAGAAACCATTGACTACAATACTATCCGATTAGCCTTAAACATCATAGAACAGGAGGATCGTATCGCTAAATAGCATGTTTTTTAAAGTATTCCTTATCGCTATCAGAAACCAAAGAATCTTGTAACGCTTTATCTAATAAATTTTTATGTTTTAGCGCGTCATAATGAAACATAAGCATATTTAATTCTGCAATTGATATTCCTTTTGTATGTTTTTTTTCAATGACAAACTCATCGCCTACCTTAACATATCCAGGCGTTAAAACTCTTACATATACTCCCGAAAGCAAAGAATTAATAAACTGTTTGATAATCTTTTGAGAATTAAAACGTATTCCTAATTTATAACAAGGTTGCCTGGGACGAGAAATCTGTACTGTTGCTTCTCCTAATCTATATACAGTTCCGATTCTGATCTCATGCTCATCAAATCCTTCGATGGTTAAATTCTCGCCTAGCATACCGTAATTCCATTCCAAATCAGGATATTTTTCCTTCCAATACGGATAATGATCTACAGCATATAAATAGCAAGCTTTATCTACTCCCCCATGATAACGTCTATCAATCACATGATCCCCTTTTACATCTTCTTTACCCAAATAAATAGCTTCTTTAACAGGATATTTATAGATTCCTGTGTTTACTTCTTTCCCGTTCCAAGATATAGTTTTAGGTTCGCTTATGTTTGTTGAAATCACTTTCATTATACAATTATTTAAATGCTATCGAGTTTAGGATCAATCCAGAACCAGGAACAATATGTTCTAATACAATTTCTTCTGCATTGGGGTTAAGTGTTTCTTTGACAAAATCCAGATCTATATTTCCTTTTCCTAAATCCAACAAAACCCCCATCATCAAACGAATTTGATTTCTTTTAAACCCCGCTCCTTTTACACGTAAAAGATAACTCTCTTTAGGGAAGAAATTAGCTGTATATTCATCATTTTTTTCTATTCTACAAGATACGATTTCTCCCTCGACTACAGTATGTTCTGAAGGGCGGTGACAATAGGATCTAAAATTATGTTGGCCTTCAAACAATGCTGCGGCCTCTTGCATTAATAAAATATCGAGTTCTTGTTGAATATTATACATAAAAGGAGCACTAAACGGGTGAAATTTTTCACCATAAGAGAATAAATATAAATATTCCTTTACTTTTGGTGACTGGATTATATTGAAATTTTTATCTGTTTCCTCAATATCTAACATTCTAATATCCTGAGGTAAGTTTTGATTAAACAAAGATTTAAAACTTTCGAGATCAAGAGGATTATGGTCTATAAACAGTTCTATATAGGCTTGATTTGCAGAAACTTTGGCATCTGTTCTTCCTGAAGCTAATATCTTAAAATTAGTATGATCCAAAACGTAGGTTAGGGTACGTTCAACCATTCGCTGTAAAGTATTCACTTTCGGCTGCTTTTGCCAGCCGTGATACCTAAAGCCCAAATATTGTAGTTCTATAATATAATAAAAACGTTTCTGAAACATTTGTAATTGGTTTGTAAGTGGCCTAATATAGATAAATCATGCATTTCATCGATTATTAAACTATTATTAGTCAAAAAATTATGTAAAGAAAACATGATAATTTGTTATATTTGAGTAAATCTAATTAATAATTTAAAATCAACTTAGTTATGGTTAAAGCTAAATATCAAGATGTTCTTGATTTAGGACAAAAATTAAATATTCAAGACGGTGACGTTTCTGAAGAAAACGGAACTTTAAAAATAAAAGGTACAGCAAACACGCAATACGAAAAAGATATTCTTTGGGATAAAATTAAAGAAATCGGCGGAGAATCTCCTTCAGACCTTATGGCTGATATCAAAGTGGCAAATACTTCTATATATCACAAACACACGGTTAAAAGTGGAGAATCATTAAGTAAGATTGCAAAGCATTATTATGGTGATCCAATGAAGTACAAAGCTATTTTTGAAGCAAATACTGGTATTCTTAAAAATCCGGATGTAATTCATCCTGATCAGGAATTGGTTATCCCAAACCTATAAAGAGTTTAAACTGATTTAAAATAAAAAAGAGGTCACCATAGTCGTGACCTCTTTTTTATTTTATTTTTTGCAAAAGGCGAAACTAGGCACGTGCTATAGTGGCTTTTGCCAGCAACAAAATTTGCTCGAATTGTTCTTGTAAAGTAAGGTTAGAATTATCTATTTTGATAGCATCTCCTGCTTGCCGAAGCGGTGAATCTTTCCTCGTACTGTCTATATGATCTCTATCAACCACATTTTTCAATACATCTTCATAGGTAACGTCTTCTCCTTTTTCTTTGAGCTCCATATATCTGCGTTCTGCTCTATCCTTAGCAGTGGCGGTCATGAATAATTTAAGCTCAGCTTTAGGAAAAACTACGGTTCCTATATCACGGCCGTCCATAACGATGCCTTTATCAATTCCCATTTGGTGTTGTTGCTCTACCAATTTTTTGCGTACATTGGATACTGCAGCTATCTTGCTTACATGCTTAGAAACTGATAGTGTTCTAATCTCGTTCTCTACATTTTCTCCATTGAGTAAAACTTCAGCTAAACCTGTTTCATCATTAATTTCAAACTTAATATTTATTTTAGATAAATCAAGTTCTAAAGCTTCTTGCTGGAATTGTAATTCATCTATATACCCTTTGCGCATTGCATATAAAGTAACTGCACGATACATAGCTCCTGTATCTACATAAATATACTGTAGTGCTTTAGCCAGCTGCTTTGCTACTGTACTTTTTCCTGTCGACGAATGACCATCTATGGCAATAACTATCTTTTTAGCATCCACATTATTAAAATTTACATCAGAAGGATATGCCTTTATCCCTTATTTCAAATCAAAAGTAACAGAAACTATCTTGAAAAGATAATCTTAATAATAAAATATGACAAATAAAAAGTAGCACATCAATGGTAACTATGATAGACTATTTTAATATTCATAATGTTAAAAATGATACTATACTTGTATAAAACTTTAAAATAATACAATAATTACACTTTATCGAAGTTATTAAACATTTAAACGTACCGTATGCTGATAAGTTACTCTTAACCTGATCTTTTATAAGATCGAAATATATATAAACCAAATCACTCGAATATGGGCTTTTTTGATTTTTTAACAGATAAGATTGCTATAGACTTAGGCACGTCTAACACACTAATTACACACCGAGGCAAAATAGTAGTTAATAATCCATCCATCATCACAATAAATCAAATCACAGGAAAAATTATAGCTGTTGGTAGAGAAGCTGGTATGATGCGAGGTAAGATTAACAAAAATATAAAAACGATTTACCCTTTTAAGGATGGTGTGATCTCTAATTTTGACGCTTCAGAGAAAATGTTAAAAGCATTTATCAAAAAATTATCATCTTTAAATGCCTCAGTTTTTGCTACTTCATATAATATGATTATATCAATCCCATGTGGAAGTACCGAAGTAGAACTGCGAGCTGTAAAAGAATCTGCGAAACGTCTTAATGCAAAAAATGTGTTTCTTATACATGAGCCAATCGCAGCTGCTATTGGTGGAGGTATTAATGTACTAGAACCCAAAGGAAATATGGTTGTTGACATAGGCGGAGGAACCAGCGAGGTTGCAGTAATATCTTTAGGGAGAATTATTAGTGGTCAATCGGTAAAAATTGCAGGGAATACATTTAATCAGGATATTATCCAATACATCCGTGAATATCGAAATTTACATATCGGGGAGCATATGGCCGAAAAGGTGAAAATACAAATTGGTGCTGCTGTCGATAATTTGGAATCTCCTCCTGAACCTATGCTTATAGAAGGACGGGACTTACTCACCGGAAAACCTAAACAAATTAAATTATCATATAAAGAAATAGAAAAAAGCCTTGACAAATCTATTACTCAAATTGAAAATGCAATTCTGGAAACATTATCAGAAATCCCCCCAGAAATTTCTGCTGACATTTATAATTCGGGGATTTATTTAACCGGAGGTGGATCTATGTTGAGAGGGCTAGACGAACGATTATCTAAAGCTACAGATTTACCGGTACATTTGGGCGACAAACCTCTAAAAACCGTAGTACAAGGTAGTGAAACTGTACTAAAAAATCTAGATAAGTATGCTAGCGTCTTAGTAGAAAAAATGAGATAAATTATACTAAATAAAAGAGGCTGTTTGATGTGTAATACGAATTTCAAACAGCCTCTTTTTTTATCACCTTTTAAAGCTTCTTAGCATTCTTAACCTTAGTATTGGTTAACGCTAGTTTTAAAACATCTCCCATGTCTTTTACATAGTGAAATGTTAGCCCTTTTAAGTATTCTTCTTTTATCTCATTAATATCCCTTTCGTTGTCTTCACAAAGTAAAATTTCTTTTATATGTGCTCTTTTTGCAGCCAGAATTTTTTCTTTAATTCCACCTACAGGAAGCACTTTTCCTCGTAGTGTGATTTCTCCGGTCATAGCAAGACTTTTCTTTACTTTTCTTTGCGTAAACAAAGAAACCAAAGAAGTTAGCATTGTTATCCCCGCACTTGGCCCATCTTTTGGGGTAGCACCTTCGGGAACATGTATATGTACATTGTACTTACCAAAAACATCTGGATTAATTCCTAGTTCTTCTGCATTTGCTTTGATAAACTCCATAGCAATTGTGGCAGATTCTTTCATCACCTTCCCAAGATTTCCGGTAATAGTTAGGTTTCCTTTTCCTTTAGAAAGGATAGACTCGATAAATAATATATCTCCGCCTACACTTGTCCAGGCTAAACCTGTTACTACTCCGGCAACTTCGTTATTTTCATATTTATCACGCCCTAACTTTGGTCCTCCCAGAACTTCGATAATATCATCATTACTAATTTTTACATTATACTCCTCCTCCATAGCAATGTTCTTAGCAGCATAACGAACCATTTTTGCTATTTGCTTTTCTAAACCTCTTACCCCAGATTCTCGGGTATACCCTTCGACTATTTTTTCTAACTGTGCTTTTCCAATTTTGATATGAGATTTGTCTAAACCATGTTCTTCTAGCTGTTTTGGTAATAAATGTTGTTTTGCTATCTCAACTTTTTCCTCAATAGTATACCCGGTTACATTAATAATCTCCATACGATCGCGAAGTGCTGGCTGTATAGTCGCCAGACTATTCGATGTAGCAATGAACATCACTTTTGAAAGATCAAATCCCATTTCTAAGAAATTATCATGAAACTCAGAATTCTGCTCGGGGTCAAGAACTTCTAATAATGCTGATGACGGATCGCCCTGGCTTCCTACAGATAGTTTATCTATCTCATCCAAGACAAAGACAGGATTACTCGTTCCTGCTTTTTTAAGGCTTTGAATAATCCTACCTGGCATAGCACCAATATATGTTTTTCTGTGTCCGCGTATTTCTGCTTCATCTCGCAGACCTCCTAAAGAGATTCGTACATATTCTCTACCTAATGCCTCTGCTATAGATTTACCTAATGAAGTTTTACCTACTCCCGGGGGACCGTACAGACACAATATTGGAGATTTCATATCATTTCGAAGCTTTAATACCGCTAAATATTCAATAATACGGCGTTTTACTTCATCTAAGCCATAATGATCTCGATCGAGAATTTTTTTAGCTCGTTTTAAATCAAATTTATCAGTGCTAAACTCGTTCCATGGTAGATCCAGAAATAAATCTAGGTAATTCCTTTGAATAGAATATTCTGCTACCTGGGGATTCATACGCTGCATTTTGGCAAGTTCTTTATCAAAATGCTTTTGTATGGTTTCGTCCCATTTTTTATCTTTACTACGCAAACGAAGTTCTTCTAATTCGTCTTCATGAGAAACGCCTCCAAGTTCTTCCTGGATAGTTTTCATTTGCTGATGCAAGAAATATTCTCGTTGCTGCTGGCTCATATCGTGTTGAACCTTATTCTGAATATCATTCTTGAGCTCTAACTTCTGAAATTCAAGATTCATGTATTTCAATGTCGCTAAAGCTCTTTCCTTTAAATCATTAATTTCTAATAGCTTTTGCTTTTCTTCAACAGGAAGATTTAAATTTGAAGACACAAAATTGATCAAAAAAGAATTACTTTCTATATTCTTTATTGCAAACGAAGCTTCAGAAGGAATCGTAGGACTTTCTTTTATAATCTCTAACGCCAGATCTTTAATCGAATCTATGATTGCACTAAATTCTTTATTTTCTTTGGCAGGCCTAGCTTCGGGAACTTCTTTTACCTTGGCTTTGATATAGGGTGCCTCTTCAACAATTTCATCAATTTTAAATCGTTTTTTCCCCTGAAGAATTACGGTCGTGTTGCCATCTGGCATTTTTAGAACTCTTAGTATACGAGCAACTACTCCCACGCCATTAATATCCTTCAAAGAAGGGTTTTCTATGCCTTCTTCTTTTTGAGAAACAACCCCTATAGTTTTATTTCCATTATTGGCTTCATTAATAAGTTTAATTGATTTATCTCTTCCTGCTGTGATAGGAATGACCACCCCAGGAAATAAAACTGTATTCCGTAACGGTAATATCGACAAAATTTCCGGAAGATCTTCTTTATCTATCTCTTCTTCATCTTCGGGAGTTAACAGCGGTATTAATTCTGCTTCTTCATCAATTTCTTGAAATGACAAACTGTCAAGTGTTGTAAATTTGGTTTTCGCCATAAGTATATATCAAAGTCATTTTGTCATCACAACAAAACAACATCATTTTTAAGATTTATGTAAAATATTGAAAAAAGCTTATAAAACAAGAGTTTTACAAGGCTATTATCGTTTATATTTCAATTGTTATGCCACAACCGTAAAAAAAATATTTTTAAAACTGTAACAAAATACATCAATACATATCTTTATGTAAAAGTAAATTAATTTTTTTGTCACTAACCCAACCAAATACGGAGCAGTTAATAGGAGCATGCCGAAAGCATAATCAAAATGCTCAACTAGAAATTTATAATCGCTATTATAAAGCAATGTATAATACTGCATTACGAATTGTTAAGGACTCTGCAGAAGCCGAAGACATCATGCAAGAAGCTTTTTTGACAGCTTTCACCAAGTTATCTATGTTGGCAGATGATAAAATGTTTGGAGCTTGGTTAAAAAAAATAGTGGTTAACGCAAGTTTGACGGCATTACGTAAAAATAACATTCATCTGGAGGTAGGTATTGAAGCTATTGAGTATACGCTTAACGATACTAATGGCATGCCAGAAGAGGATTTCACTGCAGTTAAAACTAATACCGTATTAAGTACACTAAACGAACTAAAAGACAGCTATAGCACTGCATTATCATTACACTTTGTAGAAGGGTATGATTATGAAGAGATCTGTCAAATAATGAATATATCATATTCTAATTGTCGTACGCTTATTTCGCGCGCAAAAGAAAGCTTACGCAAAAAATTACAACTCGTATGAATACAGATAGTATTAAAAAATTATTCGACCGTATGAATGGCCAACTAGATACTCATGAGCCTTCTGTAGATCATCAGGTTCGGTTTTTAGAAAAGCTGCAACAACAACATAAAATAGTTCAGTTGCCCCCTAAAAAGCAAAACTGGTATAGACCTTTAGCTATAGCAACTTCTGTAGCCATTCTTTTTGGAATTGCAACAACAGCGATGTTTCTGAATCCTGAAAAAGAAGCTGATCTAGCGAGTGTTTCTCCCCAAATGCAAGAAACGCAAAGTTTTTTTACTTCGGCTATAGAGTCACAGCTTGAAGAAATTAATAAAATCTCCTCTCAAGAAACCAAAGCATTGGTAAAAGACGCTATGCTACAAATAGAAAAATTAGAAACAGATTACGAATACTTGAAGAAAGATCTTGTAAGTAGCGGAAATGATAAACGCGTGATCAGTGCCATGATCAAAAACTTTCAGAAACGAGCTAATTTATTAGAAAAAGTTCTTCAAAAAATTAATGATATTAATAATTTCAAATTATCAAAAAATGAAAACTCTATACTATAATATATGTTTATTATTGCTTATTCCTGCCTTAACTATGGCTAATACTCATGGAGACTTAAAAGGTAAATACACCAAGGAAAAAAAGCTTAAAAAGGAATTCAATGTTAATAAAGATGCAGTATTAAAAATCAGCAACGACTATGGCAATCTGGATATTACTTCTTGGAACGAAAATCGTGTTGTCATGGAAATACATATCCAGGTAAGCGGTAATGATGAAGAAAAGGTGATCCAGAAACTAAAATCTATCGATGTAGAATTTGATGCATCATCACAACTCGTGAGTGCTAAAACTATTTTTAATAAAAATAGTGGTTCATGGTGGGATAAATTAACTAGCAGTTGGGGAAATAACATGAACATGAAAATCAATTATACGGTAAAGGTACCCATAACTAACAGTGTAGACCTTAATAACGATTATGGAAGTATTACGCTTGATAAAATAGAAGGGAATGCCAAAATTAATTGTGATTATGGGCAGATCATACTTGGAGAATTACTAGCCGAGAACAACTACATCAATATAGATTACACGAACAATAGTTCTATAAAATACATGAAAAGTGGTAAGATAAATGCAGATTACTCTAATTTTGAGATAGAAAATAGTGAAAAAATTGATCTAAATGCAGATTATACACAATCAAAATTTAAAGCTGTAAAAATGTTGAACTACGATTGTGATTATGGTGGATTACGCATCGATAATGCCAATACAGTTAATGGCGATTCAGATTATGTAGGAATTAAAATCGGAAGTATAGCAAGTGAACTAGTTATTAATTCTGACTATGGTTCTATAGATGTAGAAACATTACTACCTTCATTCAAAAAAGTTACAATTACAAGTGATTATACGGGCGTCGATATTGGATATAATAGCGATTGTAATTTTGATTTAGCAATCAAAACATCTTATGGAGGCATCAAAGTCGATGAAAATATTACCATTCAAAAAAAATATGTAAAAGATTCAAAAAAAGATTATCAAGGATATCTGGGAAAATCTAATAGTGGAAACACCATTAATATTTCTTCAAGCTATGGAGGAATCAAATTAAGAGCAAATTAATACATATACAAATAAATAATTCAATCAAATGAGAACAGTAACAGTAATTTTAGGCATAGTATTATGTAGTATAACTTCACTACAAGCCCAATGGTGGGGTAACGGAAAAAAGATAAGCGGTAATGGCGAAATGATTTCAAAAAACAGAAGCACTGCTGATTATGATGAAATAAAGCTAAAGGGAAACCTAGATGTGTCTTTGGTATCTGGTACCGAAGGAAAAATAATCATAGAAGGAGAAAGCAATCTTATAGACTATGTATTAACTGAAGTCGAAGATGATGTTTTAAAAATTTATGTAGAAAAAGGACATTATCTCAAAATATCAAATGGAAAAAAATTAGTAGTAACCGTTCCGTTTAAAGATCTAAGTAAAGTAAGCTTGTCTGGCTCTGGAGACATCTATGGGACAGACGTTATTAAAGCTGAAAACTTTAAGACGGGTATATCGGGTTCTGGTGATGTAAAATTAGCAATTGAAGCTAAAAACACAGAAAGTTATATCACAGGAAGCGGAGATTTATCATTAAGTGGTTTTTCTAATAACTTTGACTGTAAGGTTACAGGCTCTGGCGATATAGAAGCATATCGTTTGCAAGCAAAAGAAGTACAGGCTTCGGTAACGGGGTCTGGTGATATTCAAGTAACGGCAACTTCATCTATAAAAGCCAGAGTAACAGGGTCTGGAGATATATTTTATAAGGGAAATCCAAAACTAGAGGATAAAAAAGTATCAGGTTCTGGTGATATTACCAAACAATGAATCGCGAACAATATAATATTTACAAACTGTTTAATACCTGGCAAGTAGTAAACAGTTTTTTTTATGCATAATAATCTCTATTTTTACAGCAATATACAACGAGTTAGAAAACACTTGAGTTGTATATGTAAAATTTTATTAAAGTTCACCCCAATTATAACAATATTGCTGTTTTTCAAACAAAAAAAAGTTCCTTTTTCTGAAATTATTCCTGATAATTATGTTGATATCCATTCGCATTTGCTTCCGGGGATAGATGATGGGGTCAATACGGTATATCAATCAGCATATATTTTAGAACAGTTTCAAAAGATTGGCATTAAGAAAGTGATTACAACACCACATGTAATGCAAGATGTCTGGCCAAATTCATCACAGACCATACGTAATCATTTAGACACATTAAAAGAAATTCTTCCCACTTTGGGAATTACCGAAATAGAAATACAGACAAGTGCAGAGTATATGATGGACGATTTATTCTATCAAAGAATAAAGGAAAATGATATTTTACCACTTTACAAAAAATACATCCTTGTAGAAATGTCTACGTTTAGCGCTCCTATAAATCTCAAAGAAATACTATTTGAAATCAAAATGGCTGGTTATACTCCTATTTTGGCACATCCAGAACGATATTCCTTTTATCAAGATGATTTAAAAAAATATGATGAGTTAAAAGAATCCGGCTTTCTGTTTCAGCTTAATTTACTATCCCTGTCAGGGCACTATGGCGATAAAACAAAAGCATTAGCAAATCAGATGATCAATCATAACTATATTGATTTTGTAGGCTCAGATGTTCATAATTACTATCAGTTAGGAATACTAGAGCAAGGTTTTTATTCTAAAGTGGCTCAAAAAGTATCAATATTGATGAAAAATAATACAATATTTTATTAATTCTTTTTTCCATAACCATACCCATAATTATATCCTGGATGTGTTCCTGATGCATTAAGTAATACAGCAATATTTGGCAAACGTTTCTCTTTATAAAAATTTTCTGGTATTTGTAAAATCCGTTTATCAGAGTAGTTCTCTCGCACAATATAAATACTAAGATCCGCAAAATGACTTATTAAAAGCGTATCGGTTACTAGGCTAGCGGGCGCAGTATCGACAACTATATAATCATATTCTTTTTCAAGATATTGAAACATTTCTGTTACTCTATCTTGCATTAAAAGCTCTGCTGGATTTGGAGGTATTATTCCAGAAGGAATTACATCGAATGATTTTTCTTCTTTATCACCATGTATTATTATGTCTTTAAGGGCTATATCTTTATTCATTATATAATTCGTAAGTCCTATGGTATCCCTTCCGTTTGGCAGGTCAAAAATTTCATGAAATTTAGGATCTCTTAAATCCGTACCTACATAAACTACCTTTTTACCTGAAACAGCTAATATTTTAGCTAAATTTCCAGAAACTAATGTTTTTCCTTCTCCCGAAATTGTTGAAGTAACAAAAATAACCTTACCAACGGTTTTATCGATTCCTGCCATTAAGAAACCGAGGTTTGTTCTCAAAATTCTAAATGCTTCTGCGATTGGTGATCTATCATTTTGCGATATGATACCTCTGTTATTGGATTTAACTTTTGGTATAGACCCCAAAATCGGCATAGACAGCACTTTGTCTAGGTCTTCTCTAGATCTAATTTTAACATTCAACAAATCTGATAAGTATATGATAAGAAAAGGAATCAATGCACCAAGAAATAATGCTCCTGCATAAATCACTTTTCTATTTGGAGATACAAGATGCGAACCCAATACAGAAGCCCTGTCAATAACCCTTGCATTAGAAAGTGTCACATGACTTGTAATCTCTGCCTCTTCTCTTTTCTGTAAAAGGTAAAGGTATAACTGCTCTTTGATTGTTTGTTCTCTCTCTATAACCCTTACCTCTTTTTCACGTATAGGTGCGCTATATAATTTTCCGCTAAAATACTTGTCTTGTGTTCTTAAGCTGTTCAACTGGATATTGGTAGAGCTTTTCAAGCTGTTTAAACTACCGACCAACACTTGTCGCAGTCCATCGATTTGCTGATCTATGTTAACTACTACTGGGTTTTGTTCGCTAGATGTTTTCAGCAATCGTTTTCTTTGAAGAATCAATCCGTTATATCTAGATACTGTTCCAGTTATGTTTGTGTCATCAAATCCAAGGTTAGCAGGTATCAAATCATACTTCCCTTCTTGACTCAAAACAAATCTTCGCATCGATTCAATGAGTCTAAGTTGCGTATTTAATCGTGCAATTTCCTGAACATTACGAGAATCCAAACTAGCAACTTGTTGTGTTTGAGCTCCAATATCATTAGTCAGTCCATACTTAGACAAATATCCTGCTGCTTCATCATCTACCTCAGAGAGATCTCCAGAAATTAATTCTAACCGTTCATTTATAAAGCCAGCTGTTCTTGCAGAAATTTGCTTTTTATTTTCTATAGTTGCTATATTGTACTCTTTAACAAGGTTATTAATGATATCTCTTGCTTTTTCTTTGACAGGGTCATTTAAAGAAATCTTTACAATAGATGAGCCCTTTACCGGAAGAATTAATATTCTATTTCTATAGGATTCTGAAACCAAATTTACTGGTGAAATATGAATCTTTATAATCGTTCCAATATTAGACTCTATATCACTAACATTTGGTGTGATAACAATATCTCCTATACTACTACTTACTGTTTTACCAAAAGAATGATTGTTTAGCTTTTTCCCTTTTTCATCCAAAAATGAAAATGATGTACCTGAATCAATGCGTACGTGAAAAATCTTTGATTTTGTATGCACAATTGAATCCTCAGATAAAAAATTGATTTCAATTAATGATTTTGGATAATTTTCTATTTCCAAAATTCTTCCTTCAGAAAGATACCTTACATTAAGTTTTAAGTTGTTTACAACATTAGTAATTAAAGTCCTAGACTTCATTATTTGTATTTCGTTCTCTATACTATTCTGTGAGTTATCTAGTAACCCTAAATCTTTAAAAGCAGAAAGTTCAGATTCACTAATATTTTCATCTTGAGAAATAGCAATAGTAGAAGAAACATTGTATTGAGGAATAGTATATCGTATTTTAACATATGCTAAAACAACAAAAATTGTAATACTTAAGGCAAACCAATACCATTTCTTAAGGTATTTTATAATCTGATCTCTAATATTAAAGCTAAGTGTAGATGAAGCATTAAATGCATTATTCGTAGTAGGTATATTGTTATTTGGAGTCATATTTTCTTATCTTATGATAAAAGCTACTGCGGTTAGGGCAACCCCTAATACACTTAATATAATACTAAGTGTATTGTTATTTGTTTTGGATGTTCTTATTCGAGCATCATTGGGTTCTACATAGAGAACATCATTTTGAGCCAAGTAATAGACTGGAGATTCAAAGATAGATTTTGAAGTAAGATCTAATTTATGATAGGTATTAACTCCTTCATTTTCTCTTATAACCATTACATTTTTTCTTTTACCTTTTATAGTCATGTCGCCTGCCAAGCCGAGGGCTTCTATTATTGTAACGCGCTCATTGGGTATAGTGTATGCGCCGGGATTAGTTACCTCACCTAATACCGTAATTTTGAAGTTTTGAAGTCTAACACTAACAATAGGATCATTAATATAAATTTTCAATTTTTCCTTAATCATTTCTTTGACTTCAACACGTGTCAATCCAGCAATTTTGAGGCTTCCTAATACAGGGAAATCAATATTTCCTTCTTCATCAATTAAGTAAGTAGGTTCACCGCCACCAGAATTTGCTGTTCTATTCTCTCCGGTCGCTGCTCCTATAGATGAACCGCCCCCTATAAGATTAAAAGGTCTGGCAGCAGCCATATCTGAGGCAGAAACTAATATACTCACAATATCATCAACCTTAAAAACTGGTGTAAAGGAATTTGTTGAAGTGATCTGTTCCAAGTTTTCTGAGTTCTGAAAGTAAACTACATCTTCAGGAACTTTACACGAAACAACTGAAAGTATAAGTAATAATAAAAACAAAAATTTACATCGCATATCTTTTGTACTTTAAAAAGCAAATTTAGGAATGAATCACAAAAATATAACTTTATTTAATTTAGCAATGGAATTTAAATTCATCCATCAAACAATTTTTTCTTAATAGATAGATTTATCGCCATTTATCCATAAAATGGCACTATTCCATACAGGGATTAAGCTTCTCGAGTATTATACCGAAAAGCTAGTTAAATTTAATCTATAATAAAATCATTACTAGGCAAGAATTTCTTGTTTCTCTTGAATAGTTTCTTTGTTGATTTTATCTATACTCTCGAACGTAGAATTATTAGAAATGTATTCCGGTACAATTTCTTTTAATTTTCCAACGATTTGATGATCTTGATTAAGTAAATTCATAATACACAGATCATCTATTTTATCTTTTACATTAGCACAATCATTATCATCAAATTTACTTATCATGATTTTCTTATGATATGTAGGTAACGTATTTTCTGTATCAGCAAGTAGTTCTTCATACAACTTCTCGCCTGGCCTTAACCCTGTAATTTTTATATCTATATCTTCTGGATAGTTAAGCCCGGATAATCGAATCATTTTCTTTGCAAGATCAAATATCTTTACAGATTCTCCCATATCAAAAATAAAAATTTCTCCTCCATTGCCCATGGTTCCTGCTTCTATAACCAATTGGGATGCTTCAGGAATTGTCATAAAGAATCTTGTAACACTCTGGTGAGTAACAGTTAAAGGACCTCCTTTAGCTATTTGTTTTTTGAAAAGTGGTATTACTGACCCATTAGACCCTAATACATTACCAAATCGAGTGGTTATAAATTTAGTTTTACTAGTGCTATGTAAGCATTTTATATACATCTCTGCTACTCGCTTGGTAGCACCCATTACATTAGTAGGATTAACTGCTTTGTCTGTTGATACAAATACAAACTTATCTACTCCATAGTGTGATGATAAATCTGCAAGTTTTCGAGTACCTAAAACATTAATTTTAATAGCCTCGCATGGATTAGACTCCATTAATGGAACATGTTTGTATGCCGCAGCATGAAAAACCATATTAGGTCTGTGCTTTTCAAATATCATTTCTATTCGTTGGTGATCACGAATATCTGCTACTATAGGAGTGAAATTAGTGATTCCTTTACTCAAAAGTTCTTGTTGCAGGTCATATAAAGGTGATTCTGCCTGATCAACCAAGACTAAATTTTTGTAATTATAATAAGAGGCTTGTCTAACAATCTCGCTTCCGATAGAACCTGCAGCTCCCGTAATCATAATCACTTTATTATCAAGCTCTCTTTTTATATTTTGATTATCCATACATATAGGAGCTCTATCTAACAAATCTTCTATTTGTATTTCTTTAATTTGAGAAACGTTCAATTTTCCGTCTATCCAATCATTTACAGCAGGAATTATCTTTACAACGACAGAAAGTTTAAGTAAATGATCTGATATTTCTGCTAATCTTTTTTTGTCTATATGCGGTATTGATACTACAATCTCTTTAATAGCATTTTTGGTAATAAAATTTTGATTTATAGCGGTTGATGAGTAAACTTTAATTCCATTAATCGTTTTTCCTATTTTTTGAGAATTATCATCTATAAAACCAATAACCGCAGACGATCTATTAGAATCATTTGCTATAGCCGCTTGGGTAATTAATCCAGAATCGCCAGCTCCATATATCAAAACTCTTGAAGTCTCTCCTAGTTTTGATTTAATATAATAGTAGCAATACTTAAACAACAAACGACTTGTAGTAAGCGTAATAATGTTTAACATATAATGGATACAAATTATCGATACTGGAATATTTAAAAGTTCTGGCATTAAGGATAGCCTACTTGAAACCATCAAAAAGCCTGTGAGCGCAATCAAAACTGTAACTGCTAGAAATAAATTATAAGCATCTCTCATTCCTGTATGCCTCACTACTCCCTTATACGAACCTATGAGTAAAAAACTCAATATTGCCAATCCGGCAACAATAGGTATTTGATATACCAAGTTAGACGTATCAAAATTAAGCGTAATCCCAAACCTAATTACATACGCTAAAAAGAAGTTGAAAATAGTGATCAGTACATCGATAGATAGCACTAGCCATTTTGATGCATGTCTGTGGGAATTATTTATTAGGTAATTCTTTATCATCTCAACATATTTTTAATTACTGATACAATTCTATATAAATCTTCTTCTTCAAGATTTGACCCGCTTGGTAGGCAAAGTCCGCGTTCAAATAAATCATCAGAAATTCCATTGAGATAAGTACTACAATCTGCAAATACAGTTTGTTGATGCATGGGTTTCCATAGTGGTCTTGATTCTATATTTTCTTTAGCCAGCAGAAGTCGTATTTCTTCTCTTAGCTTATAAGAACTGGTTTCTATACAGGTAAGCCATCTGTTAGAATAATAACCAGAAGGCTCATCTAAAAATCGTATCTCTGAAGAATCTGATAGATGTTTTTTGTAAAAATCAAAATTTCTACGTCTATTATTAACATGCTTGTCCAACACTTCCATTTGACCTCTTCCTATGCCTGCAGTGATATTGCTCATCCTATAATTATATCCAATTTCTGAATGTTGATAGTGAGGTGCATTATCTCTAGCCTGAGTAGCTAAAAAGATGGAACGATCTTTATGTTTCTGTTGTTTAGAAACTAAAGCACCGCCTCCAGAGGTTGTAATTATTTTATTTCCATTGAAAGAAAGAATAGCAATATCGCCAAAAGTCCCACACTTTATTCCGTGATAAGAACTTCCTAAAGCTTCTGCACTATCTTCTAAAACAGGGATTTTATATTCTGATGAAATACGATTAACAGCCTCAACATTATATGGCATACCATATAAATGAACTGCAACGATGGCTTTCGGTTTTTTTCCTTTTGCAATTCGATCCTTTATTGCTATCTCGAGTTGTTCCGGACAAATATTCCAAGTATCACTCTCACTATCGATGAATATTGGTTTTGCACCAAGATATACGATTGGATTAGCTGAAGCAGCAAAGGTAAGGCTTTGACATAGTACTTCATCACCTGAAGTAACTCCTAATAATTTTAAACCTAAATGTAAAGAAGCCGTACCAGAGCTTAGTGCTGCGGCAAAAACATCTTGACCGAGATAAGTTTCTAAATCATTTTCAAACCCGTCAACATTTGGACCTAGCGGTGCTACCCAATTTGTATCAAAAGCTTCTTTTACGAAATTTTGCTCTGTCCCACCCATGTGCGGTGAAGAAAGCCATATTTTTTTTGAATCAATTATATTCATAATTCTCCCATTAATAATGAACAATAATCTGCTATCGATTAGAGATTACTTAAAATCTATAACCGAAAGTCTTTTCATGACAATCTAAAAAACGCTGGAAGAAGGGGGTAGAAACTTCCTTATTTGAAATTATTCTAATTATATATTTTCCTTGTTGCTAAAATAGTTTAGTTAGATCAATTATTTATTTTTATTTTTATTTTTTAGACACAATACCTAAAAACAAGCTAAACAGCTATAATTAGATGAAAGACCTACATAAATTACGTTAATACCGTAAGAAAAAGATTATAATTATTTACAGAATTTTAGTTTGGTTCTATACAAACTCCAATTTTTTAAACTGATTTTATCAATCTACAACCCATTAAATTTTATTTAACTAAAAAATTCCCCTAAAATAGATGCTATTTTTAGCTAAATGCTAGTGATCTGATTAAATCACATAATAATACAATATTACTTTATTATTTACTGAAACCATTGAGGATAAAAACTGTTTTTTTGGGGGTATTTACCCCCTTTATAACTAAAAAAAGTAGCAAACATTAATTGAAATGACTTAAATTTTTTTCAATTCACTATAAACCTGCCTGCCTTGCGGCAAGGCAGGCAGGAATGTTCTTTTTCACTCAATTTTTGTCTTTTTCTTACTTCGTAGTACCACTATGAAGTGGAAAAAACAATTTAATTGATCAAAAAAATTACATTTTTCGCCAGAATCAAAAATGTTCAAATCACTTCATTTTCAAAAACTAAAACAAAAAAATTATTACGATAAACTTTGATTTATTTAATTAAATACATAAAATTGACGTGCTTCAAAAAAAATAAACGACTCTTAGAGAAGTTTACATACAATCCCCATAAAAAACAATAATTAAGTACATCTAGATGCTGTTTAATTCTATAGATTATATTGTCTTCTTGCCATTAGTATTCTTTATATACTGGTTTTTTTTCAATAAAAAATTACAAATTCAGAATATATTTCTTCTAGCTGCCAGTTATTTCTTTTATGGTATTTGGGACTGGAGGTTTTTATTGTTGATACTTGCCAGTACTATTTTAGATTTTTTTGTGGGTCAACTTATTTATTCGAGCGACACTAAAGGCAAGAAAAGAAAGTGGCTGTGGTGTAGCGTCATTTTTAATATTGGACTATTAGGCTTTTTTAAATATTATAATTTTTTTATAGATTCATGGATTGACCTAGCCTCTGTATTTGGATATCAATTACACAATACATGGACCCTAAAAGTTATATTGCCGGTAGGGATATCATTTTACACTTTTCAAACGATGTCGTATAGTTTTGACATATATTATAAGAAAATTACACCTACCAAAGATTTTATATCTTTTGCGACCTTTGTCAGTTTTTTTCCTCAGCTAGTAGCAGGTCCCATTGAAAGAGCTTCAGATCTTTTACCGCAGATTCTAAATAAAAGAACTTTTCGATACGATCAAGCAGTAAGTGGTTTGAAACTTATATTATGGGGATTTTTTAAAAAGCTAGTCATTGCTGATTCACTTGCTCCAATTGTAGATGATATATTTACGAATTACGATAATCATTCATCAACTACATTACTAATCGGAGTATTCTTTTTTTCTTTTCAAATTTATAGTGATTTTAGCGGCTATTCTGATATTGCAATCGGCACAGCCAAATTATTTGGAATTGAATTAAGTAGTAATTTTAAGTTTCCCTACTTTTCGAGAAATATAGCCGAATTTTGGCGAAGGTGGCACATATCGTTATCTCGATGGTTTCGAGATTATGTATATATTCCTCTTGGCGGCTCTAAAGACACACTATGGGCTTCAATACGTAATGTCTTCATCATATTTTTAATAAGTGGGTTCTGGCATGGGGCAAACTGGACATTCATTGTTTGGGGAAGCATACACGCATTATTGTTTTTACCACTATTTGTATCAGGTAAAAACAGAAAATTCCTCGATGCATCAATAGCAGATAAAACGTTATTTCCTTCATTACAGGAATGTGCACAGGTTATAATTACATTTTTTATGGTAACATTTTCCTGGATTTTTTTTAGAGCAGAATCATTAACGCATGCCTGGGGATATTTAAAGTTGATATTTTTCAATACTAAAATTCATAGTTATACTCATCCATTAGGCTATCGAATGCTTGATTACTTTATAGTAATTATTGTGTTTATCATTTATGAATTTTGTATTCGAAAAAATGAGAGAAATCCATTCATATCAAAGTCAAGATATGTTAGGTTTTTATGTTATACTATACTCTTACTAGCGATACTATTATTTTATGATGATCAAATAGATAGATCATTTATATACTTTCAATTCTAAACCAAGAAAAGATGATAAAGCTAATAAAAAAAAGTATCCTGTATGGTTTTTTTCTAATCCTTGCATTAGAAATTCTGGTAAGGGTATTTTATTTAGGAAAAGATAATCCTACACGATACCTAGATCAATTTAGCGTAGAAAAATGGGAACCCAATCAGCATGGGTTTTCTATAACCGGCAATCGAAAACAAAATTTTTCAGAATATCGGATTAATAGTTCAGGGTTTAATTCCTATAGAGAATTTTCTCCTTCTTTAAATAAAACAGAAATTGCAATAGTAGGAGATTCTTTTATAGAGGGGTTTCATCAGGATTATTATAACTCAATAGGAAAAAAAATTGAAAACTTACTACCCAATATCGAAGTCTATGAATATGGATATGCAGGATATGACATGGCAGATCAATTGCACCTTATCTACCAATACAAAGAACAGTTTGAATTAGTAGATCATGTAGTAATAAATCTAGAGTTTTCTACTGATTTGACACGTAGTGAGTATGGTGTTATAAGAGATAGGCTTGCGCTGGAATCTAGAACCAATAAACTTTTGAAAAAAAGTAAGCTACTTGTTTATTCTAAAAGTATTGGAGTACTTGATCCCATTAAAAGGTTTGTGTCTGGAAGTATTATTTTTTTTAAGCAATTATTAAACAAAAGTGAAATTAACACCAACAAAACCAAAGCAATAGCACTCAAAAAAGAAAATAAGTATATAGACAATTTTAAAAGTCTTGTATCACACTATGGTTATGATAAAGACCGTTTTGTTTTATTATTAGATACAAAGACGACCAGCCCCTTATTTCTTTCATATCTAAATAGAAATAATTTTGAATATCTTGATTTCTCTAAGGCGTTTGAAACTTCAGACACTCCAACAACTTTGATATATGACAAACATTGGAATAATCATGGAAGAAGTTTAATTGCACATCTAATTACTGAATATATTAGAAAAAAATAAATTGCTTTTTTTGTGTGTTTTTATTTACTCATCACTTCTGTACTTTGGGAAAAAATCACCCTCAGCATTTAAATCTGAAAATTGATCTGTTAATTGATCGTATACTTCTTGATTGACTATATATTTCCAAATTTCAAAATTTTTAAAATCTTTAGAGAAAGAGGATTTAAACCTAAATAACGAATCTTCAACACTCCCCAAACCTCCTCCTAAATTAAAATATTGATACCCTTCTAAGGTTCCTCTGACTCTCATTTCATCAATCAATAATCGAACTGGAGTAAGATGTAAATAATCATTTCTTGTTCCTGATATATGATATTGTATAATATCATTAGTTTTTATCATCATAGCCGCAGAAATAATTTCTTTAGTTTCATTATAGATTGCTAGCAATAGATCTGTTTGAAAATCATTACTATTTATAAAATAATCAAAATAGTCTTTTGTAAAGTAATACCCTTTTTTTGCGTTAACCCTATCCATATTTTCATAATAGAGCTTTATGAAAGTAGATACATCTGCCTTTGAATTACTTAGCCTTATAGAACATTGTTTTTTACCTTTATTGATGTATCTTTTTGTGGTTTTGGAAAAAATGTGTCTCTGGTCATCAAGCGTTTTTGTTAAATCAATATTTACAACTCTTCCTAACTGAACGAGATCTCCTATTCCTTTTAGAATTAAATCCTGATCGCATATGTAGGGATTTAATCTTGAAAATACAGAGATGATATTATTCTTGATGAAAAATTGATTCAGCTGATTTTTAAAATTAAAATTATCAAATGCTGCGTTTAAATTATTATGTATGGGACCTACGTAACCATAAACAGATGTAACATCAAAGTAATCGGTATCAAAGATTCTTCTAAGCAACAAAGGTAAGCCAATGATATTCCCCTTAGACTCATATTTGATAAGTATTGGTTTTTCATCATTGGATTTAGAAAGATAATGATAGTCATAGGTATGGTAAAAATCATAGAATTTTACTTTATTCAAAAGATTCTGCCAACTCTTTTTTTCGACAATAATCTCAATATTTAAGATTGCCGAACTCATATTTTATTCATTTTGCCTATATAAAGGAAAGTAATTCTTACTAATATCATTTATATCCTGAACATTGGTTAAATCATTTTTTATGATAAGTTCGCTATAAACTTCTTTATTAATTATTTTTCTCCCAGTGTAATATACAACATCATCATCATTTGGAAAAAACGACTTTTTATATTTGTATAGCCCATCCCCATCTACTCTACCGCCACCAAGCACATAATATTTATAATCATTTTCTCTTGCCCAGTTCATTATTTCGATTTTTAAAAAATCATTTGGTCTGGTAAAAAAATAATCTGACAATGTACCTCCCAGGTATGAATATAGCGTATTTTCATCTTTTAATATTAGCTCAGTCGAAATAGGTGTGTCATCCTTATAAACAATTGCAATAATTCCGCTTTCAGGATTTTCTGAGATAAAGTTTGTAAAATAATCGATATAAAAAAAGTACTGATCATGCGCTTCAATACGTTGCATGGTCTGAATATAAATATCGTAAAAATCCTTAACAATTTCTAAGTGTATCGGAGCTGTATATATTTCAATTCTAAGACCTTCTAATACAGCTTTTCTATGATTATTCCTAACCTTAGATTTAAAACCAGCCCATTGATCGTCTTTATCTAGCAACACCCCTTTTACATTCTTCAAACTAGGAATAAGCTCCCCAGAGTATCCTGTATGATTACCATTGAGACTAAATCGAATAAATTCACTTACAACATCCTCTTTTTGATACCATTGATCTACTTTTTCCCAAAAAAGCTGTACCGTTATGGTATTAGCTTCTTTCTCATCAAACAATGGACCACTATAACCATAAGGAGAAATTACATCTTTGTATGGTGTTTTTTCTCCATTCACAATAATGTTTCTTACATAAAAAGGCATGATCACAACTGGCTTCTCATCTTTTTTAAAAATAAAATAACGCAGCTGGTGTTTATTCATGTCTGTGGTACCTAATAATTCTGTCTTATAAAAGGGATTAGAATTATTAAGTTTCTTGATCGATTTTTTATATATTTCTAAATCTTCTTCATTCTCAATTTTATAAGCGCTGAAGCTTGCATTCACATTAGTAGTATTAAAGTAGTTGTCTCCCATATTTTGTTTCCTAATAATTCTTGTAAGTTACACTATAACAACAGTATAACCCTAAATATTTTCTGTTAAAATCAATCTTGTGGCAATGTATCAATTCATAATCCATCAGTAAGAAAGAAAAATTATTCTCCATGATTTTGAGTATTTTTTTCTATAAAATGCTTTTTTTGGGGGTTTAGTTGTCTTTACATTTCAACGACTGCTATTCATTATCTCCTCCTGTAAATACAGGCATATTTAGATTATCATTACTATTCACTCCTTCCTTCAACACTACCTTTTTAATAGTTTTTACTATAATCTTTATATCCAAAAAAAAGGATAAATTATCCACATACCAGACATCATATTCAAATTTCTGTTTCCAACTAATTGTGTTTCTACCATTAACTTGTG
Source organism: uncultured Aquimarina sp. (assembly GCA_947495425.1). Taxonomy (GTDB): domain Bacteria; phylum Bacteroidota; class Bacteroidia; order Flavobacteriales; family Flavobacteriaceae; genus Aquimarina. The sequence goes on from CANLYR010000002.1 coordinate 43,904, forward strand.
CCCAACCAGTTATACCTGGCTTAACATCATGTCTACGTTTTTGCCAATCCTTATATAAAGGTAAATATTGTTCTAATAATGGCCTGGGGCCAATTATACTCATATTACCCTTTAATACATTGAATAATTGAGGAATCTCATCTAGGGAATATTTTCTCACAAAAGCTCCAGTTTTAGTAATTCTATCTTCATAAGGTAATAGTTCACCGTGCTCATCCTTTTTATCATTCATGGTCTTTAATTTAATAATACTAAACAATGCTCCTTTTTTCCCAGGACGTGATTGAAAGAAAAAGGGGTTACCATTATTTGCGAAAATCAAAATAACGATTACAATTATTAAAATCGGTGATAAAAGAAATAGTCCGACTAAGGCGGCAAAAAAATCAAAACAACGTTTTAAAAACAGTCTATACATAACAATATGTTGTACAATTATATTTCAGATTGGATCGTTTTGATTAAATCGCCAACATTATTCATATTCATCAAATCCATAAGCTTGAATTTAATGTTGAACAACTTTTCGATTTCTGAAATGATCATCATGTGTGTTATGGATTCCCATCCATCTACATCATTTGCTGTGGTTTCATCGGTAAGCTCGAAATTACTATGCGCTAAGACATTTACAAAAGCAGTATTCACTTTTTCTATTATTTCTTCTTTATTCATTGATTTTAATAAGGTTAGTTATTAGTTGTTTTAAAAAGTTTTTTTAATGCTTTACGATCTATCTTTCCGTTAACACTATGAGGAAGTTCTTTTATAAACCTCACATGAGTTGGTATCATATATGCAGGCATCTTCGTTTTCATGTATTCAAACATAGCATCTGTATCAAACTCTTCTGATTCTATAGCAAGCCCTAATTCTGAGTTTCCGAGAGTATTCAAAATATCTATGGCTACAATGTTTATTTTTTCGGATACGGCTTTAGCATGAAATTCAATCTCTGAAAGCTCTACTCGATACCCTCTGATCTTTACCTGAAAATCTGCTCTACCAACATACATAAAATCTCCTTCTTCATCTTTAAAACAAAGATCTCCTGTCTTATAATATCTACGATCTTCTTCTCCAACTTTCTTAGAGAAAAATGCATAATCATTACGTTCTTTATTTCTCCAATACCCCGGTGTTAATTGGCAACCTGCAAGACATAATTCTCCTGAGACTCCTGTTGGAACCTCCTGATTTTCTTCATTCACGACCATATATTCTACATCATAGAGCGGTACTCCAATAGAGAGTATCCCGTTATGAGATTTATGATTAGCATCTTTATCATAAGGATAATATCCACTATAAACTGTATATTCAGTTGGTCCGTAATAATTAAATATCTTACAATTAGGGATACAATCACTCCATTCTGAAGCAATATCTGCATGCAGTGCTCCTCCTCCAAAACTACAATATCGTACATCTGGAGCATTGATTTCATCAAAGTACGGCCTTAAATAATTAATAATTGAAGGCACCATTGTAAGTACGGTAAGCTTTTGTTCATTAATAAGCTTGAAAATATAAAAATACTTAATCGCATTCTTGGGAATTGTATAAATACAAGATCCATGCAGCAAAGGAAATAAATACGCCACTACCGAAAAATCAAATGTAAGCTCAAACATTTGGAGGCATTTATCTGAAGATACAAGATTAAACGCTGTATCTTTTTCTACGGCGCTTACTAATCCATTCACATTACCATATGTAATCGGCACCCCTTTTGGAGTTCCTGTTGTGCCCGAGGTAAACAAAATATAAGCCAATTGGTCATCTGAAGTTTTTTTTGGCTCCAAATCAATTTCGGTTTCTACTCGCTTTTTAGATGATATAACTTTATGATATTTATATAATGAAACTTCTGAAGAATCTATGACATATTTTGTTTCTGTAAGTTCAAAAATTTTGATATTACGCTCTAATGGTGTTTCAGGATTAACAGGCACATATGCTTTCCCCTCCAACCACAATGCAATAATTGATGCATATGTTTCAATATCATCATTAGTAACTAACCCTATTAACTTCTCGGTATCATCTATAGTATCATGTATTACCGACCGTATCATTGAAACTATTTTTGAAAATTCATAATACGTATAAAAAGTATTGTTTATACAAAAAGCATTGTGATCATAATGCATTTGTATAGATTCTTTTATTTTATTTATGAAGTATATCATTTTTTAGATTAATAAAAATGTCCGTCTCTATTATATAGTGTAAGTTTATTAAAATCTAGTTGAGTTTCTTTGTGTGCTAAGGCCTTTTTTAAGACTTTGTAAGTATACAAGGTTCTAAATTTATCATGTATCGCTTTGTATAACCTTGTATCATCGGTAAAAATAAAACTAGCCTGTATGCTTATAAAATGATCAATTAATGCTTCAACACAGATATCGTAGTTTTTATCTTCATCTACCAGAAAATATTTTACATTAAACTCTTTATGATTTATAGTAAATGACAAAAATCCAACTAATGTTTCATTACTTATAATTTTCACATTATGTATATGTATATTTTTCCCGTTTCCAACTTGTAATGATTGATATGGATATCTTTTCCCTATTGGTATTTGTGTATATTGAACAGTACTGATCTGCCAATTCACATATTCTTTTGTTTTATGAATGAGATCATGTTTGCACAATGGTGCTATAAACTCCCAGGTTTGGTTATCTAATTGAGTAATATAGTCATAAGTAAGTTGCTTCACAGCACTCCTAAGTCTTCGTTTATTAAGGAACCTAATCGCAGCACTAACGAAAATATTGGTCTTGTCAATTAAGAACTTAAAATGTTTCAAAAATGAAAATCTACCTATAAGTATAGAAGAATCTAAACTAAAAAATATAGTGTATCGAAGTCTGGATGTTAGAACCTCAAAAGGTTGTTTGGCATAAAAATCATTTACTTTTTCTGCATAGGATTTAATAATTACCTGTTTATCGGCTAGATTAATCGCTTCATTATAAATGTATGTTCCCAGAACTGTGTTTTCATATTGATCGTCTACCCACCAAAGGATCATCCAATATATTTTTTTTATTTCATTATTATGTAATGCAATAAAATCAGGAAGCATATAGATAAAAGAAATCATTTTATCATTCTCGAAACCAAGAACCCCACAATAATCATCCTCTTCTATTCTATCATTAGAAATAAGCCATAATGCTTTACTTTTGGGCAAGGGTACTGTACTATCTTTCCAATAGGTGTTGTTATCAATAGCTTCTCGCAGTACTTTTTTTGTTAAAGGAAGTATTTTTAAATCCTTACTCATCCCCTATTATTTCTTAAAATGTAACTTTTCAATTTTTTTAAAAGTCTTAACAATTAATCGTTTTCCTTTCTTAGCAAATTTAGGATACAAAGTCTCAAACGTATCATTATCATTAACTTTGATAGCAGATTGACAAAGGATCAACCCCTCATCAAGCTTATCATCAATAATATGGGTTGTAATTCCTGTTATTTTTACACCATATTCTAATGCATCTTGAATTGCTGTTTTTGTACCTAAAAAACTGGGGAACAGTGAAGGATGAATGTTGATAATCCTGTTGGGGAAAACAGACAACATTTCGTCCTTTATTATATATTTAAAATTGAGCATAAATATATAATCAATATTTCGTTTTTTGATCTCCTCGATCAACTTTTTTTGGTATGCCACCAAATTAGGGAAATCACTTTTATAAAGCTGTAGTGTTTCGATTCCAATTTCTTTTGCCAAATCTGCTGCACCACAAGGTTCTTGTTCATATATTAAAAAAGAAATGTTACTTTTTTCAAATTTCTTTTTCTTAAAAGCCACAAGGGTATCTTTGGCATTACGCCCCCATCCTGTAACAAGAATTGCCCAATCAATTTTCTTTTCTACCTCCATTTCAATGTTAAAACCCTTAAAAAACCGATACACACAGTTTTTAAGATAATTATGTTTTAATTTCCTCAGATTAAGTATATCTATACTTGACGTGAAGATAATTTTTCCCTTACAAAAATATCTTAAATTTTATATGATGTTACATTTTCTTCCTTTTTTTACCATCTCATGTATTAATTTAGAGGAAATTAAAATAGTAGCTTAATTAAATATACATTGAGGGAACTTTGATATAGATTCTAATTATATTTTTGTAAAAACTGAAGCATATTTTTTACTCTTCAGCCCTTCTTTCATCATCCAAATTCATTAGTACAGATTCAGGGTCTACAACGATATCCTTTGATGTGATGATATTTTTAATCGTTCTTAATACAATTTTAAAATCAAGCAAAAAAGAGCGATTCTCAACATAGGTGACATCTAATGCTAATCTGTCATTCCAATTCAAAAGATTTCTTCCTGATACTTGGGCTAAACCTGTAATACCAGGTCGAATTGAATGTCTAACTCTTTCATTCTCTCTATAATACGGCAAATAACGTATCAGTAATGGTCTTGGTCCAATAAAACTCATTTCCCCCTTGAGTACATTAATAAGTTGCGGCAATTCATCAAAAGAAGTTTTTCTTACAAAACTACCTATTATTGTTAATCTATCTTTATCAGGCAATAGGTTTCCACGATCATCAGAACGATCATTCATAGTTTTAAACTTAATAATACTAAAGATTTTTTCGTTCTTTCCTGGTCGTTTCTGTACAAAAAATGGTTTCCCATGGTTAACTATTGCCAAAAAACAAGTAATTAGTAAAAAAACTGGAGCTATCAATAGCAGTAGCATCAATGCTGCGCTAAAATCCAAAATTCGTTTAATGAATAAAGTGTACACGAAGCAGAAAGTTTATTTGGTAAGCGTTTTATATTCTTCTAGCAAACAATCCCAAACGTATTTGCGTTCATATCGCTCAATAATCATTGACCTGGTCTTTTCTGATAATCTAGAAAATAATGCTTTATCCTCAATCATCCGCTTCATGTGAGTATACAAACTATCACGATCTTTTGGAGGAATTATAATCCCATTTTCCATATGCTCTATAATCTCATTACATCCATTTATATCTGTAACAATACTTGGCAGCCCCATTGAACCTGCCTGCATCACTACATTAGGAAAACCTTCTCTATAGCTAGCAAAAGTTAAAACATCTGAAATAGCAAAAAATGGTCTTACATCATTTTGCCAACCAGCAGCTATTATATTAGGGTTAGTGTTAATTTCTATCTCTGTTTCTGGCATTATGGGATCGAGTTCTTTCTCATAAGGCCCGACAAGCAATAATTTTGCATTCTTGTATTCTTTACTAAGTAAAGTAAAACTATTAATTAATTCGTTAATCCCTTTATCTGTTACCAATCGACCAACATAAATAAATACAAAATCTGATTCGTCTATGCCATGTTTTAGTTTGAAAACAAGGTTTTCTTTAGACGAATATAATGCTGGGTCAAAATGTGAGGTATCTATACCATTAGAACTACCTTTAGCGATTACCTTAAGTTTTGTTGGAGTAGTATACGCATTGTTTATTATAATATCTTTAAGAACAAATGAGTTGGGGTAGATCATTGTTGCACAAGAATACGTTATTTTTTCAACGATATCCAAAAGCTTTCGTTTTGGTCCTTGTGCTTCAAGAAGAGGTAATCCAGCAATCGTGTGCAATCGATGAGGAACTCTTGCCAGTTTTGCGGCCAACATTGATACAGTTCCTGCTTTGGGTGTATGACTGTGAACAATCTCAGGTTTCTCTTTTTTAAAAATTTTGTACAGTTGATATAATGACTTTAAATCTTGAAATGGGGTTATTTTACGAGTCATTTCTACAGGAATAACTTCGATCCCTTCTTTTTCTGAGACTTCACCAAGCGTATCTCCTCCTTTACTTGAAATGCCTATGATATGATAATGTTTAGACATAAACTTTAACTGCCCCTGTAGTAAACCACCCAATGATATTGGAACAGTAGTAACCCGTATTATTTTTTTCATCTAAAAAAATTAGTAATAGAAATATTTAGGTATTTTTGAATGCAAATATAAGTATATGAAAAGGTTTGAAAACTTTAAATTACACTTTCTTTTCTTTTACTAGACGAATCTTAAAAATAGATTTCAATGTTGTAATTAAGATACTAAATCATCAAAAAAGTGAGTTTTAACAAGTACAAATTGCTAATTTACAGAGATTTAGTTCAATTTAACATATATTTAACTTTTTAAACGTGTTTTTTGCACAATTAATCCGATAATACTACGTTCCATAGGCATAATAACCAAAAACAAGTCCCCCAAAATGAAAAAATTATTTTATTACCTATTAATCTTTATATCAATTTTTGTCATATCCTGTAGTAGTGAAGATGTTGGAGACTCAATTCCTGATGGCGGAGAAACAGGTGAGGAAGTTGGCGAAGAAACAATTACAGATCAACCTGAAAATGTAATTAAAACTCCCTGTGAATTTAACTTATCAAATATCAAAGCTGATGAAAAAATAGTTATAGATTGTTTACTTGATCTTAAAGGAGAAACTGTAACCATACCTTCTGGAGTTATTTTTGAATTTGAAGGAGGTGATATCATAAATGGAAAATTAATATTTAAAGGTGGTACAATAGACGGAAGACTTTTAAGCAGTCAGCTAGAAGTTGAAGGAGATGTAAAACTTGCTAGTCCTGAATTTAAATTTTATGCTGTAAGGTGGAATATTGAAGAAGCAACCCAAACAAAAAATCCTCTACCACCAACACCAGAGGTTGCATTTGCCAATCATGAAAATATCCAAAATGCTATTAATTTAGTAAAGGGTATGGGCGCAAATAAATTTATAATCAATAGATTAAATGTATTTTTTGATTCACAAACTTTATTTGTTCCGGCAATTCTTTTACCATCTGATTTTCATTTAGAAATGACTGAAAATACATATTTACGTGTTTTTCCAGTAGATGGTCTAATCAGTACCAGACTCATTTATATAGACACAAAGAAAAATGTTAAAGTTTCTGGTGGCAATTTAATTGGTGATCGATTAGAGCATGGCCCCTCTGATGGAGGCAACACTCTATTTAGTATACATGGTGGCCAAGAAATAGTTATAGATAATATTCACATCAGCTACTCTTCTGCTAGTGGCCTTACTGTAAATAGCCAGTTGTGGGAAGGTGATGCAAATTATATTCCAAGTAAAAATGTCTTAATTACAAATTGTACTTTTGACTCTAATAGAATGAACAATCTAGAGGTTACTGATGGGAAAGATATTATCATTGATAATTGTAAATCTTACAGAGCAGGTAATGATTTAGAAGGAAAATTTGGCCCATCTCTTGGTTTGGCTCCTCGAATAGGTATTGTAATTGAGCCTGCGTTACGTCAAGTAATTGAGCGTGTAACTGTTAAAAATAGCATTGTAGAAGAAACTAGAACTAATTCTATCTTAGTAGCAGGAGCTACTGACGTTCTATTTACAGGAAACACAGCTGATAAGGGTATAGGTTGGACATCTGCTACAAACGTGCAAGTAACAAATAATACCGCAGGAGGAATTTTTGGAGGATTTAATGGTGATTTTGCGCTATCACAAAGTGCTAACAATGTGATATCTGGCAATACCATAAAAAACGGTGCTGTTGGTATTTATGCCACAAATGATGACATTAAGATATTTGACAATACTATTATAGATTGTGGAGCAGGAATGCAATTACAAAATCTTGCCGATACTGAAATCTATAATAATACGATTACCAGTAGTGAAGCTGATACGGATGGTATTATAGGACAAATTGCTTTAAAAAATGTTACATTTAGAAATAACACAATAGAATTAGTAACAGGTAGGTCTATGAATATGGTAGGTGTAAACCAGGAAGCCCAATACATTGACAATAAGTTTTATCTAAAAAACAACACGATTACATGCTCACAATCAGGAGTAATACTAAATTCCAGAGGTTTTGATATCACTGGAAATAACTTTTCTACAGCTGGTTTTGGGTTAACAAATTCAAATAACATGCTAGTTAGTAATAATACTGTAACAGCCCAAACAGGAAATGTTTTTGGTATAAATAAAACCAAGTCTTCGTCTAATATCACAGTTACCGATAATACATTTGAAAACACAAGTTCTACACGATTGGGGGCTTATGGTATTCAAATAAATACTGTAGGAAATAACGCAGTCAACGAAGACAGCAATATAGTTGTCCGTAATAATAATATAAAAGTTAAAGGTACTAATTATGGTATACACGCTACAGACTTCAATGGGATGACAATTACAGGTAATACGATTGAAACAGCAGAGCTTGTATGTATTTTTTTCAGAGGGAATAATTCTATAATAGAAAATAATGTAACTATAAACACTGATACAGATATACAAGGAACAAATAATCGTGTAAGCAATAATTAAATTTATTCGATTACTATCCTAGTATAATAAAGTAATAGGGTCTGACCAAAAAGTCAGGCCTTTTATATATATATATAATTCATTAAGAGTTTAGAATATATTATATATCGTATCTATTTATTATGGCTACTTTTCACTATTAAAATCATTAAGTTTACTTCAATTTTAAGGAAATTTTTGATAAATAGCATTTTTTATGTTTCTTTGCTTCGCTATTTTAAAAGGTAATAGAACAAGAAATCTATAATTGTTTTAGTTTATTTTTCTCCCCGCATAAGCACACTAAAAAATAGCAAAAAATTTCAGTATACAGATAAAATGTATATTTATTTTTCTTAATTTTCAAGACATTAAAAATGTTATTTAATTCATTAGAGTTTTTAATATTCTTACCCGTAGTTTTTCTCTTATACTGGTTTGTGGTAAGAAAAAAACTTAAATCTCAAAATTTACTTTTACTATTAGCAAGTTATGTTTTTTATGGCTGGTGGGATTGGCGGTTTTTATCTCTTATCATTTTCAGTTCTACATTGGATTTTCTAATTGGCATTTCTTTGGCAAATACAGAACAAGAGAAAAAGAGAAAGCTTCTTCTTACCACAAGTGTATTGGTAAATATTGGTTTTCTGGGGTTTTTTAAATATTATAACTTTTTTCTAGAAAGCTTTACTGATGCTTTCACTTTCTTTGGTATGCATATATCAGCAGAACGGTTAAATATAATTCTCCCAGTAGGAATTAGTTTTTATACATTTCAGACACTTAGTTATACATTGGATGTGTATAAAAAGAAACTGACACCAACTAAGGATATCATTGCATTTTTTGCTTTTGTAAGCTTCTTCCCACAGTTGGTAGCAGGCCCCATAGAGAGAGCAACCAATCTACTACCACAATTTTACAGTAAACGAAAATTCGAATATAACCAAGCTGTAGATGGTTTGCGTCAGATTTTGTGGGGATTGTTTAAAAAAATAGTAATCGCAGATAATGCTGCAGGATTTGCCAATACTATTTTTAATAATTCTGATCAATATTCGGGTAGTACACTATTATTAGGAGCGGTATTTTTTGCTTTTCAGATTTATGGTGATTTTTCGGGGTATTCTGATATCGCTATTGGTACCTCAAGATTATTTGGTTTCAATCTTAAGCAGAACTTTGCATTTCCATATTTTTCAAGAGATATCGCAGAATTCTGGCGAAGATGGCATATCTCATTATCTACTTGGTTTAGAGATTATCTATATATTCCGCTTGGTGGTAGTCGAGGAGGTATTGTAATGAAAATTAGAAATACCTTTATCATATTTATAGTCAGTGGCTTTTGGCATGGTGCTAATTGGACCTTTATAGCTTGGGGCTTTTTGAATGCACTCTACTTTTTGCCCATAATGTTATTAAACAAAAATCGTATTCATACCAATGTTGTTGCAGAGAATAAAGTCTTTGCAAGTTTTAGAGAAATTCTTCAGATTAGTAGTACGTTTTTTATTACCGTCATTGCTTGGGTATTTTTTAGAGCTGATAATATCAAACATGCATTTGCATATATTTCAGAAGTGTTTTCAACTTCATTATTTACAGTGCCCGAGATACTACCTTCTAAAGCGATATTCTTTATACTGCTATTTGTAGTCATAGAATGGTTACAGCGCGATAAACAACATGCGTTAGAGTTAGATAATGTAAGGATCCCAAGGTTAATACGTTTCTCATTCTATTATGTTATTATTGCAATAATATTTTTATTTGGGGGACAACAACAAGAGTTTATATATTTTCAATTTTAGGAAGAAATGAAGGCATTTTTAAAAAAAATATTAATTTTTATGATTCCTATAGTCATTGTGACTTTAGTATTTGAAACGTACCTCAGAACGATGAATACCGATTATGAGCAGAAAATTAACGGATTAGAAACTAGTTTTAAGGATATAGAGATTTTAGCTCTTGGTAATTCTCATGCCTACAATGGTATAGATCCACGGCAATTTGACTTAGAAACATACAATATGGCTGCCAGTAATCAATCCCTTTATTTTGATAAGAGAATTACTCTTAAACATATTGATAGCCTACAAAAATTAAAATATGTACTTATAAGCATTGACCAGCATTCACTTTATTTCTCGAGCCAAGGGATTAGAGATACTTGGTTGTATTATGACTATGACATAAAATACAAAGGCAAAAATGAGTTCTGGAACGATGTTTCTCATTTCTGGTTAGGGTATACACCTAGAATAGCACTTTCTATTGTTAAAGATAAAATTCTTAATCATTATAGTGACCCACAATCAAAAAAACAAAGTGAAGATGTTATAAAAGGATATATGCCTCATTATGGAAGTGACTTGAGTTCTTTTACACCAAAGAGTGTTGCTAGCAAAGCAGAATTTTTCAATAGAGAAGTTAGAAAATCTAATGAAAGAGAAGAAATTCTTATCGACTTAGATGATTTCTTATATAAACTTAAAAAAAGGGATATTACTCCTATACTAATTACATTACCAATGTATAAAAATATCTATGAGTATTTGGTTAAAGAATATCTTGATCAAAATAAAAATGATATTTTAGATATCACCAAAAGGCATAACATAGAATATTGGGATTTTTCTAATGATGAAAAAGGAGATGATACTTCACTTTTTTATAATTGTGATCACTTAAATGAAAAAGGAGCCAAAATATTTTCTGAAAAAATAAATACAAAATTACTAGAGCTCACTTTAAGTCAAAGATGAAGTGAAGCTCTTTTGGGATCTAAATCATATTTTCTATTAAGAATAATTTTTTATATACCATTTTTGGAAGCAAAAAAATGTCCAAACCATAAAGGTATTATCTTTACCCATTAAATGTTCTTTTACCAGTTGATGTGTTGCATCGATATTAAAAATATTTTGAGATTTTAAAAATTGTTTATCAATAAAACTTTCTAACTCGTTGCTTAGAGAAGATCGCAACCAATCTCCTATCGGCACACCAAAACCTGCTTTAGATTTATCCAAAAAACCTTTAGGAAACTCATCAGCAAAAGCGGCTTTTAATATATGCTTTTTATCCCATCCTTTCATCAAAAACTGCTCTGGCAAACTATCTGTATATTTCCAGAGTTTTTTATTTAAAAATGGAGCTCTACATTCTAGCGAAGATAACATACTGGTTCTATCTACTTTTACCAACATATCACCTTCTAAACTCATTTGTTTATCAATCATGCGATACTCTGTTAGATTTTTAGGAGAACTTACAGAAGTTTTATTTTTATAATAATCAAATATAGAAGTATCCAGATATTCTGGCAGCAAATATTTTGATAAAGTATTTGATGCAAATCCAAGAGATATAATATCCCAATAATAATTATCAGAATAATCAATAGCTCTGAGTAAACGTCTCATTTTAAAACGTTTTCCTCTTCTATCATTTTTGGTACTCATCATAAAATCTATAGATTTAGATAAATACTTGTGTACTCCTTTGGGTATAACGCTAGTGTATTTTTGATTAATCTTACCCATGTAATACTTATTATATCCCCCAAAAACTTCATCTCCACCATCACCTGTTAACGCAACTTTCACCTTCTCACTAGTCTTATTAGCAACCAAATAACTGGGTAGAGAAGACGAATCAGAAAAAGGTTCATCAAAATTGAGTAGCACTTCATCTACATTTTGCTCTAAATCTTTTTCATTAAGAATAAACTCATGATGCTCACTATTAATTAATTTTGCAACCGTTCTTGATTTATCTGATTCGTCAAATGATTTTTTTTCAAAACCTATAGAAAAAGTATTTATTTTAGAAGTACTCATCTTTGATAAACATAGGGAAACTACAGAAGAATCTACTCCACCTGATAAGAATGTACCAATGGGTACATCTGAAACAGATCGGCTTTCGACAGTTTCCTGTACTAATTCTTTAACTCTAGATCTAGCATCTTCAAAAGATATGTCCTGTCTTTCAGGCGCCGTAGGTTCCTCGATAATTTCAATTTCATATGATTTTGCATTTAAATCATATGTCAAAAAGTGATTCGCTTCAAGTTTATATATACCTTCATAAATTGTATATGGAGCAGGAATATAAGTTAGTTTAAAAAAGAGGTTCAACCCAGACTTATCAATACTAGGAACAGTTTTTATTTTTTTTAGAATAGATTTTAATTCTGAAGCCCATATAAACTCTCCTTCTTTTTCTGTATAATATAGGGGCTTCTCTCCAAAAAAATCTCGTGCAATAAAAACCTTACTTTTAGTTTTATCATATATACTAAAAGCAAACATTCCATCTAATTTTTTAAACCCACTAGTGCCTTCTATTTCATATAACTTTAAAATAACTTCGGTATCGCTTTTGGTCTTAAAAGTTGCTCCTTTACTAATTAGATCATCTCTTAATTGCCTGTAATTATATATTTCACCATTAAATACGATTACGATATTCTCATTCTCAGAATAGATAGGTTGCTTACCAGATCCCAGGTCAATGATAGATAACCTTCTCATCCCCATTGCCAAAGAAAAATCTTGATCATTAACAAAGACTCCATCGTCATCTGGACCCCGATGAATAATCATATCATTCATCATCATCATGTCGCTGCGTAATTGAACCACACTTTCTTGTTTTAATGAGATAAAACCATTAATTCCACACATTATCCTATTTTCTTTATTTGTTTATAATAAAATTCTTGAAGTTCTAAGGCATTATTCTTGATATCATAATTGCCCTCAATAATCTTTTCTTCTGTATTTTCTTTCTTTTCAGATGACAATTCAAGCAATTTTTCTGCCCAAAACTTATGACTTTGATTTAGTGATAAAAAATCGACTAATCCTGTTATATTTAATTCTTTTGATATTTCATTTGATGCAACGACTCTTAACCCGGCAGCTTGTGCTTCTATTAGAGTAACTGGCAAACCCTCATTAATAGATGGAAACAAAAAAACATCCATTGCCTGTAATAAGTCAGGAACATCACTGCGAACACCAAGAAAAATAACATCATTTTCTATTTGCAATTCTCTAGCCATATCTTCAAAAATTGTTTTACCAAAACCTCCTCCAATCAATATAAGCACAGATTGTTTTTTGATTTCTTTGAGCGTTTTAAAAGTTTCTAAAATGAATTTATGGTTTTTTTCAGGAACAAAATTACCAACGTGCCCTACTACTAGCTTTTCTCCTAAATTAAGCTCTTTTTTTAGTACTAAGGACCTAACAGGGTCACTAATAAACTGATTTGAATCGATTGCATTATTGATAATCCTCACACTATCCGCATTCTTTTTTCCATAAAGCCAATTACCAGCTTTATCACCACAGGAAAAGTAATGGTTTGCATATTTTGTAATACTTCGCTTCAAGATATTTTGAGCAAAAAATTTGAATGCAAAACCAACACTGTTTCTGTCTTTAGAAAATGGATTTAGGTTGAGGTTGTAAAGGCTTGTATGACTATGTGCAACCCTTGTTGTAACATTATTTCTTTTGGCAGATTGTAAAACAAAAACACTTAATGCATTAAGGTGTGAATGTACTATTTTATATTCTTTATGATCTTTAAAAAAAGCATCTAAAGACTTCTTATATTTTGATAAGTTTTTGAAACTAATATTCTGTAATCGATATATTTTACCTCCTAAGTTTTCGATTTCATCATCAAATACTCCTCGCTCCTGGCGATGTAGTAGGAAATCAAATTGTACTTTTGATCTATCTATATTTCTATAGTAATTCATTACCATAGTTTCTGCACCTCCCCTATTCATTATGGTTAGTACTTGCAATACTCTAATAGGTTTCATATAATAATCAAGAGGTTTTATTAGTGTTTATACGTATATATAAATACAATAGCAAACCAAAAGGAATTGATACTATGGTAAGCATTTTTTTTGGCGATTCTTTTATAAATCTCCAGTTTTTGGATAAAAAACTACTTGATACATAATGGATCGTTTTTTTGAAACGTTCTTTTAAACTTTTTGCATATTTAATCTCTGTTAATCTAGAAAAAGCAAACCCTTTTGGATGCCTTCTATATTGTTTTAGCATATTAAGGCTTGAACCATCAGGCATGTATTCGACTATACAAAGAATCTCATTAAGAGGTAATATCGTATAATCTTGATCAATCATTTGATAAAGATATCCGAGAGGAACAAATTTTTCTCCTTCAAAAATTGGATATGGAGGATATTTTTTTACCACTTCTGTTCTATACACTAATTTTTTATCTCCTACTACTTTATGTTTTTGGTAGAGATCTATAACTGTTGTTTCTTTTATTTTTTCAGGAATTGTTGTTCCTATAATTTTTCCATCTTTATCTGCATCTAATCCCACTATTCCTGCATACTTATCAGATCCATTTTCATCCCAAAAATCAACTATTTTTTCTACTGCATCAACTGGCATAAAATCGTCAGAATCGATACAAACATTTAATTCTGTCTCGATCAGACTATAGGCGGCGTTATGTCCACCATGCATACCCAGATTATCTTGATAGTGATATCTTATTTCTATTTTATTCTCTGTTATCCAATGCTCTACCAAATCTTTAGTATTGTCTGAAGATCCATCATCAATAATTAACCACATAAACTCATCTGAAGTTTGATTTACTAAACTTTCATAGCATTGACCTAAACAATAGGCTCTATTGTATGTAGGAGTAAAAACAGTTAGTTTTTTCATTAATTCTATACTTTATTAACCATAATACACGAGATACATTAAATATGTAAATCCAAAATATACTAATACCACTCGACCAATTATAATGTGTTGATTTTTGAAAAATTGTTGTTTTAAAAAAGGATAGATGATAACAATAGACATCATAAACCATGATAAATATGCAAATCGATTAGAATAATTAGCACGAATGACCAATATCCAAAAAGCATTACAAATTACATAGGAGTTAAATAATAAATGATATAATTTATCCTCATATTTTTTCTTGAAAATAAAATACCAACCAGTAAAAACAGCTCCTGAACTATAGATTAAAAAATCCCAACGAAAACCCGTACTACTAAATGCTTGTTCATCTACTTCACCCAATAAATACCCTCCTAACCGATCATCTGCAAAACCTAGACTTGCAAAGAGTGATTCCCAAAACCCTCCAAGAACCAATGATAATGGGATAGCAGCAAACCAGCCATAAATAAAGATTTTTGGCTTGTTATAAAAGCTAGATATAATGTATGCAAAGATTGGTAGTAAAACTGTTTGATGGATCAAACTTGATATCCAAAAAAACACAACCATAATTGGCAACTTTTTTCTATACGAAATACCTAACAAAAAAAGAGATGTAGCCATTCCATTTCTCATACCATTAACACCGTACGTCCAAAAAGAAAATGAGACTAAGAACAATAAAAAACTATAATACCAATATTCTTTGAAGAATTCTTTAGATATACGATATAACGGGTAAATATAAATAAGTGCACATAAAGCAAAATAATATTTGGCACTCATTATATAAGAGCAAAACTTTGTGAAATAATTAAATGCTAAATCCTGTTCAGTTCTTGCTGGTTCGCCACTGGCATAACTTTTATATAAAACAGCATAGTTCGCCATATCACCAAATAGATAACTAATCGGTCTAAACCCCATGTAAAATAAAATATATGTAAATAACACATATCCCATTACATTAATAAAACTAATATTTTTTTTATCCCATAGAGGTAAGACATAGGTATGTAACAATGTAAAGGCTACAATACCTAAACAGATATGTATATACACATCAAAATAACTTCTTATGGGTACAAAATCAAACACTCTTGATCACGTTTTATTTTTAATTATTAACTCACAAAGGTATTTAGTAAAATCCTTGCCTCCATACTTATCCAAGTGATGTCCATCATACGTTTCAAATTTCTTATCTATGTCTTTAGTGATATTCAGAAATGGCACATTATTCTCTTTGGCTAAATCAGAAATATCTGTATCAAAATTTTCATAAAACTTTTTTTCTAATTCAAGCATATCTTGATCTATTGGCATTCTAACCAGATAAACTTCACCATGAGTGTTAAGTTTTTTAACCAACGTATCTAAACTTTTTAATCGGTATGAAGAGACTTTCTTTTCTCTATCCATATTAGCAAATAACCCCTTCTGTATAGATTTCCAATGTTTAAATACTGCTTCACTATCAGGTAAGTTACTTTCTTCTAACCATCCATCTTTATGCATGGTGGATTTTTTTCTAAATAACGCCTTAAAATGAAAATAATTCAAATTTTTTAGTAAATATTCATAATTAGGATTCATGTTCACAAAATGCATATTATGCGGTGGCGAATCTGCTTCATGGAACTCCCCTTTCGAATTATCATTATCATTATTTGATCCCAACATCCAAGGTGTAACAGAAATAATAAAAACACCATTTTTGACCGAGGCATCCAGCTTCTTAAGTATACTTTTTGTGTATAGAGGTCCTATTGGCGCTTGCGCTATAGTAAAACTATAGTTAAATACAGGTAATGTGTATCCTTCATTCTTAAGGTACTTATTCATTACAGCAGGTTGAATTCCTTGCATACTTCTGGAATCTCCTATAATCATTGATTTCGCCTTGGGTGTTGTAAATTTATTATAGAAGTAATCGATATTACCTCCATATCGTAACATAATAAAGTTCAAAATTGCAAAACATATAAATAGAAAAATAAACGACTTATATAAATATTTTTTCATCGTACTAAAATTGAAAATAAATAAATGAATCTGAAGCTTTACCAAAAAATAAAATCATCAAAAAAATTGACACATATGCTCCCCACCTTACAACTAGAGGTTTATTTTCTATAGCCAATCCATGTAATTTAGTTCTATTAAACCATTCAACAAGCAACATAAAGCTAATAACAGCTATAGAAACTTTATCTAGGTTACCAAAAGAGCTACCTTCAAAGCTAAAAATTCTTTGAATATATATGAATGCATCTTCTATTGTATTAGCTCTAAAAAAAACCCGAATAAAACATGTAATAATGAATGTTTCCAAAATAGCATATCCCTCCCTTAATGATGGAAAAAAACTATTTGCTGCAACAATCTCCAGATTACGTCTATTTCTCTTAAATAGCATTAGAGGAACATAATATAAGGCATTTAAAAAACCCCACATTATGAATGTCCAATTTGCACCATGCCAAAACCCACTTATCAAATAAATAATAAATACATTTCTGATCTTTTTATCTAGACCAACACGGCTGCCTCCCAGTGGAAAATAAACATAATCTTTGAACCAATTGGTTAATGACATATGCCATCTTCTATAAAACTCTGCTATATCTCTCGCAAAATAAGGAAATGCAAAATTCTGTTTAAGATCAAAACCAAATAATCTAGCACTACCAATGGCAATATCAGAATACCCAGCAAAATCACCATATAATTGAAAAGCAAAGAAAATCATTGCTACAAACAATTCTCCTGATGAACTTAAAGAAGGATCATTAAACGCCTGATCCACAAATACGGCACAGTTATCTGCGACTACTACTTTTTTAAAGAAACCCCAAAGCATCTGCCGCATACCGTCTGCCGCTTTATCATAACTAAACTCTCTTTTCTTTTGAAATTGTGGTAATAAATTTGTTGCTCTTTCTATAGGACCTGCTACTAGCTGTGGAAAAAAACTGACGTAGGCAAAAAATTGGATCATAGAATCTGACGGTTCTATTTTCTCTTTATATACATCTAATGTATAACTTAAAGTTTGAAATGTATAAAAACTTATTCCTACAGGCAATATAATGTTAAGCGTTACGTAATCTGCCTGAAAGCCAACAACATTAAAAAGGTCGACTAATGAATCGGCAAAAAAATTGAAATATTTAAAAAATCCTAAAAGACCAAGATTCATTGCTAAACTAATAGCTACAAATCTTTTCTTTAGTAATTTTGACTGCGCATTTTTTATTCCTATGGCGACATAATAATCGATAAGTGAGCTAGCAGCAATCAAAAATAAAAACCTCCAATCCCAACAACCATAAAAAAAATAGCTAATAATAAGCAAATAAATATTCTGAACCTTAAGAGATTTCTTGCCTAATAACCAATATATTGCAAATGCAATCGGTAAAAAAATTAAAAATACTACCGAATTAAATATCATTCCTTTTATTTATTTTTTGTTCCCCTATAATTATTACGATACTAAAAAATTAAATCATGTATCTATTGTTTTAATAACCTTTGCTGGATTACCGACAGCAACAGAATTATCAGGTATACTTTTTGTAACCACTGCTCCTGCTCCAATAATTACATTGTCACCAATCGTAATATCCCCAATAATAGTACAATTCGTATATAACTTTACATTATTGCCTATTACTGGCTTTTTACCATCTTTCTCTCCCACAGTTACTAACTGATTTATATATAAATTTTTGCCGACCCGCTCTGCATTAATAATTGAACTGTAGGGATGTGCTAGTATCACACCACCAGCAATCTTGGTATGCATATCAATTGTAAAACGATGATCTCTAGGGTAAAAAACTCTGAGCACATTACTCAAAAAACCTCTTGTTCTGAAATAAAACAGCGTACGGAAATACTTGTTTTGGGATAATTCTCTTGTAAGGTCGCCTGTAATTTGTGTTTTAGAGTCTGGTATGGGAGAGTTACAATACAAATCCGCTATAACCTCTGTTTTATTCTTACTCATATAAAACACAAACAAATGCGGTATAAAAAACAATTGATATATAAAGGAAAACATTGTTCTCATACTCTAATTATTAATAATTTCTTTATCCCAAATTTGCATGATCTTATCCATAGTATATTTTTTAGAACTTTGGTATCCATTTTTTGCCAAGTCTATTCTTTTAGATTCATTTGTGGTTAATTCGATAAGTTTTTCTACAAATTCTTCTTTATTGTCCATTTCAACCAAAACGCCGTTTTGATCATTCGAAATAATATTTCTCGGACCTGTAGGTGAATTATATGAAATTATCGGAAGTCCGCAAGATTGGGCTTCTAGCAATACCATCGGAAAACACTCCATAGATGATGTCATAATATACAATCCATAAGTATTCATTTTATCTTTTATTGTATTTATTGAAGCTTTTATTTCTACATAATTAGATAAATTTAATGCTATAATTTTCTGTTTCAAACCTGCTACATATTCATCGTCGCCATCTCCATAAATTTCGAGTTTCCAATCTTGTTTTTTCTTAATATATTCTGACCAAATATCAATTAGAATGTCGAATCGCTTAACTTCTGATATTCGCCCAGCTGCCATTGCAATATTTTTTCTATGACTAAAAATGGGCGCTATAGTATTATCTATTTGAATTGGATTAGAAATAGTAACTACAGTATCAAAATCATAAAATGTACTTTCTTCGGGACTTAATACTACCAAAAAATCAAATTTTGATTCTAACCAATTCTCAAGTTTCTTAAAAAGTGTTTTTGGTCTTTTGGATAGGTAATACTTAGAAAAGTGAAACTCTTTAACAAATTTCCCTTTTGTTATGAGTAATGGAAAGAAAAATGTTACTGGAATGTGATTTGCCACAATCACAATGTCCGGTTTGATTTTATTCAATTTGGATTGTAATCTGAAGTAATTTTTTAATATTTTAAATAGATTTTTTGGGCTAAAATAACTTTCAAACCTATTATAGTTAACAGATAGATCATTAATATGTATTCGCTCATTCATATCATAAAAAGGTGGATCTCCTTTTTGTTCTGTTGTAATAATATGCACATCATAATTTCTTTGCGTGACCCAATAATTAGCCTTGAGATAAACTAAATTAGTGATACCGCCTATTTTGGAAATCTGATCTGTTAAAATTACAATTTTCTTCATTACAAATTTTTGATACGTCTACATCTGTTTTTTTAACTTTCTATTCATTCTACAAATCATTAAAAAGAGTGATTCATGATTTGCAACAGCCATAAATAACTTCTTTTTAGTATTCATTTTACTTGTGTTTACAGGATAATTGTTGTTTTCTTTTAAAGATTTTATAATTTCCTCAATGAATGTGATACTATAGTTAAAACGAAATACACTAAATAGAAGACCATATAAATAATTATTGAGCCATGGCTTAAATATTTTCATCCTCCCCTCATAATCCTTTTCATTTATGATTAAAAATTCTTTTATATTACTGGCAACAATTACACTATCTTTTGCTAATTTCTCTAAATGCTCTCTAGTTCTAATATTACTAATAGAATCTGGGTTCACAACATAGTTATAACTAACATCGTTGAGCATTGCAATTTTTTCAGAATAATACAATACTCTAAAACTAAAATCAAAGTCTGTAGCGGTCTTGACCGTAGGGTCGAAACTTAGCTTGTTTGATCGTATCAAGTTTCTATTAATAACCTTGGACCAAACCGTGTTGCTATATAGGGACTTACTGATCAGCTCATCGGCAGTTAATACAGCATCTTCATATTTAACTTCAGAAAGTTTTTCTCCTTCTAAATCTACACTCTTATAACCAAACAAGATAGTTTCTGGTTTTTGATTGACTAAAGTTTTATGGATATTATTTAGGACAGTACCTTCTATATAATCATCTGCATCAATAAACCAGATATAATCTCCTTTTGCCTTTTCTAAGCCTACATTTCTAGTATGGCCTTCACCTGAATTTTGTTGGTCATATAATATTATAATTGGGTACAAATCTTGCAACCTTTTCAATATCTGTGGACTCTTGTCTGTAGATCCATCATTAATAATTACTAATTCGATATCACTAAAATCTTTTGCCTGATCGATGATTGAGTTTACACATCTTTCTATAAATTTTTCGGCATTATAAACAGGTATGATAATACTTAGTAACATGATAAGTTATTGGTTAATTAATGAGGTAAATAATTGATTCCATTGTTGTGCTATATTTTCTGGTAAATATCGCTTCACATTATTCTTTGCGGCAATCCCCATAGCGTTTCGTTTATCTTCATTTTCGATTAAATCTAATAATGCAGTACTAAATGATTTTATGTCACCATTTTCTACCAAAATACCATCTTCGCCTTGAGAAATAATATCTGAAGGACCACAACGACAATCAAATGAAACCGGAGGAACTCCACATGACATAGCTTCAATAATGACCATTCCAAAACCTTCAAAACGTGATGACAATACATGAATTGAAGCTTCTAAAAATTTGTCTCGAATATTTTTTACGGGAGCATAAAGCCTAATATTATCTTCAATACCAAGATCTATAGATAACTTTTCTAGATCGTGATCAGGATTAAAGGCTCCATAAATTTCTAAAATCCAATCTGGGTGCTTTTCTACAACCAACTGCCAGCTTTCTAACAAACGATCATATCCTTTTTGATAACAATGTTTGCCTACTGCAATGACTTTTTTGTTTTTAAGTGATGATTTTTCTTCAGGATAAAAAGATAATGGGTTAGAAATTACTTTTAAATTCTTAGATTTCCATTCTACGAGATTTCCATGAGTTAATACTACAAATGCATCATAAAACTTAGCTCCATAATCCATCAATGCATATTTAACTTTTGCAATCAACCTTTTTATAAAACTCATTTTTCCTTCTGTCTCTGCCACTAATTTTGATACATGTCGTTCATATACCATTGGGCATGGTTTTCCTATAATTTTGGGAACAAAAAAACCTTTAACTCCATCATCACAAACACAGATCACATCTGGATTTACTTTTTCGACTACTTTACGAATTCCTGTTCGATAACTTTTTATAAAACCTAAAGGGCTTCTATTCACGTTAATATCATGATATTGAAGTTTATCACTGAAATCATAAAACAAATCTTCATCACCTTGATTAAGTGTGAGTATATGAACTTCGTACCCTAGATGATCAGCAAAATAGCTAGCCTTAATAGATAACACCCGTTCTAATCCTCCAGAGCTACATATTTGATTTGTTATATATAATAGTCTTGGCATACGATTATTTAGTTAGTGCTTTATCAAGATAATTCTTAGATTTTTCTATGAGTACATCTAATTTTGACTGAACCTCTTTATAATCTATAGCATCAAATTTAAAATTATCTGCTTTTTTTTTATCATCAATTAAAAGATGGATTAGGTCTACAGATTGAAGTAAATCTCTCATGCGTGTATTGATTTTATCATTTCTATTGAAAACTCCTAACTTTTTATGAAATATAAAAGAAAAAGCTACTGCATGAAATGAATTTGCCAGTATAGCTTCTGCACCATTTAGCACTGTCAAAAAAAACTCTACTCCTTCAAGGTAAAAATTTTCACTTGCGTAATCAATCAATTCATTAAAAGCATAGATTTTATATCCTTTTTCTTTGTATGTCTCTGCTATATATTTTATTGATGGATCATTATCAAAATCATAGACAACAATGTATTTGCCTTTACTAATCAAGTCTTTTTCTAATTCTGGAATCATCAATGATTTCCATTCTTGAGAATCTATTAAAAAAACTGGATCTAGCACTTGGGTCACATTAGTATAGCCTAGATCTTCAACTATTCTTTTTCCTGAAGATTCTCTAACGGAAACATGATCTAATCGACCTATTTTTTCTTTCACGAAATCTTTTATATTATCTTCAAGTTTATCGATAGCAAAACTTGCTGCGTATGATAATTTCAATTTATTATCGGGCACAAAATCTAAGTAAAAAGCAGGGTCTTTACCATTCTCAAAGAAAGAGTTCCAGATTTGATCACTACCACATATATAAACATCAGCCTCAGGAGTATCAGCTTTTAACTCATTATTCGATCGATATAATTTTTGAGTACTCTTAATATGCTTTTCAGAAAATTTGTCAAAATTTCGTTTACGCTTTAAATTAATGATCCTCTTAGGCAATTTTAGGGTTAAATAGATAGCCCTCATAAAAATATTTCTTGCAAAAAACTCATTAGAAACCACCCAAAGCTTGAAATGACCGCTTAGATGTGGTGGCTTATAATGGATAGTTTCTGCTTCATGTCCAAGATTTTGCAAATACCTTAATAGTGCATATTCTTGCAAACTTGCTCCATAATTATATACTTCGTGACAAGTAATAGTTTTTATTTTCATAATCTTTTAAACAAAAAATTTATCTAGCTTGTTACTATTAATTTTTTAAATTTTTGTAATGAAATTTCTTTATCATAATTATCCTTATGAGATAAATTCTCACTTACTTCTTGCATTAATTCAACATTTTCAACATACTCAATAATAGTATCTGTAATTGCTACAGAAGTCATTTCACAGATTTTTCCAGTTTTATTGTGTTCTATTATTGAAAACGCTGTTGAAAAATTAGTAGTAACAATGGGTTTGTTTAATACTGATGCCTCAATTACCGTCATTCCCAAACCTTCAAATAATGATGTTTGCACATAAATATCGCATAATTGCATGTATGGAAAAGGATTTTCTTTAAAACCCAGTAGTAAGAAAGAATCTTGAATTCCTTTGATTTTGATCAGTTTCTCTAATTCATTACGCTCTGGCCCATCTCCAATCACATACCATTTTACAAAAAGCCCTTTTTCTCTCAACATCGCACATGCCTCTACAGCCATATCTAATCCTTTGGCCTTTGCTAATCGGCCTACAGTAACGATTACTATATCTTCATCATTTTTCTCAAAATCGATCTTTTCTGAGCTCATTTTCTTCACAAAATCGGCATCAACAATATCTTTTATAACAACAACTTTTATTTTTTCATCAATTTCAGATACCGCATTTTTAAAAGATAATTCGTTTTCCTTTGATACACATATTACCTTATCATAACTTTTGTAATGTGTGATATCAAAAGTAATGTTATAACCAGCTTTTTGATAATCCGTATTCAACCATGCAAACTTTTTCTTTGACACAACTTTATTAGCTACATAGTATGTCGAAAAACCTTGATTATATGCTATTGCTATATCATACTCCGTATCATGTTTTGATATGAATGATCCAAAAGCTTTCCAATACAATTGAGCCCCATGATACTTCATGAATCGATTTGCTTTTCTAAGTAACAAAAAGTGAACTCGCTTTATATTTCTTCTAAAGAAGTTATGCCTTGAAAATTGATTTTTTACAATTAAATTTACTTCAGATGGAAGAAATTTTTCGAACTCACCTCCAGGATTCATTATAATCAAATCAACATGATATGTTTCAAAATCAATATTTTGTAAAAGAGTTACAAGGCTCTTTTCTGCCCCTCCACAATGCAATGATTCTATCACAAAAAGAATATGTATTTGATTACTTTTATTTGCCATATTTGCTAATAAAATAATCCATCCCCTTATAAAAATCTTCTGCTCGTTCTCTTATTGTTTCATCATCCCAATCCCACCAAGATATTGCTTTCAATTTTTGAACAGTATTTATATCAAATTTATGTTCAATTATTTTTGCTGGAGTTCCCCCAACGGTAACATAATCTTCAACATCTTTGGTAACTACAGAGTTTGCTGCTATGGTTACCCCATTACCGATAGTAACTCCAGGCATTATATAAACTCCCATACCTATCCAAACATCATTACCAATTGTAATTCCTTCACGTTGTTTTATCTCTTTTAGAAATTGATTCTTATTTTTCCCGCTAGGTAATGCTTTCTCATCCTTAAAAATATTATTAATTAATGGAAAAGAGGTTACTGCAGAAGCTTTGTGATAGCCTTCATCTACTATAAAACGTACATTATTGGCAATACTACAATATTTACCTATTTTTAGTTTTGCATCTGTCCATCGCCATACCAGAGCACCATTATCATAGGTTTTATGACCAATTTTAGAGAAATTATCATTTTTAAGAAACACATAATCGTGTACCCTTAATGCATGATGAAAATCAATCCCTAGTAATCTCCATAAAAATACTCGCAAACGGTACATATAATTTACTATTTTTTAGAAAATTTAGAGAACACACCTATAAATAAATTTTTCTCATATTGAATCATCCCAAAGGAATACATTAATACTACAAAAGTGATACTATACAATAAACACTTTGTCAAAAAATTAATCCATCCATCTCCAGGAATAAAATTAATCCCATACCCAATAGCTATAATAAAAATATGTGTTAAAACCGTTTTACTAAATAACTCTTTAAAAAAGCGAAATAAATTAAGTTTAAGAACACGGTAATAATATACATTCATAATGTTCTGTGCTACTATCCAACCAGCTACAGAACCACTAACCATACCTAATACTCCATATTTTTTTGCCAAAAAGAAACCCAACAATGTACCTAAAGCCATAAAAACAAGATAAGTAACAGACTTAAAAGCAACTTTATTCTGAGCTTCTATAATAGAGCCTGTAAATCCTTGTGCCAAGGGAACAGTATATGCAATCATAATCATAATAGCTATTATCCATGCGTCATAATACGATTCTCCTACCCACAAGTAAACAAATTGTTTACCATATAAAGTAAAAGCGCCAAGAATATAAATCAGCATTATGAAAGATATTCTACCAATCTTGATCATCATATCTGTTAGTTCCTTTGCTGTAGCATTAGCAACTGTCATTTGAGTTGCTCTTGGAAGAAAAACACTATTAACAGCTGATGCAAATGCACCATAATAACTGCCCAACATAAGGCCAATAGCATATATTGCTAAAACTTCAGGTAAAGTCATCCCTCCCAAGACGATATGACCTGCCTGCCACTGAAATTGTGCGACTAATCCATAAATAAAAATCCATATAGAATAACTGAAGATTTTTTTTATAAGTGGTGAGCTAAACTTGTGTAGTTTAAACCTAACCTTAAGTTTTTTAAATACAAAAAACATAGTAATAAGAATAATAACTATGTTTAAGACTGTATCTAATAGTACAATTTCAATTGCTTTACCCCCTAATAATAAAATCGATACTAATAAACCAGCTCTAAGTAAATATCTAACTATATTAATTGTTTTTGGAAAAACGAATTGTTCATATCCTAGGCATATTCCTGTAAAGGCTCCTCCCGGTAATTTAATTGCTAAATTGAATATTAAAATGATAAACATCGTTTTTGCAATTTCGATTTCATCACTAGACATTAGACTAAAATAATCATCAATATGATCATAAAAGATAAAACCAAAACCTATGACTAAGGATGATATAAAAAAATAGATAATCATGGTTGTAGCTAAAAAATTCTCCTCCTTGATGGTTTCTTTTTCTGCTCTATACTTAGCCACAAAACGAATTATCGTGTTGTTTAAACCAAAATCTAACACCGAGATTGTACCAACCAATGCTCCAATCGCTGCGTATACTCCAAACTCTGCATCTCCTAATTTTTTTATAATAAACGGTGTAAGCACTATACCTACTACATTAGTCAATATAATTGTAATATAATTGAGCACTGCTCCTTTTTTTAATTGACTCAAGGTGGGTGGCTTTAGTTTATTTTATGGTATTGAAAAAAATGGTTTTATAATCTTCCGTGAACTCCTTCTTTTAAAATCCCTTTCACATCATATAATATCCCTTCAGGTTTCATTAATGATTTTAAATCAAGGCTCAAAAACTCTTTGTGTGCAACTGTTAAAACAATAGCATCAAATTTTTGATTTGGTTTATCAGTTGTGGTTTCTAAGTTGTATTCATGCATTACTTCGGCTGGATTCGCCCAAGGATCAAAAATCGTAACTTCTGTTCCAAAATCTTTTAGATTAGCAATAACATCAACAGCTCTCGTGTTCCGCACATCGGGGCAGTTTTCTTTAAAAGTAATTCCTAATACCAATATGTTGGCTCCCTTTATCTTGATATCATTCTTCACCATTAATTTAATTACTTCTGAAGATACATACTGTCCCATACTATCATTTAATCGGCGTCCTGCTAAAATAATTTCTGGGTGATATCCAAACTCTTGTGCTCGTTGTGCTAAATAATAAGGATCTACGCCTATACAATGACCACCAACTAAACCTGGTTTAAAAGGAAGAAAATTCCATTTTGTCCCTGCAGCCTCCAAAACTGCATGAGTATCAATATCCATTAAATTAAAAATCTTTGCCAGCTCATTCACAAAAGCGATATTAATATCTCTTTGAGAATTTTCGATTACTTTTGCTGCCTCAGCTACTTTAATGGTAGGAGCCAAATGCGTCCCTGCAGTGATTACCGAATTATATAATGCATCTACTTTTTTACCAATTTCTGGAGTAGATCCAGCGGTAACTTTAAGGATTTTTTCTACAGTATGTTTTTTGTCACCAGGATTAATACGTTCTGGTGAATATCCTGCATAAAAATCTATATTAAATTTTAGTCCACTAATTTTTTCTAATACCGGTATACATTCTTCTTCTGTCACTCCTGGATATACGGTTGATTCATAGATCACAACATCTCCTTTTTTCAATACTTTGGCAACAGTTTCACTGGATTTATACAAAGGTGTTAGATCCGGTCTATTATTTTTATCTACTGGAGTAGGGACTGTAACAACATAATAGTTGCAGTTTTTTATATTGCTAAGATTAGCTGAGCAAAATAAACCGATTTGGTCATCTGGTGAATCTTTGAGCACTGCAGATAGCACGTCATCTTCTACCTCTAAAGTCGTATCCTTACCAGAATTTAGTTCCTGAATTCGTTTTTTATTTATATCAAATCCTACTACGGCATATTTTGTAGCAAATAACCTTGCTAGAGGTAATCCTACATATCCTAATCCTATAATTGCAATCTTAACATCTTGCATAATGGTTGTTTATTTATTTTTAAGTTTTAGAATTTATTTTAAATGCTTCCAATACCAATGTACAGCTTCCTTTAGTCCTGATTTCATATCAAATTCTGGATTATAACCAAGAAACTTTTTCGCTTTATCTACTGAAGCCAATGAGTGTGGTACATCACCTTTGCGTTCAGGTCCAAATTTCACATCAACATTTGCAATTGCTGCATCATATTCTGACAAATATTCTTTTAATAACGTAGTTAGTTCACTCAATGTTGTACGCTCACCAAAGGCTGTATTATAAACATTATTTGATGCCTCTGGATGATCAGACACCATGGCACACAAATTCATCTGAATTACATTGTCGATATATGTAAAATCTCGAGAAAATGAACCATCACCATTAATAATTGGGGATTCGTGCTTCATAAACTGCATTACAAACTTCGGGATTACGGCTGCATATGCTCCATTAGGGTCCTGCTTACGGCCAAATACATTAAAATAACGTAATCCTATGGTATCCAAATTATACGTCTTCTTAAAATTATCCGCATATAATTCGTTAACATACTTAGTAATTGCATAGGGAGATAATGGCTTTCCAATTTTTTCTTCAACCTTAGGCAGTCCTTTAGAATCACCATATGTAGAAGAACTTGCTGCGTAGATAAAACGTTTCACATCTGCATCTCTCGAAGCAACCAGCATGTTAAGGAATCCACCAACATTAACATCATTGGTTGTTATAGGGTCGTTAATAGATCTTGGCACAGATCCCAAAGCAGCTTGATGTAATACAAAATCTACTTCCTTGCATGCCTTAAGACAATCGTCGAGGTTTCTGATGTCACCTTCAATAAAAGTGAAATTTGGATGATCAGCTATTGACGAAAGATTTTTTTTATGTCCTGTCGCAAAATTATCAAATCCAACCACACGACTACCGATTTCAATAAGTGCTTCACAAAGATTAGATCCTATAAATCCGGCTGCACCAGTCACAAGTATTTTAGAAGAACGTACGTTTTCTAGTTGTTTTGTATTCATAAATTTTTAACTCCCTGTTTTTTAATCCAAAAACCTATGAAATTATCATAGATTGCGCGAAATTAAGATTTACTTACAGAACATACAACATCTGATAAGGGGGATTTTACCCCTATTTACAATTCTTAATGACATGTTAACCTATAAAACCCTCATTTAAACTAAAATAAAAATTTAAATAATTGAAAATCAATAAATTAAATAAAAAAAATAATTTTATTAACTGTAACGTTTTTTTATGAGCGAAAGTTAATATTTTAACAATGCCAGTAGTTCTTCTTCAAATCGTTTTTTGGCCAAATACTGAGTTTCTAAATTAGCATCAAAAGGAATAGGAGTATCTAAACTAGCAACTCGTTTTACTGGTGCATCAAGAAATTCAAAACAATGTTCCATAAGTATTGCTGAAATATCTGAAGCGATACCTCCAAATAAACTATCTTCCTGAAGAATGATTGCCTTCCCTGTTTTTTTAACTGATACACAGATGGTATCAACATCCAATGGCTGTAGCGTTCTTAAATCAATAAGATCGGCAGAAATCGATCGATATTTTTCTAATATATTGATAGCCCAATGCACGCCTAGTCCATAACTAATAATGGTAATATCCTCTCCTTGATAAATTTGAGTGGCTTTCCCAATTGGTAAAGTATAATATCCTTTAGGAACTTCCTGACGAATGCTTCTATACAAAGCTTTATGCTCAAAAAACAATACGGGGTTTGGGTCTTCAATTGCAGTTGCCAATAAACCCTTTGCATCAAATGGAAATGCAGGATAAACAACTTTGAGCCCAGGTGTTTTGATAAACCAAGCTTCATTAGTCTGACTATGAAATGGTCCAGCCCCTACTCCAGCTCCGCATGGCATACGAATTACGACATCAGAGGATTGCCCCCAACGATAGTTTGATTTAGCTAACAGATTTACAATGGGATTGAATCCTGAAGAAACAAAATCTGCAAATTGCATTTCTATTATTGCTTTATAATCATTAATAGACAAACCATACCCTGTAGATACAATTCCAGATTCACAGATAGGCGTATTTCTAACACGCTCTTTACCATATACATCAACAAAACCTTCGGTGATTTTAAATACTCCTCCATACGCTGCAATATCTTGCCCCATAATAATAAGATTTTCATATCGCTTCATAGATTCATCCAACCCTTCAGAGATCGCATCGATAAGTCTCAACTCGTGTGTATCAGCACTTGGTTTTATTTCTTTAAAATCAAAACTTTTAAATACATCGTTTAGTTCTTTATCTAATGCTACACGTATGGATTCCTCTTCATTTGCATTCTCCCAATGAGATTCTATTTCTGTCTTTAGAGCAGCTCTGTATTGAAGTTCTTCATCAACAGAAATTATTTTTTGATCAATCAGATACGCTTTATAATTTTCTATAGGGTCTTTGGCGCTCCAATAGTCCATCAATTCCTGAGGAACATATTTTGTTCCACTTGCCTCTTCATGGCCACGCATCCTAAAGGTTTTAAATTCTAGTAAGATTGGCCTGGGTTTTTTTCTAATACTGCTTACAAATTCGCGAACATGATGATATACATCTAGTATATTATTCCCTTCAATAATGTGTGATTCTATACCGTATCCAACACCTTTATCAGCAAGATTATTACAATTATACTGTTCTTTGGTTGGAGTAGACAAGCCATATCCATTGTTCTCGATGCAAAACAAGATAGGCAAGCTCCATACCGATGCAATATTTAACGCTTCATGAAAATCACCTTCGCTGGTCCCACCTTCTCCGGTAAATACAGCTGTAGCCTTATTATTTCTCTTTAACAAATTACCCAGGGCAATCCCACAGGCTATACCCATCTGAGGTCCTAAGTGAGAAATCATTCCAATGATTTTATGCTCCTGTGTGCCAAAATGAAAAGAGCGATCACGACCATTGGTAAATCCATTTGCCTTGCCTTGCCATTGACTAAATAATCTATGCAATGGGACATTGCGTGTTGTAAACACCCCCAAGTTGCGATGCATTGGCAATATATATTCTTCATCACTTAAGGCTAATGTAATCCCTACTGATATTGCCTCTTGACCTATACCACTAAACCACTTTGATATTTTTCCTTGCCGTAACAACACTAACATCTTCTCTTCAATAAGCCTGGGTATAAGCATTTTTTGGTAAAGAGAAGCCAGTATCTCATTACTGTATTCTTTACGATCAAAATCTAACTGCGATTTTTCGTTTGAAATATGATTCATAAAAGAAAATTTGTTACGTAAATGTAATTATTTTTATTTCAGAATGCATTGCATACTATTATTATTGTAAAGTAGTTGTTAATTTACCTAGAACAATTCTATGAATTAGTTAAATTTACTATCTGAAGCGGTTTAAACTTTTTTGATTTAAGTAAAAAATAGTGGTTTTGTGTTCAGATGAAGTAATTTTTTAGTTGCATAGCAGAGCTACGGAAGTTAAAAATTGTGAAATATGGGCGCAAAAAGACATTTTTTTAGCAAATTGAAAAAAGTTTAAAACACTTCTCTATTAAAGATTCTGAATACAATACTAACTAAATTGATTAATTTTTTAAAGATGTTAACTTTTTTGAACGACTATGCACGGTTTTAAACCAAATACATCTATTTTAGTTCTTCAATATTAAGATATAGTACTAATGAATAATATACCAAGTGTAGATTTATCTGATTTTTTGTCTGATGACCCATTACGCAAACAAAAATTTATTAATGAAATAGGGAAAGCTTATGAAGAAATAGGTTTTGTAGCATTAAAAAATCATTTTCTAAGCGATAAACTCGTAGAAAACTTATATCAAGAAGTAAAAGCATTCTTTGCGCTACCAACAGAAATTAAAGAGCATTATGAAATAGATGGGCTTGGTGGACAACGTGGGTATACATCTTTTGGTAAAGAACATGCCAAAGGCAAAAAAGAAGGAGATCTTAAAGAATTCTGGCACTTTGGACAAGAACCAGATACTGATGCTAATTTAATAGAAGAGTATCCTAAAAATGTACAGGTTGGAGAACTTAAAGATTTCAACACAACAGGTATGGAAGCCTACAGAATGCTTGAAAAAACAGGTATTTATGTACTTAGAGCGCTTGCTATATATATAGGATTAGATGAAAATTATTTTGATCATTGGGCAAGTAATGGCAATAGTATTTTGCGCCCGATACATTATCCTCCTATCAAAGAGGAGCCTAAAGGAGCAGTTCGAGCGGGAGCTCATGGTGATATTAACTTAATAACACTTTTAATGGGAGCTTCTACTGGTGGTTTGCAAGTACAGCGCAAAGATGGAGAATGGATTGATGCCATACCACAAGAAGATGAGCTGGTAATTAATGTGGGAGATATGCTAGAGCGTCATACCAACAACAAACTTCGATCCACAATACATCGCGTAGTAAATCCTCCAAAAGAGCAATGGGGAAAGCCAAGATACTCAATACCATTTTTTATGCATCCAAGAAGTGATATGAAATTAAATTGTCTTGAAGAATGCATTACTAATGACAACCCTAAACAGTATGATGATATTACTGCGGGAGAGTTTTTACATCAAAGACTTGTAGAAATTGGATTAATAAAAAAATAAAATGCAGATATGGATTTGCAAGATCAATTAAAAAATCTATTTCCTGATCATAAAATTGAAGAGGAAGAAACTGTAAAAGAACCAGAAAATAAGATTTGGATGCAAGACGATCCTATTCTCTGTAAATATGAAAAACGAAAAGGAAAGCCAATTACAATACTTGAAGGCTATACTGGTGCTGATAAAGATTTTAAAAAATTAGCCAAAGAACTTAAGACTCGTTTAAGTGTTGGTGGAAGCTTTAAAAATGACAGCATTATTATACAAGGGGACTATCGGGATCAAATCATGAAAATCCTCACAGAAAAAGGATTTAGCGTGAAACGTGTTGGCGGATAATACATAATTTACATTTTGGGAAAAAACACTTTACACATTACCAACGGAGATAGTCTTACCTATCGGTTAAAAGACTTAAAACTTGCACAAGGCGAGGTTATGACCTGGCGTGAAATGCTATGCGAGGGACCTACAGAAATTAATATCGAAACCGAAAGTTCAATCAAAAAACGAAAGACTTTCCTCAATAAATATTATAAAATTTCTCCAGAAGATTATGAAGAAAAATTTATTTCTGAACTTAAAAAACTCGATCAACTATCTGATTATAAAAACGTAGTACTTTGGTTTGAGTATGATCTATTTTGTCATGTCAATATGATGGCGGCCATTAATTTATTATTACACAAAGGAATTAATGACACACCTGTTTATCTGGTTTGTAGTGGTAGAATTGAACATGAAAAAAGACTTATGGGACTTGGCGAATTATCAGATCATCAGTTAAAAAATCATTATAAAAATAAAATACAATTAACCATTGATGACTTGGAGCTTGCTCAATATATATGGACCTTATATTGCGAGTCAAATCCTAAAAAAATTGCCGGTCAGATTAAGAAAAATTCATCTTTTGAATATTTATCTATATGCCTTAGAGCACATTTGCAACGTTTTCCAAACATGCTTACCGGACTCAATGTTTTAGAACATAATATTGTAGAAATGGTAGATAAATACCAAATTAAAAATATTAAGCAGCTAATGGGATACGCACTTGAATATCAAGGGTATTATGGTTACGGAGATATGCAAATGAAACGTGTTATTGCCAGGCTTTTTCAATTTCTTGATCAAACCAAAGACCAGTTAATTTTATCAGAACGTGGGAAATTAGCACTACAGCACAAAAAGAATTTTTATAACACACAAACATTGGATTGGTTCTATGGGGGAGTAAAGAAATATGATTACTTATACAATGATGAAACGCACTCACTTCTAAAATTATAATATGGCTATAGCCAATTCTGAGCTCATTCTAAATGAAGATGGTAGCATATATCATCTCAATCTTAAACCAGAACACCTTGCACATACTATAATCACAGTAGGTGATCCTGATCGTGTAGCACAAGTAACTCAGTATTTTGATCACGTAGAGTATACAATTCATAAGCGCGAATTTCATACACAAACAGGAATATACAAAGGTCATAGAATTACTGTAATTTCTACTGGTATTGGTACTGATAATATCGATATTGTACTCAATGAACTTGATGCTTTAGTCAATGTTAACTTAGAAACTCGTAAAATTAAAGAAAAACATACTGTGCTTACTATTATTCGTATAGGAACCTCAGGAGCTATACAACCAGATATTCCTATTGATAGCTTTGTCATTTCTGAGATAGCCATTGGTTTTGATAATCTTTTACATTTTTATGATAGTAAACATGTGCAAGCACATAATATCGCAATAGCATTGATAAAACATTTAAATTGGGATCAAAACAAATCGGCCCCCTATGTTGTTAGTGCAAACCAAGAATTAAAAGCTGCTATGCAAAGCGATCAAACCCACAACGGATATACTGTAACTAATGTTGGGTTTTATGGCCCGCAAGGAAGAGTGATTAGGCTTGCATTACAAGATGATAACTTAAACAAAAAAATAGCTAAGTTTGAACACACAGGTAAAAAAATAACAAATTTAGAAATGGAAACTGCTGGCATCTATGGGATGGCAAAGCTTTTAGGGCATCGCGCTATATCTATGAATGTAATCTTAGCAAATAGAGCTACTGGCGAGTTTAGCCAAGACCCAAAAAAAGCAATAGATAAACTGATAACATATTCACTTGATAAAATTATAAGTTACGAATGTAAACTATAAAAAAAGAAAGGATGGAAATTAATCCATCCAATCACACTCAATATATAATAAATTATTTTCAACGTTTTATACTACTATTAGCCAAATAATATTTTTAAGCTAATTAGAAGATTAGTACATAATAATACTGCAATAAAGACTACAATTCCATTCTCGAGGTGATTATTTTTTAGCTTAGCAACTTTAACATCTACGTTTTTGTTATTTAAAAAGTTCTTTTTCATAGCAATATTATTTATTTTGGGGTTAAAACTATATCAAAATCATAATCTCCTGGAAGAATTATATTTCAAATATACACAAAATAAAATCATATCATCGTTAAAAAACAATAATAATCGATTAAATACACTATTTTTTAACACTTATAGCATTATGTATACAATTAGAATAGGGGGCGTCCCTGAGCATTTTAATCTACCTTGGCATCTGGCTATTGAAGACAGAAGCTTTTCAAAAGAGAATATAACATTAAAATGGAGAGACTATCCAGGAGGAACTGGTGCTATGTGCGAAGCATTAAGAAAGAGTGATATTGACATAGCAATAATTCTAACCGAGGGCATTATAAAAGATATTATTGCCGACAATCCATGCAAAATTGTTCAGGCTTATATTCAATCTCCGTTAATTTGGGGGATTCATGTTGCCGAAACCTCTAACTATACTAACTATTCTCAATTGAAAAATACCACAGCAGCTATAAGCCGGTATGGATCTGGATCACATTTAATGGCGTATGTACATGCACAAAATCAAGGGTGGCCAACTTCAGACCTTACATTTAAGGTAGTAAAGAATCTCGATGGAGCAGTAGAAGCCTTAACTCATGGAAAAGCTGATTATTTTATGTGGGAACGCTTTACTACAAAACCTTTGGTGGACAATAAAACTTTTAGAAGATTAACAGACTGCCCTACTCCATGGCCTTGTTTTGTGGTTGCGGTAAGAGAAGAAGTATTGGCTAGTAAAAAAGAGCAGGTAAAGACTATTCTAGATATTATCAACACGACCACTTCTGACTTCAAATCAATCCCTAGTATTGATAAGACTTTAGCGCATAGGTATAATCAAAAACTCGAAGATATTCAAAAATGGTTAACTCATACCGAATGGAGTCAATCTCAGATGGAGACACAAATCCTTTCAGAGGTGCAGAATCAATTGTATTCATTAGATATTATTGACAAAAAACTTTCTCCAGAAGAATTTATAGTTACATTATAGTATACAATTATACCAGTTCTGGTATTAGCCCCCCTAAAATTTTTATAATTTAAAAATTTATAGGTAGGGGTTATTAACAATCAAACGTTATTAACATAGAGAATAATTTAAAAAATTAAGATAAAAAATATGATATATTACATGTAATCATCTTAATTTTTTAAAACACTTAATAATTAAACTCCTATAAAACAAGGACTTGGATAATTCAAAAATTTTTGTATTTTTGCAAAGCCTACCCCATGAACGATATTAATTAATTATTAACATACACAAGCAACCATTTTAACTTTAGTGCATCTAATAATTAACTACAACGAATAACAAATCTATTATGGTTACATTTATACTTATATTGGCTGGTCTAGTTACCTTCAATTTTATCTTATTAAAATTTAGTATGCAATCTGTTGATACTAAGAAGAAAAAATCAAAAATAGCCAAAGTTGCTATGCATACTTCTGATAAGTCGAAATCAGAGGAAATACCTAACGCAGCATAATTACCAATTTATTTTATCTTTATTTTTATCAAGCAAAAATTTGTTTGTTTGACTAAAATGCTTGTTTCCAAACCAATATCCTCTGTTAGCACTTAATGGCGAAGGATGACCACTAGTTAAAATATAATGTTTAGTTGCATCTATTTTAGCTCCTTTTTTCTTCGCATACCCACCCCATAACAAAAAAACTATATTTTCTTTTTTATTTGATAGAACTTCTATAACAGCGTCAGTAAATTGTTCCCAACCTTTATTTTGATGAGAACCTGCTTCATGTGCTCTTACAGTTAGTGTTGCGTTTAATAATAAAACGCCTTGCTTCGCCCAACGAAGTAAATTTCCGCTAGACGGAAAGGGAACCGATAAATCTGTCTCGATTTCTTTAAAAATATTAATCAAAGAAGGAGGCATCGGGACACCATCATTTACAGAAAAACATAATCCATTAGCCTGTCCGACTCCATGATATGGATCTTGGCCGATGATTACAACTTTCACATCGTCAAAACTACAATGATCAAAAGCAGCAAAAATCTCTGACCCTTTAGGATAACATGTAGTATTAGAATATTCTGTTTTCACAAAGGCAATTAACTCAGCGAAATAAGGTTTGATAAATTCATCTTTAAGTTGTTCTTTCCAACTCGATTCAATATTAACACTCATATAAATAATATAAATTATAGTAATTACGTATTTTTGCTTTGCTCAAAAATTGATAGCACACAACCCAAAAATAGGGTAAAAAAAAGTATGATTCGCATTTCTAAAAAAACATTAGACGATCTGGAGTTTAACACCGTTCTTGATCACATTGCAGAACTATGCAACACAGATTACGGTAGATCAAAAGCATTACAAATTACTCCTTTTAAAACCAAAGAGCAATTACATACCTCATTACAAGAAGTATTCGAATATAAATCTTCTTATCTCAATGATACTCGAATCCCTAATCACGGATTTGATAGCATAGACAAAGAGCTTCAGTTATTACAGATAGAGAATACCTTTCTCGAAGCATCTAATCTAAAAAAAATAGTTTCAATTGGTATTACAGTTAATGATCTTTTACTTTTTTTTAAAGCAAATAAGGAATACTATCCTATATTATATCGTACTTCTTCACACGTTCAATTTACCAAGGAGATCATTAATTTTATCGAAGCCATTATCGATAAATTTGGAGAAGTAAAAGACGACGCTTCCCCTACGTTGCGAGGACTTAGAAGAGACATCAACAGTGTGCAAGGAAAATTGAATGGAAGCTTTGGCAAAGACCTTTCTCGATATAACAGTCTTGGTTATTTGGATGAGATTAAAGAAAGTGTTGTAGATAATCGAAGAGTACTTGCCGTAACTGCCATGTATCGCCGTAAGGTAAAAGGTTCTATTATGGGTAGTTCTAAAACCGGCAGCATTGTGTATATAGAACCCGAAGCCACGTTGCAATACAGTAGAGAACTAAGCAATCTTGAGTATGAAGAGCGAGAAGAAGTTGTAAAAATTCTAAAAGGACTCACAAACAAGTTGCGTCCTTTTATTGAATTGTTACAACACTATCAAGAATATTTGAGTCATATAGATGTCGTATCTGCAAAATCAAAATATGCAGACAAATTAAATGCAGTATTACCCAAAATTTCAGACCATAGAGAAGTAACGCTAAAAGAAGCATATCATCCCTTACTATATCTTTCGAATAAAGCAAAAGCAGAAAAAACACATCCGCAGACCATATCCTTAGATCAAAATAATAGAATCATCGTTATTTCTGGTCCCAATGCCGGTGGTAAAAGTATTACCTTAAAAACGATTGGTTTATTGCAAGTAATGCTTCAGAGTGGCATGTTAATCCCTGTGCATGAGTATAGTAGAGTATCTATATTTAACTCAATCCTTACTGATATCGGTGATAATCAATCTATAGAAAATCACTTGAGCACCTATAGTTATCGCTTAAAAAATATGAATAATTTCTTACGGAAATGTAATGATAAAACGTTATTCCTGATTGATGAATTCGGCACCGGTAGTGATCCAGAATTAGGAGGAGCACTGGCTGAAGCTTTTCTTGAAGTTTTTTATGAGCGTGAATCATTTGGGATCATAACCACACATTATGCAAATCTAAAGATACTGGCTAATGAGCTTCCGAATATGACTAATGCCAATATGCTGTTTGATGCAAATACATTAGAGCCGCTATTCAAATTGCATTTGGGTGAAGCCGGAAGTTCTTTTACTTTTGAAGTAGCACAAAAAAACGGCATCCCATATAGCTTAATAAATAAAGCAAAGAAAAAAGTTGAGCGTGGCAAGATTCGTTTTGATAAAAGTATTGCGAATCTTCAAAAAGAAAGATCAAAATTACAAAAAACAACATCTTCTTTAAAAACAAAAGAACAAAAAGCCGAAGAAGAAAAAGAACGCTTAGAAAAAACAAATGACAAAATACAACGAAAATTAGAAAGCTATCAAGAACTCTATGATACTAATCAAA
This sequence comes from uncultured Aquimarina sp., assembly GCA_947495425.1. Lineage (GTDB taxonomy): Bacteria > Bacteroidota > Bacteroidia > Flavobacteriales > Flavobacteriaceae > Aquimarina. Next base: position 83,187 of record CANLYR010000002.1, read on the forward strand.
GAATGATTTACCTTGGAAGAAAAGTAAACGATCTTAGTGAAAAGTATTTCAACAACAAGAAAAAACGAGAACTTATCGATGAGTTCATGAAAATTGTACAGGTCGAAAACTCAAAACGAAAGAAACAATCTGCCAAACAGCGGAATGTAGAAAAGGTAAAAAAGCAAAAAATAGTTCAGGAAGTAGAAAATAAAGTGAAGGTAATTCGCGAAAAGAAAAAAGAAGAAAAAAAGAAAGAAGAAAAAATCATTCAACAACAACCAAAAGTTGTATTACAAATAGGTGATAGAGTACGGATGATAGATGGAAGATCAGTAGGCACTATCGACAGTACCGAAAAAGGAAAAGCGATCGTCAATTATGGAATTTTCACAACCAACGTTGCTCTTGATCAATTAGAACTTGTAGAACGTAAAAAGAAATAATTCACCTTCTACCCCATAATAATTAGTCTTGTTAAAGTATCCTTAAACCATAATCGTGAGAATTTTATCTTTATATATTTGAGAAAATTACTATTTAAATTGTTCTCACAATCATGCGAAAATTACTTTTTGTAATCAGTTTTTGTTTACTAACCTTATCAACATTAAAGGCACAACAACCCAACAAACCCAATGCATCAGAAATACACGAAGCCATAAAAAAACTTAATTTTTTGGGCTCTGTTTTATATGTTGCAGCGCATCCTGATGATGAAAACACAAGGCTTATTTCGTATATGTCGAACCAGGTCAAGGCAAGAACAGCATATCTATCTCTAACCAGGGGCGATGGCGGACAAAACCTTGTCGGACCAGAAATTAGAGAGCTTTTAGGAGTGATTAGAACGCAAGAATTATTAGCAGCACGTAGAACCGACGGCGGTGAACAAATGTTTACTCGTGCTAATGATTTTGGATATTCTAAACACCCTGATGAAACACTATCTATATGGAATAAAAAAGAAGTATTAAGTGATGTGGTTTGGGCTATTCGCAAATTTAAACCCGATGTGATTATTAATCGTTTCAATCACAGAACACCAGGGTCTACCCATGGTCATCACACATCCTCGGCTATGCTAAGTGTTGAAGCCTTTGATCTAACAGCAGATAAAAATATATATCCAGACCAATTAAAATACGTTGCCCCATGGCAACCAAAACGCTTATTTTTTAATACATCATGGTGGTTCTATGGGAGTAGAGAAAATTTTGCAAAAGCAGATAAGAGTAAGTTATTAGAATTTGATACAGGAGTATATTATCCTTCTGTCGGACTTTCTAATACCGAAATAGCATCATTAAGTCGAAGCCAACATAAATCTCAAGGATTTGGGAGCACAGGGACTCGTGGACAATCAAAAGAATACGTTGAGCTGATTAAAGGAGAATTACCTAAAGATAAAACCAATATTTTTGAAGGAATTGATACTTCCTGGAATCGTGTTCAAGGAGGAAAAGCAATAGGTGACATCTTACATCAAGTAGAAAAGGATTTTAATTTCAGAAATCCTTCTGCTTCAATTCCTCAACTTATAAAAGCATACCAATTGATTCAGCAATTAGAGGATACCCATTGGAAAACAATAAAAACCAAAGAAATCAAAGAAATAATCAGTGCAGCTGCTGGTCTTTATCTCGAAGCCGTATCTATAGATCCCTACACAACCAAAGGGAGTGAAATTAACCTGAAATTAGAAGCAATCAATAGAAGTCAATCTGCTATAACATTAAAATCTATCAAAGTAGATGCAATAGGTATAGATAAAACTGTAGAAAAACCATTAATAAACAACACAAAAAATAGCTTTGAATATAGAGGAACTATTCCTAATACCTTTGATTACACCAACCCCTATTGGCTAAATAAAAAAGGGACCTTAGGCATGTATCTGGTTGATGAAAGACCGTTAATCGGAAAACCCGAAACTGATCACAAAACCAAAGCAGTGTTCAATCTGGAGATCGAGGGTGTTGCTATTCCATTTTCAAAAGAAATTGTTTACAAGACCAATGATCCTGTAAAGGGAGAAGTGTATAAACCATTTGAGGTCATTCCCGCAGTTTCTGGTCATATCAAAGACAAGGTAATGATCTATGCTAATGGGCTTTCAAAACAAGTTCCCGTAACCATCAAAGGGGGAAAAGAGAATATCAAAGGTTCAGTTTCTTTAGCATATCCAGATGGCTGGCAAATCACACCCAAAAGTATAGATTTTAATCTTGCCCAAAAAGGAGAGGAAAAAACAGTAGTTTTTACCCTTACATCACCAGAAAATCAAAGTGAAGGATACATTTCGCCAATCATCAAAATTAATAATGATATATTTTCTAAAGAAGTCGTAACTATAGATTATGATCATATTCCTTATCAAACAGTAATATTACCATCGGAGACAAAAGTTGTTCGATTAAATATTAAAAAGAAAGGTCAAAACATTGGATATATAGAAGGTGCAGGAGACATTGTTCCCGAAAGTTTACAACAAATTGGATATAAGGTAACAATTATTAATCCCAAATCTATTTCGCCAGAAGTATTGAAACCTTTTGATGCAATCGTGGTAGGAATAAGAGCATATAATATTGTAGAACAATTGAAGTTTAAACAACAACACCTACTGGATTATGTGAAAAATGGAGGCAATTTGGTTATTCAATATAACACTAACAGAAGACTTAAAGTAGAAGATAATCTAGGACCTTATCCCTTAAAACTATCTAGAGATCGTGTAACCGATGAGAATGCTAAAATCACATTCCTAGCACCAGAACATGAAGTCTTAAATTCACCTAATAAGATTACACAAGATGATTTCGAAGGATGGGTACAAGAACGTGGATTATATTTTCCAAACGAATGGTCAAAAGAATATACCGCCATTTTGGCTGCCAATGATAAAGGAGAATCGCAGAAAAAAGGTCCGCTGCTAGTCGCTCAATACGGCAAAGGATATTATATCTATACTGGGCTTAGTTTTTTTAGAGAATTCCCTGCTGGAGTATCCGGAGCATATCGACTTTTTGCAAATATGTTATCTTTAGGAAAATAATCTGTATCACATGGAAGAATCAAAAGAAAAATTCACTTGGAAAATAGTATACTCAGCGGTATTAATTGCAAATGCTGTTTATATTATTCTATTTTATTTGATTACAACTATCTATTCTTAATACAAAATTCATTTTTTCATTAATTAACTGTTTCATTTGATTAAATAATATATGCAAATCGTAGATTGGATCGTACTTATAGGAACATTATTATTTATTGTCCTATACGGAACATGGAAAACAAAAGGAAGCAAAAACGTACAAGAATATATTCGAGGAGGTAATCAAGCCAGCTCTTGGACCATAGGGCTTTCTGTAATGGCCACCCAAGCTAGTGCTATAACTTTTCTGTCTACTCCCGGACAAGCATTTCATAGCGGAATGGGTTTTGTACAATTTTATTTTGGTTTACCAATTGCCATGATTATAATTTGTATGGTTTTTATTCCGTTATATCGCAATCTCAATGTATACACTGCTTATGAATATCTCGAAACCAGATTTGATTTAAAAACAAGAAGTCTTACTGCTATACTTTTTTTAATCCAAAGAGGGCTTGCTGCCGGAATAACAATTTTTGCGCCGGCAATTATATTATCCGCTGTATTAGGTTGGAATCTCACAGTACTCAACATTATTATAGGAATATTGGTTATTGTTTATACAGTTTCCGGAGGAACCAAAGCAGTAAGTGTTACACAAAAACAACAAATGGCCATTATCTTCACGGGTATGTTCATTGCTTTTTTTCTTATCATAAGCTACTTACCCGAAGGCATCACATTTTCAAAAGCTTTAGAAATAGCAGGCGCTAGCGGAAAAATGGAAATATTAGACTTCTCATTTAATTTAGACAACCGTTATACATTTTGGAGTGGTATCATTGGCGGAACTTTTCTTGCACTCTCCTACTTTGGTACAGACCAAAGTCAGGTACAACGCTACTTATCAGGAAAATCAATCAAAGAAAGTCAGTTGGGTCTTATATTTAATGGACTACTCAAAGTACCCATGCAGTTCTTCATCCTATTGGTTGGGGTTATGGTTTTTGTGTTTTATCAATTCAATCCTTCCCCTTTAAACTTCAACCCAAAAGCAAATGAGACTGTATTAAATTCTGAATACGCTACCGAATACAAAAAGTTAGAAGCTGAAAATCAAAAAGTTTTTCAAGAAAAAAAAGAGGCGCTAACACAATTTGCTCAATATGCTGCCGATCATCAAATAACTTTGGGGCTAGAAGAAAAAATAGCGACAAAAAAAACTATTATTACATTAAATGAATTAGATCAAAACAATCGTGAAACTGCCAAAGAGCTGATCGCAAAAGCTAATCCAAATGTGGAGACCAACGATAAAGATTATGTGTTTATTCATTTTATCCTCAATAACCTTCCTCGAGGACTTATTGGCTTGTTGTTAGCGGTAATATTATCTGCCGCAATGTCGTCTACAGCCTCAGAACTTAATGCATTAGCTTCAACAACAGTTATCGATCTCTATAAACGAAATGTCGGAACAGAAAAAACAGAAAAACACTACGTAAATACTTCTAAATTGTTCACCTTAATTTGGGGAGTTCTCGCAATTTTTGTAGCCTGTTTCGCTGATTTATTTGACAATTTGATCCAATTGGTGAATATCATAGGCTCTATTTTTTACGGAAATGTACTTGGGATATTCTTACTAGCTTTCTTTATAAAATTTGTTCGCAGTAATGCCACCTTCACAGCTGCAATAATTACTCAAGCAATTGTAATTATGGGTTGGTATTATGACTGGATGCCATATCTATGGCTTAATTTATTTGGATGTGCTTTGGTGATGACCATCGCAATGATTTTACAACCTATGATGGGATCAAAACCTAAATTAGAGATCTAAGAAATTCAAAAAACAATAAAATTTCATAAGATATATCGTTTGCTTATAGTTTGTTGCATGTATTAAGCACCTAGTTTAACAAATAAAAACTGGATAAAAATCCGTAAAGATTTTTGTAAGTAAGCAACAACTATCAATAAATTATACTTTGTAATATTCAGGTTTTATTCCTTTTCTGAATTTATAATTCTCCTTCTTCTTTTTAATATTTCTGAAGTTTCATTATTCATCCATTCAGTCAATTCTATTAGTTTTTCAGCATAATTCAATCCAAATTTAGTTAGTTGATATTCTACTCTAATCGGAACTTCTGAATATTGTTTTCTGATGATATAACCATCTATTTCAAGTGATTTAAGTTTCTCGCTCAAGGTTTTAGATGAAACACCATAAAGCATTTTTTTTAGCCCATTAAAACGTAAAATTTTGTACCCTCCAAGGTGTAAAATAATTAAAACACTCCATTTATCTGATGCAACAGATAAAATATCACGAACTGGACAGATTTCTGGCGGTTTTTTATAATCCAAATGACCGAAAACTATTTTCATTTTTTTTTGTAGCTTAATATATTGATTTCCATCGACAGTTTCTTTTGCGCTACTTGATTCATTCATAGTTACTTATTGTTTTTTTGAATTGTAAATAATATATTTGGTTTATAAAAGTAACTTAATTTATAAAATAAACTATAATGGTTCAAAGAAAATTTTACAAAGTATACAATAATAAGCTGTCAGTATTAGAATGTGGAAATTCACAGAATCCGATAATAGTTTTTTTACATGGAATACCTGCATCAGCTGAATTATGGCGTACCACGATTAGCAAATTATCCGCTCAAGGATACTATTGTTTAGCTCCTGATATTTCGGGTTATGGTGAAACAGAAATTAATAACAATAAATATTATAATTTGACAAAATTTTCGGAACTTCTCATTCATTTTTTTACACAAAAACAATTTAGAAATATAACGTTAGTTGGTCACGATATTGGAGGCGGTCTTGCTCAAATTTTAATAGCAAATAATGAAAAACTATTTGATAGGGCTGTTTTGAGTAATTGTGTTACTGGTGATAGTTGGCCTGTTACAAATGTAGAAAAAATGATTAAAGCCAGTAAACTAGGTTTGTTTTATTGGTTGGCAATTTTTGGTAAGTTTAGTTCTGAAAAATTATTTATGACTCTTTCCAAATCATTTTGTAGAAATAGAATATCTAAGAGTGATTTTGAAAGAATTTTTTATGATGGAAAATTTAATAAAAATACAAAAATTAAGAAATTCCAGGAAATGCTTAAATCACTTGATAATTCTCATACGTCAAAAAATATGGAAGCACTTTCAAAAATTCAAATACCTGTAGATTTAGTTTGGGGAATGAACGACAAATTTCAGCCTTGGAATAAGTCTGGATTAACCTTAAAATCAACAATCAAAAATTCACAGGTTTTTCAAATAGAAAATTGTGGTCACTTTTTACAAATAGATGCTTTTGAAGAATACTTAAAAATATTGCAAGAGAGGTTGTCTTAACTTGTACATGATAGAGTAATATTCACAATATAAATAGAAAAATCAATGATGAATTACTGCTTCTGCTAAGTATACAGTGAGAGATTTTTGAAACAAATGATACTTTTTTATAACTCAGTTAATTTCTTCACCAATGTTATTGGAAAACTTAACAGAATTTTGCACTTGACCATTAGCTTTATAAATGGTTCGTTTTAATTATTTTTGAAATTAATCAAATAAACAGGCAAATATATGAGTCAAAATAAAAACACAAAATGGGGGATTTTGGGCTGTGGGAAAATTGCAAACAAATTTGCCGAAGATTTAGCTACGATTCCCAATGCTGTATTATACGCTGTAGCAAGTCGTGATCTTCAAAAAGCAAAAGATTTTGGAAACATCTATAATGCTTTTTCCTGCTACGGAAGTTATAAAGAGCTTACAAACAATTCTAATATTGATGTTATTTACATCGCTACTCCTCATGTTCTTCACTATGAAAATACACTTATGTGTCTCAACAACAAAAAAGCTGTACTATGTGAAAAACCATTTGCAATGAATACGTTACAAGTAGAAGAAATGATTGCAACGGCAAAAAAGAATCAAGTGTTCCTCATGGAAGCTCTTTGGACCTACTTTTTACCTCATTATCAACACGCGCTGCACATCATCGCTTCAAAAGAACTCGGAGAAATAAAAAGTTTGCGCGCAGATTTTGGATTTATAACTACATTTGATCCTGAAGAAAGGGTTTTCAATAAAAAATTAGGTGGTGGTAGTCTATTGGATGTTGGGATATATCCCCTTTTTGCCGCTTTAAGTATCTTAGGGTATCCAGATAAAATACAGGCTGAAGCCACTATCGGACAAACTGATGTGGATGAAACTTGCACAATGCAGCTTTATTATAAAAACGAAGTAATAGCCTCTTTATATAGTGCAATTATCGAAAAAACTGAAACTACTGCCAGTATCGAATTCGAGAATGGAACACTTACGATCAATAGCCGTTTTCATGAACCATCATAGATAACCATTCAAAAAAATGGAAATTCAGAACGAATTGAATTTGAAGTAAAAACTAATGGATACAGCTTTGAAGCGATTCATGTGCAAGAAATGCTGCTTCAAAAACGCACAGAGAGTACCATTATGACTTTTGAAAAAAGTCTTCAGCTAATTGGCTTATTAGATACTGTGAGAGATCGTATTGGATTACACTACGAATAATCGTACCGATTTAAATTCGCACTAAATATTTTTGTCAACATCAAAACAAAAAAAGCATTTTGATAAACTCAAAATGCTTTTTTAAAATGATTTGTGTGTGAAAAAGAGTGACTATTTTGCTCCCCACTCTGCAAGGGAGTCTTTATTTAGTTTTACGTAATCTGCGTTATTTGCTTTTTCTGCTAAAGATAACGAAGTTTTTGCTGCTTTTATTGCCCCAGGTTTATCTCCTGTTTTGGCATAGATTAAAGATTGCTGTCTGTGATACCAAAAAGCTGGCTCTTTACGCATAGATATAGCTTTATCAATGTGTTCTTTTGCTTTAGCATAATTTTCTACTTCTTTGTAAAAAACTGCTGCTTGATAATGATCTCCTGCAGAAGGACCAGCCATTACTTTTTCAATATTAGCCATGGCCGTTTCTTTAGCAGGAACTTCTATTTTAACTGCAGCTTCTGTATTTTCCCAAAGAAAGTTCATTACTGCAGAATCCATTGTAAAATCGCTAAATACTATTGTAAATGTCTCAACATTTACAGGAATAGTGGTTGCTTTTACAGAGGTCTTTGCAGCTACTTTAGCATCATCCCACTCTCTTGGAGTTCCCCAGTTATCAGTGTCCTTATAAAATATTATTTCCCAGTTCTCTTTACCTGGCTTTGTAAAAATAGCATACGAACCTTTTTTAAGTTCTTTACCACCAACTTTCACATCATCACTAAAAGTGATTTGTGTATTTTTATTAGCACCTGTTCTCCAAAGTTTATCAAATGGTACTAAATTTCCAAAAATAGTTCTACCCTTCATGCTAGGGCGAGCATATTCAACAGAAACATCCGTTAATCCAATAACTTGTTCGATTTTAGAACTTGGACTAGGTTGTGGTGTTTTAACCTGAGCTTCAATACCAAAAGATAATAAAGCCACAAAAATGAGTAAAAAAGTCTTTTTCATTGTGTGTAGTTTAGTTTGTTTGAATTCGTAATAACGAAAGTAAAGGATTACATATACATTAATAGTTAACAAAAACTTAAAATAAGGAGTAGTATATTTGTCAAAATATAAGAAATACAATGCATAAATATATCGCAGAGAGTATTGGAACCTTTAGTTTAGTATTTTGTGGTACTGGTGCAATGACTATTAATGAAGTTACTGGTGGTGATGTTACTCATGTGGGAGTAGCTATTACCTGGGGGCTTATCGTGATGGCTATGATTTATGCTTTTGGAGAGTTATCAGGTGCTCATTTCAACCCCGCAGTTACTATAGCATTTGCATATGCCAAAAAATTCGAATGGAGAGAAGTTCCTAAGTACATAGCAGCGCAATGTTTAGGTGCCATACTAGCAAGTAGTATTTTGCTTTTTCTATTTCCGGATAGTGAATATTTGGGAGGAACAATACCAACTATCGATAGCCATAGGGCTTTTATATTAGAAATGATACTCACCTATTTTCTCATGGTAGTCATTATACATGTTTCTACAGGTTCTAAAGAAAGTGGTACTATGGCTGGGATTGCAATTGGTGGTGTCGTTTTATTAGAAGCTATGTTTGCAGGGCCTGTAACCAAAGCATCTATGAACCCTGCAAGATCTCTAGGTCCTGCCCTTCTGTCTGGTCACTGGGAACATCAATGGTTATATTTTATTGCTCCGGTTACAGGAGCAATACTAGCAGTATTGACATGCAAATTAATGAAACCAAATAATTGCTGTGATGATTGTTGAAACCAATGTTTTTACAATAAATATTTTCGAATAAAAGTAAACAATATTAATGAATATAGATACCGAACAATTTTATGAATTAGAGTTCCACGATTCTTTTGTTATTGTCACCATATCTAAGGACACAATACTAACGCTTGATAAGGCTAACGTAATTAGAAATCGAATTAGATTACATTTTAAGTCTAATGATTTTGTAATGATTACTCATAGAAAGTTCAAACATAAAGTTACTGATAAAGTATTTGCAAAAGGACAATTAAAAAATATGAATGGCCTTGCAATCGTATCTCAAGAAAAAACTGAACGTGATGCAGCTTTAATACAGCAAAAGTTATTCGATAAATCATTTGCCTTTTTCACCTCTCTAGATGCTGCAAAATCCTGGGCAGAAGCATATTTTCTAAAATAAATTTAATTTTGTTTAACATTTAATAATTTATGTTAAACAAAATTGGTTGTATTTTTACTACAAATATTTCAAAGTATGAAAATATATACACTAAAATCCAAGCAAAACTTACCTATATCTATAGATGAAGCTTGGGATTTCTTATCCAATCCAAAAAACCTTAAAACTATAACTCCAGATTACATGGGGTTTGAAATTTTATCAGGTGCAGATCGAGAAATGTACGCAGGCCAAATAATACAATATATAGTTACGCCCGTGGCCGGGATCAAAACAAAATGGGTGACAGAGATTACCCACGTAAAAGATAAAGAGTATTTTGTTGATGAGCAACGTTTTGGACCTTACGCATTATGGCATCACAAGCATTTTTTGAAAGAAATCTCTGGTGGTGTAGAAATGGAAGATATTATTGATTATAAAATTCCCCTAGGAATATTAGGGCAACTTGCACACCCCATATTGGTAAAACCAAAATTGAAAGAAATTTTTGAATATCGAGAAAAAAAGCTGATCGAGTTATTTGGTAACTTCGAGACAAAAACAGAAAATCAAATTACATTCGCATAATCATCCTAAAAACATAACATGAGAAAAAATATACTACTCATAGGAGGAAGTCATGGAATAGGCTTCGAAATTGCCTTAAAACTTTATAAAGAACATAATATTTATGTTGCATCCAGAACTTCAGAGAACCTTGGTAATTTAGAAGTAACTCATATCCCTTATGATGCTTCAACAGATGAAATCGATACGGCAGCACTGCCAGAGCGTATTGATGGATTTGTATATTGCCCAGGGAGTATTAATTTAAAACCTTTCAAAACGCTTACTCCCAGTGCATTTGAAGAAGATATGCAAATTAATTTTATGTTTCTAATCAAAATTATTCATGGTATTTTGCCTAAACTCAAAAATTCTGATCAAGCGAGCTTGGTGTTTTTTAGCACTGTAGCTGTAAAAGTTGGGATGCCCTTTCATACTAGCATCGCTGCGGCAAAAGGTGCCATCGAAGGATTTGCAAAAGCGCTGGCAGCAGAATACGCACCACAGTTTAGAGTAAATGTAATTGCGCCTTCACTCACTGATACACCACTAGCAAAACGATTATTAGGCAATGAAAAAAAGAAAGAAATGATGAATGAACGGCACCCTATGAAGCGTGTGGGTAACCCAGAAGACATCGCAAATATTGCCAGCTTCCTTTTAAGCGATCAGAGTAGTTGGATTACTGGACAGATACTCGGTGTTGATGGTGGTATGTCTACTCTAAATGTAAATTAAAAATGAGTCAAAAAGTTTCTGTATTCTGGTTTAGAAGAGACCTAAGATTAGATGATAATATAGGGTTCCTCGAAGCACTTAAAAGCGACTTGCCTGTTTTACCTGTTTTTATTTTTGACAAAAGTATTTTAGATAAACTACCAGAAGATGATGCCAGAGTATCTTTTATCTATGAGCAGATTCAATCGATGCGCAATGAACTTCAAAAAGAACATGATAGTTCATTAGCTGTTTTTTATGGTAACTCCAAAGATATTTTTGAAGATTTAGTATTAAATTATACTATAGAAAACGTATTTACAAATCATGATTATGAGCCCTATGCTAGGGAGCGAGATAAAACCATAAAGGAATTTTTAGAAAAAAAGAGTATCAATTTCATCACCTTCAAAGATCAGGTAATCTTTGAAAAAGACGAAGTAGTTAAATCAGACGGAGACCCTTATGTGGTCTACACACCCTATAAAAATAAATGGAAAGAAATTTTTGATGCATCCAAACTAGAAATCCATTATACTGCTCAATATCTTGATCACTTAATTAAAAACACACGACTTCCAAACCTTACGTTGAGTGACATGGGATTTAAAAAATCTTCTATAAAAATTCCTGAATATACCGTAACTCCTACATTAATCGAAAATTATGAAAATACGCGCAATTATCCTGCTAAAGAAGACGGTACTTCCAGATTAGGACCTCACTTACGCTTTGGCACTGTGAGCATAAGGAAGATGATGAAAAAAGCAATCGCCGAAGAGAATGAAATATTCTGGTCAGAGTTAATATGGCGAGAATTTTTTATGCAGATTCTCTGGCACTATCCCCATACAAAAGACGAAGCTTTTAGATCTAAATATGATCGTATAGATTGGCGAAATAATGAAGATGAGTTTGAAAAGTGGAAAAAAGGTGAAACAGGATACCCGCTAGTCGATGCAGGGATGCGAGAACTTAATACAACAGGATACATGCATAATCGAGTTCGTATGGTAGTTGCAAGTTTTTTATGCAAACACCTATTAATTGATTGGCGATGGGGAGAAGCTTATTTTGCCGAGAAATTATTAGACTATGATATGTCTGCTAATGTTGGTAATTGGCAATGGGCTGCGGGTTCTGGTGTTGATGCAGCACCTTATTTCAGAATATTTAATCCAACCACACAGATAACCAAATTCGACAAAAATTTAGAATATATCAATACATGGGTGAAAGATCTTAATGAGCTTAGTTACCCAGAACCAATGGTGGATCATAAAGAGGCACGAGAACGTTGTTTAAAAACATACAAAGAAGCGGTTGGCTAACAATGAATTATAACATTTATTTATAATAGTGAAATTGAAGTTTTTTGTAATTTAAATCTGTTTTAGGTATTAGAACTTCGTCATAAAGTTTTCAGATGCAATAAAATATGACATTTTCTAAGTTTTAGCATAGCCCCGCTACGGTTAAACTAAAGATGTAGCGTTTCATTATATTTTGCAATAGCTGAAAGCTTTAACACCAGCCTGACCGGCAAGCGGAGATTTTATAATGGACAAAGCGGGTCAAACGCAGTTTTATATCAACCACCAAATTATATACTAATGAATACACAACAAGTAGCAGAACGTTTAGTAGAACTTTGCCGCCTTGGCGAAAACATGCAAGCCGTTAATGAATTATATGCCAAAAATATCGTGAGTAAAGAAATGCCTGGAGCACCAAACGAAATTACTTCGGGTAAAGATGCAGTAATCAAAAAAAGTGAAGAATGGTATGCCACAGTAGAGGAGTTTCATGGGGGCGAAATTTCTGACCCCATCGTTGCAGAAGATCATTTTAGTTGTACAATGAAAATGGATTGTACTTTTAAAGGGCAAGGACGTATGCAGATTGAAGAACTTGCAGTATACCGTGTAAATAATGGTAAAATTACAGAAGAACAATTCTTCTACACTATGCCATAAGCCTACTATTAAGAGGATAAAGTGTGAACATAGTTTTTTGATTTCCTGGGCTAGTCACGAAGAATAAGGCTCCACAATATGAATTAAAATTTATATCCGGCAGATAATTGAATGACCGAATGTTGCTGCACAAAATCATCGCTATCAAAACCTTCTATATCAATTATATTGGCTAAACCGAGGCTATAACGTGCCTGTAAAAAAATCCCGTCTTCAAATTGATATCCTAATCCAAAATTAGCTCCATAATCAATATCAGAGGTAATCTCCTTTACATCAATATCTGATCTCTCGGTAACACCACTTGTAGTGTTTCTGAGTTCTCGTACCGCTCCGGCTAAATATCCAACTTGCGGACCAACTTCGATACTAAACCCGGGAACTACATAAAATGGATAGTATTTAACCATTATCGGCAGATATATATAATCCAGTTTAAGTACTTCGTCTTTAAAATTTGGTTCTTGGCTATCGTATTTAACTCCTTGGAAAGAGTATAATAATTCGGGTTGAAGCGCCAGATATTCATTAATAGGAATTTCTGCAGCTAACCCGATATGAATGCTTGTTCTTGGATCAAAACCTTTTGTGGCATCACCTTCTAAATCGGCCACGTTGAGACCAATTTTAAAACCCATATCAAAAGATTCAACCTGAGCAGTAGCTAATTGACAAAGTAAACCAAAAACTAAAAGAACTAGATAATAATTTTTAATCATAACGTATAAAATTTGGAGCGATATTAATATATAAACGGAAAACATTCCGTAAAATTTCTTCAGCGATTATATAATTACTTTTTTTAGCTATCCTTAAGTACTGTAAATTCATTTTAGATAATAAATTTATAATAACTGATAATACTTAAAATATAAACGTTAAAAGTAAACAACCTGATCCAGAAATAAAAAGAATTTGGTCATACGTATTAACAATTCTTTCACACTTCTAATAGATTTTTGATATGTTGTAAAGCTGGATTTCGATTATTTTCTTTCCAGATTACAGATAACATAGCCTTTTGTGGTATGCTGGGAATTTCTAAAAATTTAACTCCAAGATCAAACCCATATTGCAAAGAAGTAGGCACTATGGCTACTCCTAGCCCACTCTCTACTAATTTATAGATAGTTTGCGCATGAACAGATTTATGCGACACTCTTGGTGTAAACCCTTTATCCTCACAGATACTCATAATCTTATCATAATATAAAGAACTATAATCTGATGAAAACAAAATAAAGTTTTCCTGAGATACTTGATCAACCCCCGTAAAGGTTTTTGCATTGAGTACGTGGTTTTTTGGTACAACCAAAGAAAAAGTATCTGTATACAGCGGTTTCAACTTTAAACCTTTAGTAACTCTGGCAAGTCTTACAAAGCCCAAATCCAAGTGATCCTTTTCTATGGCTTCTACCTGAAGATGATTAGACATTTCTTCCAAACTAAACTGTATCCCTGGAAACTGCTTATTTGATTTGACTAATAATTCTGGAATAACTGTTTGCATAGCAGATCCCAAAAAACCAATCCGTATTTCTCCTTCATTACCCGCATCGATTAAGCGGGTTTGCTTCACAGTGAAATCAACATGATTAAAAATATAAGCTAACTCTTTTTTTAGATACTGTCCTGCGGGTGTTAAACGTACATTTCTTTTATCTCTAATAAATAATATCGCTCCAATGATTTTTTCCATTTGTTTTATCTGCCGACTTAGACCAGGTTGCGATATAAACAAACGGTCTGCCGCTTTTCTAAAGTGTAATTCTTCGGCCACAGCCAAAAAATAAGTGAAGTGACGAAGTTCTAACTGATAACTCATAGTTATTAATAATTGATAATATTGGTATTTACAGGTATTAAAAGTAAGTATTATTTTAGTAGTCACAAATTAGAAATATCAATAATGTCAAACATATCACAAGATTTTTCATATGGAGAAGACTACCTCACTGCAGGAATAGCTATAAAAATAGCTCGCAGAACGACAAAAGGAATCATCTCTCCCAATGCACGTAAGAAGATTCAAACAAGTAGACAAGTAGTAGACAACATTGTTGAAACCGGAGATCCCGTTTACGGTATTAACACAGGGTTTGGTCCACTTTGTACCACCAAGGTATCAAGAGAAGAAACAAAAATATTACAAAGCAACATACTACAAAGTCATAGCGTAGGTGTTGGCGATCCAATCGATACTGAAACTGCTAAACTCATGTTGATTCTAAAAGTACAGTCATTATCCAAGGGGTATTCTGGTATTGCAGAAACTACTCTAGACAGGATGCTATGGCATATAGATAATGATGCTATTCCTGTAGTTCCATCTCAAGGATCAGTAGGAGCTTCGGGTGATTTAGCACCGCTTTCTCATCTTTTTCTACCGTTAATTGGCTTAGGAAAAGTGAGTTATCAAGGTAAAACAATACCTGCAAAAAAATTATTTGAGATCACAGGATTAGAAGGGCTTGATTTAGGTCCAAAAGAAGGGCTTGCATTAATAAACGGAACCCAATTTATAGCAGCACATGCAGTACAGGTAATAGTAAAATTGCATAGCTGTCTTACGCAAGCTGATATTATTGGCGCTATGATGATCGAAGGCTTGCAGGGATCTGTAAAACCGTTTTATCAAGAATTACATAGTCTACGTCCATTCAAAGGAAACATCCACACAGCAGCAAGAGTAAAATCTCTTTTAAAAGGCTCCGAAATTATGGAAGCCCATATTGACTGCGACCGAGTACAGGATCCATACTCTTTGCGGTGTATTCCTCAAGTACATGGAGCTTCAAGAAACGCATGGTTGCATTTAAAAGAACTGCTGGAAGTAGAATTAAACGCCGTAACAGACAATCCAATCATCATTGATGAGCATCTCACTATAAGTGGTGGTAGTTTTCATGGCCAGCCCTTGGCAATGGCTCTGGATTATGCCTGCTTAGCAGCTTCAGAGCTAGGTAACATTTCAGACCGTAGAATATATCTTGCCTTAGAAGGAAATTCTTCTGGCGTTCCAAAATTACTAATGGAAGATACAGGTATCAATTCTGGATACATGATTCTTCAATATACAACCGCAGCGTTGGCTAGCGAAAATAAAGGGTTATGTTTTCCTTCAAGTGCAGATAGTATTCCCACATCACTAGGGCAAGAAGATCATGTGAGTATGGGTTCTATAGGAGGTAGAAAAGCGTTAACCGTTATTCAGAATGTCGAAAAAATATTAGCTATTGAACTTTTGACAGCAGCACAAGCTTTTGAATTTAGAAAACCTCTGAAATCAGGAGTAATTCTTGATGAAATCCATAAAGAAATAAGAACCAAAGTTTCATTTGCAAGTAAAGATCGCGTATTCGCAGATGACATAGAAAAGGGAATAGATATGATTAAAAATAAAACCATAATTACCATCGCAGAAGAGGTATCACAAAGAGAAAATTTATCATTAGAAACCCAATTTTCTAATGAATTTGAAGTATATTAATAGGTAAATAGATAAAGAGAAACAGCAAGGCTATAGTATGAAAAAATATAAAGTAATAGGTCCTATAACTCAACTCTTGAGTATGGAAAATTTAGCCGTTAAGGGACCTCTGAAAGATGAAGAATTATCGGTAGTAGAAAATGCCGGAATACTAATTGAAAACGAAAAAATTCATACTATCGGTCAGTATTCAGATATTGTAAAAAAGGGAACAGCACTTGACGCAGAAAGTATTGAATTACAGGGAGATCATGTATGCGTACCAGGATTCGTAGATGCGCATACACATATTTGTTTTTCTGGCTCCAGAGCAAGAGACTATGCCATGCGTAATGCTGGAAAAACATATTTAGAAATCGCTGAGGCCGGAGGCGGAATCTGGGATACTGTAACTCAAACCAGAAAGGCACAACAACAAGAATTAACCTCTGGCGTAATTAAAAGAGCAAATGCGCTATTAAAATCAGGGATTACAACTATCGAGGTTAAAAGTGGATACGGACTTTCTGTACAAGAAGAACTTAAAATGCTACGTGCGATAAAAAAAGCAAATAGCAACACAGCAGCAGATTTGATAGCAACTTGTCTTGCAGGACATATGCTCCCCAGAGATTTTGAAGGAGATCATAAAACCTATCTTGAAGCTATTAGTAATTCACTTTTTCCCATTCTAAAAGAAGAAAACCTCACAAATCGAATCGATGCTTTTATCGAAAAAAGTGCTTTTCTACCATCAGATATTTACCCGTATTTTAAGAAAGCCAAAGCTATGGGATTTGATATCACAGTACACGCTGATCAGTTTAGTACAGGAGGTAGCGAAGTTGCCGTAGAAATGAATGCCATTAGTGCTGACCATCTTGAAGCGAGTACCGAGGATGAGATAGAGATGTTAGCCAAAAGTAATGTGATTTCTGTTGCACTCCCCGGCGCCTCTATAGGCTTAGGGTGCAATTTTACCCCTGCAAGAAAAATTTTAGACGCAGGAGGTGGATTAGCTATCGCAAGTGATTGGAATCCAGGTTCGGCACCAATGGGTGATTTATTAACACAAGCCTGTATTTTAGGAACATTTCAAAAATTATCAAATACTGAAGTCCTTGCCGGAATAACATTCAGAGCCTCTGCAGCACTAAACCTGAAGGATAGAGGAAAACTATCCCCCGGCATGTTAGCAGATTTCAATCTATTTCAAACCGATCACTTTAATGAAATTTTCTATCATCAAGGTAAGCTTGTTCCCTCACAAGTATGGAAACGAGGAAAAGTCGTGTATAACAAACATAATAACAAAAACAAATGACCTTTACAGCACAAATACTTCAGGGCATTCCTAAAGAATTACCTCAAAAAAAATCACTAAACCCCAAGGTTAGCCGTGCTCCTAAACGAAAGCAAATTCTTACTTTAGAGGAGAAAAAACTTGCGCTTAGAAACGCATTACGATATTTTCCTAATAACTGGCATGAACTACTTGCTGAAGAATTCCTAGAAGAACTAAATGAATTTGGCCGTATTTATATGTATCGTTTTATGCCAGAGTATACAATCTATGCAAGACCATTAGATGAATATCCAGCAAAGATTAAACAAGCAGCAGGAGTAATGTTAATGATTCAAAACAATCTGGATCATGCAGTTGCTCAACATCCTTATGAGCTCATCACTTATGGAGGTAATGGTGCTGTATTTCAAAATTGGGCACAATACATACTTACCATGCAATATCTTGCAATGATAAACGAAGAACAGACCCTACATATGTATTCTGGTCATCCCATGGGATTGTTTCCCTCTTCAAAAAGTGCCCCACGAGTTGTTGTTACCAACGGAATGATGATTCCTAATTACTCTACACCCGATGATTGGGAAAAATATAATGCTTTAGGAGTTACACAATATGGACAAATGACTGCAGGTAGTTATATGTATATTGGTCCGCAAGGTATTGTTCATGGTACTACGATCACTGTGATGAATGCTTTCAGGAAAACATTAAAACCTGGTGAATCCTATGCGGGAAAAATTTTCTTGACAGCTGGTCTGGGAGGTATGAGCGGTGCGCAACCCAAAGCTGGAAACATTGCGGGATGCATAACCGTATGTGCAGAAGTAAATCCTCAAGCCGCTACAAAACGGTATGAACAAGGCTGGGTAGACGAAATTTTGGATGATTTAGGTAAATTAGTCATTAGAGTAAAGAAAGCCATAGATAACAGAGAAATTGTATCCATCGCATACCAAGGTAATATTGTTGATGTATGGGAACAGTTTTATAAAGAAAATATTGATATAACGCTTGGTTCAGATCAAACCTCTCTACATAATCCCTGGTCTGGGGGATATTATCCTGTTGGATTGAGTTTTGAAGAATCAAACACAATGATCAGCAATGATCCTGAGAATTTTAAAAGAAAAGTTCAGGAATCACTACGAAGACATGCAGCAGCAATCAATAAGCACACAAAAAAAGGTACTTATTTTTTCGATTATGGCAATGCTTTCCTATTAGAAGCATCACGATCAGGTGCAGATATAATGGCAAAAAACGGTATAGATTTCAAATACTCATCCTATGTACAAGATATTTTAGGTCCGATGTGCTTTGATTATGGATTTGGTCCGTTTCGATGGGTCTGTACTTCTGGCAAGCCTGAAGACCTAGATAAAACGGATCAAATTGCGTTGGAAGTAATGGAGGCTATTAAAAATGTCTCTCCACAAGAAATCCAACAACAACTGCAAGATAATATCACCTGGATACGCGAAGCAAAACAAAATAAGCTCGTAGTAGGTTCTCAAGCTAGGATTCTATATGCCGATTCAGAAGGAAGGATAAAAATCGCTGAAGCCTTTAATAAAGCGATAAAAAATGGGGAGATCTCTGCTCCTATAGTTTTAGGGAGAGATCACCACGATGTTAGTGGTACCGATTCTCCATATAGAGAAACTAGTAATATCTATGACGGTAGTAAGTTTACAGCAGATATGGCAATTCATAATGTCATTGGTGATAGTTTTAGAGGAGCTACCTGGGTTTCTATCCATAATGGCGGAGGTGTTGGATGGGGTGAAGTCATTAATGGTGGGTTTGGTTTACTACTTGACGGATCGCAAGATGCCTCAGAAAGATTAAAAAACATGCTCTTTTATGATGTAAATAATGGCATTTCAAGAAGAAGTTGGGCAAGAAATAAAGAAGCTTTATTTGCGATAAAAAGAGAAATGGAGCGTACTCCCGAACTAAAAGTTACTTTAGCAAACCATGTTGATGATGCTATTTTGAATGCTACTTTTGAGAATTAAATAGTATATATGATTTCAAAAAAGATGAAAAACTACTTAAAACCAGAGGCTAATTTTTGGAGTGGGCGTAGCTCTGCGAATCAATTGTACTTACATGAAAAAATAAAATGTATTGATCTACAAAATGATACACTTCCAAAAACCAAAAAAAAATCATTTAGCATATTAGGATATGCATGTGATGAAGGCGTAAAAAGAAACCAAGGGAGAATTGGCGCTGCTCAAGGCCCTAATACTATCAGAAAAATGCTTGCACCTTTATCAAATCATTTTTCTGATCAGATTGAAATTTTGGATGTTGGCAATATCATTTGCAATAAAGAAGACCTAGAATCAACGCAACAAGAAACTTCTCATAGCATTGCCGCGCTCTTGCATCATAACATGTTTCCGATAGTTCTGGGAGGAGGTCATGACCTTGCCTATGCACACTATAATGGAATTAAAAAACAGTTCCCTGATAAAACTATTGGTATTATTAATCTTGATGCACATTTTGATCTTAGAAAAGTAGAAACTCAAGGAAATTCTGGCACACCTTTTTATCAGATCGCCAAAGAAAATGAATCTTTTAAATATTTATGCCTTGGTATTCAGAAAGAAGCAAATAATCCAGAATTGTTTAAAACCGCTAATGAATTAAATGTTAAACACATAGAAAACACACAATTCACTATTGAAAATAAAAATGTTGTTTTTACTAAAGTTAAAGACTTCATTTCATCAGTAGATCATATTTATTTAACTATAGATATTGATGGATTTTCTTCTGCATATGCTCCCGGAGTGAGCGCACCATCTCCAATGGGATTTTCAATAGATATTGCATTAGAAACCATACAATTAATTTGCAAATCTGAGGCATTACTGAGTATTGATATGGTAGAACTTAATCCAAAATATGATATAGACCATTGTACTGCAAGACTTTGTTCAAGATTAATTTACAATATCATACATTGGTTGTCATTTCCATAGTTTTTGTTACAGAATACTACCTTAGTCGTCTAGTATATTATATTAACACTTATATTGATAGTCTATACATAAAATTAAATCTATGTTGTAGTTAAAAGATAAAGTGTAGCAATCCATTCATTTTGAAAATATAACATATGAAAAGTCTATTATCTATACTCATACTTTCTATTTTCTCATTAGTTAGTAACGCACAAGATTATAATTCTATATCAGGAAAAATAATAGATAAAGAAACCAAAGAACCATTACCATTTGCTTCGATTTACATAAAAAATAATGCAACAGGAACTACATCTAATAAAGATGGTACATTTATATTTCATGTATCTTCTCATATAGGTACCGAACCCGTAACCATCTCAATGATTGGATACATAAGCACCCAAATACCAGCTGATCAATTTACTAAAAACCAAATAATTTATCTTCAACAAGGCGTTTCACAACTTGATCAAGTGATTCTAACTTCAGAAAAACCACTAACAGCTAAAAAAATTGTTAAAAAAGCATACAAGTCTATTGACATAAACTATCCTAAAGAGCCTTATATTCTTGAGGGGTTTATACGCGATCTTCAAAATGAGGACGGTAGATATGTCGAACTATTAGAGTGTGCTGTTAAGTTTCGCTATGAAAACTACAAGGATTATAACTCACCAAAAGTCGAGTTACAAGAAGTAAGACGAAGCTATATAGCTAAAAAACACTCCTGGAATGAAGATTTTGAAAGAAAAAACTCAATTGTAGATATAATTGAAGACGACTTTATACGATATGATTATGGACCAATTAAAGTAAAAAATGGATGGGTATACAAAATCGAAAGTGTATTACCGTTTGCAGACAGATTAGTTTATAAAATTACAGGCACAAACCCACCATTTCAAAAAGCTACCCTGTACATTGACACCAAAAATTTTGCTTTTGTACGAATTGAATTAAACCGGTCTAGAAATAAAAAAAAATATTACAAAAGAAGATTAACCAATGGACAGCAAGAAGCTGGGTATGATATCATATTTGAGTATCAAGAATATAAAGGTAAAATGTATCTAAAGTATTTAAAAGAAGAAGACACCTGGCATATCTATGAAGGGCTTGGATCCAATCAGATATTATTTATAAAACATCCTAAAAAAGAGTTATTTATCAATAAAATAATCACTAAAAATATTGGAGCCAACAATTTTAGTCACAACCACAATAGTAATAAAAGTATAGAAAATCAAGCTGGTTTATACAATCCAGAGTTTTGGAAATATTACAATGCCCCAACACTTACTAATGAAGAAAGCAAAATCGTTGAAGAACTTAAAAAAGCCAACATTAATAGCTTACAAAAAGAATAGCCAATAAGGCATCTCCTTATCATTTTTTTAGCATCACTTCAAATTCGAAGCACATGTATGATTTTTAGAATATCGAATTAAAAAAAGGGATTACCAGAAAATAATCCCTTTGATAGATTTGAAAAACAAAAACTCAAACTTTTTTATATCCCTGTTACTTACGAATTGCATAACTAGAAGCTTTAGGAAGTTCGCTTAAAAAACTAATAATACTACTAAAGTTTAGTCCAAACGTAGAATTTAAATTATTCATAATTGTGCGATTTAAGGTTAATTTGATACCAAAATACTATGTTATCAACATAAAACCAAATAAAATGTTCATTAATTGTTGATAATTTGTTGAAATAATAAATTTTACCGATATAATACACATTAATCTTGTAAAAAAATAAATTAACATGTATTAACTTACATATCATGTTAATAACTATGTTAACAACTCTAATTTTAATTACAAACAGTAGCTCTCCGCAGTTATAAAAATGAGCATAACCATTTATTTAACAAATGATTACCAGAAAACTCCGTATTTAAAATAAATACATTGCTTTGATGATAAACTCTTCGATAAAAGTTAGATTAAAAATTATGACACCTCAACCATAATAATCTATTCTTTCTTTTATCTACATTGCAATTATGAAAGCTACCACTATAAAAGAGATTAAAACAGAGCTTGTGCATCGCTCCCATCAGGAACTTATTGAGCTATGTCTTCATCTGTCGAGATTTAAAAAAGAAAATAAAGAACTCCTTACTTATCTATTGTTTGAAAGTATTAATGAAGAAGGATATATAGAAAGTATAAAAAGTGAAGTAGACGAGCAATTTGAAATGATCAACACCAAATCACATCACTATATAAAAAAAAGTGTTCGTAAAATTTTACGGATTATAAGAAAATACATTAGATACTCAAAGAATAAAGAGACCGAGGTAGAGCTATTACTTTATTTTTGTGAAAAATTAAAAAACTATACTCCATATATTCAGAAAAGTAGTGTTCTGAAGCATATACAATCTCGCGAACTTCTAGCCATTAAAAAAAAAGTGTCTAAACTACACGAGGATTTACAGTATGACTATACTATCGAGTTAGAAAAACTACACATCAAATAGTAACCTAAAATTATAGCTGATTATAATGTTTTTGATAACCAAACGTTTAAACCGTAAAAAAAATAACTTTTAATAGTAAAGAGTATTTAAAAAACATTATGGTCTTTTGGATATTTGGTACTATCTTTGGAACTGTATTAACTAATTTAAAATTTTAACAATGAATAAAGGAACAGTAAAATTCTTCAACGATGCCAAAGGATTTGGTTTTATAACTGAAGAAGGTTCAAACAAAGAGCATTTTGTACACATCTCTGGGCTAATCGATGAAGTTCGTGAAGGTGATGAAGTCGAATTTGACTTACAAGAAGGTAAAAAAGGATTAAACGCAGTAAATGTAAAAGTAATTTAATATATACTATTTAATTTTTTAAAGTACAAAACCTGTCGAATTTGACAGGTTTTTTTATTCAATAGCCAATACGGAAGGATTTCAAAAATTACTCAAACATCAAAGAAATAAACTCGGCAACGCACGCAGGTTTTTCGATGTTTTCAATTTCAACATTACAATCCCATGTAATCTTAAGTCCATTATCGCTATACGCTTCAATTTTAGCAATGCTGCCATGCAAACGAATACGACTATCAACTGGTAGTACATGCGGAAAACGTACTTTATTCAGTCCGTAATTTACGCCCATGGTCAAACTCTCGACAACAACAAGATCCATAAGCATTTTAGACAACAGAGAAATCGATAAGAATCCATGTGCTATTGGTTTCTTAAAAGGTGATTCCTTTTTAATTCTCTCTATATCAACATGCACCCACTGAAAATCTTGGGTCGCCTCGGCAAATGCATTGATCATTTCCTGAGTCACCAGTACCCATTCTCCTGTTGGTAATGATTTTCCTTCATAGGTTTTAAACACTTCAAAGTTTTCGCAAATTAGTTGATTCATAATGTTATACTTTAGTGATCAGATTAAATGCTCTCACCCTTCGAGAGCCTCACCCTTCGAGAGCCTCAGGGTTCGTGCGCTATCTTGATATTCCTCCATCAATGGTTAAACAAATACCCGAGACATAAGATGCTTCGTCTGATGCCAAATATAAATACCCATAAGCAATATCCATAGGTGTAGCTGCTTTTTGGAGCGGTATCTGCTTTTTTATACCTTCAATATGTTCTTCAGGAATTTGCTCTGTCATCTCTGTTAAGGTAAAACCGGGTGCTAGTGCATTGGCGGTTATCCCATATTTACCCAATTCCATCGTCCAAGTTTTTGACATCGCTATTACACCAGCTTTGGTAGCTGCATAATTCGTTTGACCAAAATTTCCTCGTAAACCCACATTGGATGCTGCAGAAACTATTCGACCATAGCCGGCATCTTTCATATATTGCGAAACTACTTGCGTACACAGAAAAACACCTTTGAGATTCACATCGATCACAGCATCCCACTCAGCCTCACTCATTTTATGAAGCGTTCGATCTTTTGTTATACCTGCATTATTGATTAGAATATCGATCTTTCCGTATTGATCATAAATTCTTTTAGCTTCAGTTTTTATGGCGTCTTTATCGGTTACTGAAATGTGAGTAAACTCGGCGGTATGATTTTTTGCAGTAATCGCTTTGGCCACACGTTCACCTTCTGGCAAAAGATCCCATATAATCACAGTAGCTCCTTCTCTGGCGAATAAGGTTGATATAGCTTTTCCTATTCCTCTGGCACCACCGGTTACGATCGCTACTTTATTTTTTAGTCTCATTTTTTATATTTTTATAGCATTAGTTTAAGAACATTCAATAACAACCTTACCTCTTACCTTTCTATTCATCATTTCTTCCAGAGCTTTTGATGTCTGATCCAAAGGGTAGATTTTGTGTATATGTGGTTTCAATTTACCTGCTTCATACCATTGCATAAGTTCTATAGTGTTTTGCATATTTTTTCCGGGTGTTTTCATGGCAAAACTCCCCCAAAACACTCCTACTATTGCACACCCTTTGAGTAAAGCAAGGTTAAGAGGTACTTTTGGTATGTCTCCTGCTGCAAATCCTACTACAAGATAACGTCCCTCCCATGCCATACTTCGTATTGCAGGTTCAGAATATGATCCTCCGACCGGGTCATATACGACATCAACGCCTCTGCCTTGTGTTAACTCCTTCATTTTTAATTTCAAATCCACGTCAGAATAATTAATTACCTCATCAGCACCATATTGGCTACATAACTGTAATTTTTCTTCTGAAGATGCTGCTGCGATAACCTTTGCCCCCATAAGCTTACCTAGTTCAACAGCAGCTAAACCCACGCCACCAGAAGCCCCTAAAACCAATAGCGTTTCTCCTTCCTTAAGCTTAGCTCTATCTTTTAATGCATGATATGAGGTGCTATATGCCATCATAAAGGACGCTGCAATAGGAAAATCCATTAACGGAAGTTTTTTAAAACAGGCACTGGCAGGAACCGCAACAGCTTGAGCATAACCACCATGCATTACAAATCCAAAAACCTCTTCGTCAACATTTAGATGAGTAACTCCTTCTCCAACTTCTTTAACTATTCCTGCGATGTCACTTCCGGGTGTGAATGGTAATTCTGGCTTAAATTGGTATAACCCCTGGATAATCAAAGTATCCGGAAAGTTAACTCCACAAGCTTTTACCTTAACAATAACCTCATCAGACTTTGGCTTTGGCTCTTTAACTTCTTCAAGAACCAAGTCAGACGGCGGACCAAATTTTTTACAAACAATTGCTTTCATAAAAGATGGCTTATTTATTCTTCAATAACTTTTAATACTAATTTTCCTTTTTTATCACCCGAGAATAATCGCAGGAAAGTTTCATGAAAATTTTCTATCCCATTATATATATCTTCTTTACTTTTCAGTTTTCCATGAGCCATCCAGCCGCCCATTTCTTTGGCTGCTTTACCGTAATCTTTGGCATAATCCATAACGACCATCCCTTGCATTGTGGCGCGATTTACCAAGAGTGATAAATAGTTTGAAGGACCTTTGATAGCTGTTTTACTATTGTACTGCGAAATCGCTCCACAAATTACAATACGGGCATGCATTCGTAATCTACCCAAAGCAGCATCCAAAATTTCACCTCCTACATTATCAAAATACACATCGATCCCTTTAGGGCATTCTCTTTTTAAACCTGTATGAATATTTTCTGATTTATAATCGATCGCACCATCAAACCCCAATTCTTTGACAACATATTTGCATTTATCTGCTCCACCTGCAATTCCGATTACTTTACAACCTTTAATCTTTGCTATTTGACCAACAACACTACCAACAGCGCCTGCTGCTCCTGATACTAAAACAGTATCCCCTTCTTTAATCTTTCCTACTTCTAAAATTCCGAAATATGCGGTCATTCCGGGCATTCCTAAGGTACCTATATACATTGGCAAAGGAGCCAAATCAGGATCGACCTGATACCAGTTATTTCCATCTGTTACCGCGTATTGTTGAACGCCACCCCAGCCTGTGAGGTAATCTCCTTCTTTAAATTTTGGATGATTGTTGGCTTTTATCACCTTGCCCACAGAGCCAGAACGCATCACGTCATCTATTTGCACTGGTTCTATATATGACTTACCTTCATTCATCCAACCTCGCATTGCAGGGTCTAGAGATATATAATGTTGTTGAATAAGCACTTCACCTTCCTTAGGCTCGGGAATTGGATTTGTTTGCAGTTCCCACGTATCTTCTTCAGGAAGTCCTGATGGTCTTTTTTTAAATATTAATTGCTTATTCATGATTTGTGTTTTTTAGTATTAAAGTTGTTTGCTTACTTTTTATTTTGAAAATGTTCACAGTGAAGTTCCGCCGTCAAGGGTTATCGTTTGCCCTGTGATAAATTTAGTAGTATCAGAAGCTAACCATACGACAGCTTCTGCAATTTCTTCTGCAAGCCCGTAGCGTTTCATAGGAATTACGCTTTTAAGCAATTGATCCATATCGGGTCGAGCAGATAACAGCTTATCTAATAAGGCAGACTCGGTATATCCTGGGCATACTGCATTGATACGTATATTTTTGGTTGCATATTCTAATGCTGCAGATTTTGTCATTCCTACTACTGCAAATTTACTAGCACTATATGATAGGTTATTTAATGAAGCTTTCAAACCCGCTAATGAAGCAATATTTACAATATTCCCTCCTCCTTGTTTTATCATTTGTTGTAAGGCAAGTTTCATACAATAGAATACACCGGTCTGATTTACTGCGATCACACTATTCCAATCTTCGAGTGTATATTCTCCTGTTTTTGTCATATGCCTAGGGCCAATACCTGCATTATTTACGATTACATCTAATCGTCCATGCGTTGCAACTGTTTTAGCAATCAACTGCTCAACATCATCAAACTTTGTAACATTAGCGGTAATTACCTTAGCATTACCTCCAGCTTTATTAATTTCATCAGCTATTTTTTGTGCTTTTTCTTCTTTGATATCAGAAACGATCACGTTAGCCTGATACGTTCCAAAGTGTTTAGCAGTAGCAGCTCCAATACCTGAGCCTGCTCCGGTAATGATAACTATTTTATCTTTTACTTCCATATTATTCTGTTTTTACATCCTATTTAGAGGTACATACTATTAATCGTGAATCTTGTAATGCCAGGCTACGCAGTTTTGCAGGATATCCTTCTGCTGTTATCATTCTTAAAAAATCTTTCTTACTAGCGTATTCTATAATCAATATTTTATCCCATTCATTATAATTTTCGGGACCAATAAGGTTAAAAATTGGTTTCCCTTGATATATTATTTTTGCTTTTGAGGCAATAAAAAAAGGAATCACAGCATTCATGTATTGTGCATATACCTCTACTCCTGTCGTTCCGGTTTCAACTACTTTATCTTTGAATTTTAAAAGATTGAGCATTTCAAAAGGCCCTTCTAAAGGGAAGGCAGAAAAATCTTCGAACTGCTTAGTTGTAACATTTACATATGGATCGTTCATGCCTGTATTATATAAATTTTAAAATTCATTATTTTTATAACTTAATTTCGGTTACATTTTTATATTTCTCGAAAAGTTCGGGATAATGTTCTTGTACATTATTAAAAATGAAATCTACAGGAACATCCTCAAAATGACCGTAGTCTTCTAAATATTCCATGAACTCGTTTCCTGCATTGTTATACTCTTGAAAAATAGAATCATTTTCTCCATCAAAATCTAATGGCGCTACATTGCACATCCTACATAAAGATTCGTTGAATGCTGGTGATACTTTTAACCATGTATCATTTATAAACAAATCAACCATACCATGAGGTGTTAATTCGTTGGTACCGAATTTTTCGACTAATCGCTCTACTGCTATATGATTCTTTACTTTTGCCAAATGAATCCTTGCAGGTATTCCCAAAGCTCGTAAACCCGCAATTAAAAGAATAGACTTGTCAATACAATGTCCTGTTGTTTTTTTTGCAATGATGCTCGCGATATATCCTTCTTTAGAAAAATTTAATGTGTAAGGATCATATCGCCATTCATCACGCACTTTGATATATAATCGTTTTGCTTTTTCTTTTTGAGTTAATTCATCCGTTTTGAACTCTTTAACGAGTTCTTGAATTTCTTCGGTCTGATAATCAAAAAAATATGTTGGTGCTAAATAATCCATTTAAATAATAATAAGTTACGTCTATTAATAAGTATTTTCGTTTACTATTCTGCCTCTAGTAGGCTATTTCTTAATACTCCGAGGTCACATTTCTAGCTTTCAAAGGTTATTTTCATTTTCTGAAGGTCATTTTATACAGTTTTGGTATATGATTAATCTATTTTGTTCTTTTGAATCGCTTGCAGAGCAAGATTGCAAAGCAACGCTGCAGCTTTATCTAATTCTGCAAAACGAGAATCTTCAGTAAGTCCTTTACTATATCTATAAAAAATCTGTTGTGCAATTACTGCGATCTTAAAAAGTCCGAATACATAATAAAATACGATATGATCCACTTCTTTTCCACTTTTCTTTGCATATAGTTCTACAATTTCGCTTCTCCCCGGATTACCATCCATAACCGTTGGTGATGGGATTCCTTGTTGTACAAGAGGATGGTCACTTCCCATAGTCCAATACCCAAGAGAAGTTCCCAAATCCATCAAAGGGTCACCCAAGGTTGCCATTTCCCAATCCAATACTGCTACTACATCTTGCCAATTATCATTTTTGAAAACAATATTATCATACTTAAAATCATTATGAACTAAGCTGTGTCGATATGCTTTTGGTTGATTATCTTCTATCCATCGTATTACTTTGGCTGCTGCAGGAACATCTTCAGTTGCAGCATTTAGATATTGCTTGCCCCAATTAAACACTTGGCGCTCTACATATCCCTCTGGTTTGCCCAAATCTGCTAATCCTGCTGCTTTATAATCTACAGTATGAAGTGCGACGAAGGTATCGAGCCAGGAATTGGCTATAGTTTTAAAATCTGCTGCTGGAATATTTCTTTTTTTAGCTTCGTGTGCATTAAGAATAATCCCATTTACTTTTTCCATGATATAAAAGGAGCAACCTAGAATACTATCATCTTCTGTATACGCATACATCTTGGGAACTTTGGAAAAGGCATTATATATTTTAGATTGTACTTTGTATTCTCGCCCCATATCATGACCTCTTTTGATTGCTCCAAAAGGCGGACGCCGTAATACATATTCTTTGTTTTCTATCTGTAATAAATAGGTAAGGTTGGAATACCCATGCGTAAACTGCGTTACTTGCCAATCACTTTGATCACTAGTAATAAGTCCTTCTTTTTGAAGAAAAGATTTTAATGTGGTTTCGTTTAGTTCTTCGCCTTTGCGTACTTCTTGCATATTGTATTAATTGATATTCGAATATGTATTGATCACACTTTTCCCCAGTTGGTACATATGTACTTCATCGGGACCATCTGCCAGGCGAAGCATTCTTGCTGCCGCGAAAAAGTGTGCTAGCGGAGTATCGGGCCCAACCCCTTTACCACCATGAATTTGCATGGCTCTATCAATCACTTTCAGTGCCATATTAGGAGCTACAATTTTAATCATAGCAATGAGATCTTTAGACGTTTTATTACCTTCTTTATCCATTTTGTCGGCTGCGGAAAGTGTCAGCAATCTAGCCTGTTCGATTTCGCATTGAGACAAAGCTATTTCCTGTCGAATACTACTATAATCTTTAAACATTTTACCAAAAGCAATACGTTCTGAAGCCCTTTGAGACATTAGTTCTAGTGAACGCTGTGCCATACCGATCAGTCGCATACAATGATGAATTCTTCCAGGACCCAGCCGTCCTTGGGCTATTTCGAAACCTTTGCCCTCGCCCAGAATTAAATTTTCTTTGGGTACGCGTACATTTTCGAGTACAATTTCGGCATGCCCCTCTGGAGAATCATAAAACCCAAATACAGACAATGGTCTGATTATATTTACTCCTGTTGCATCCATAGGCACTAAAACCATGCTTTGTTGTTGATGTCTGTGCGCATTTGGATCAGTTTTTCCCATAACAATAGCAATCTTACAATGTGGATCCATACCGCCAGAAGACCACCACTTACGACCATTGATCACAAAATCATCGCCATCTAATACAATCGAAGTTTCAATATTTGTAGCATCAGAAGAAGCTACTTGAGGTTCTGTCATCAAAAATGCAGAACGTATTTCTCCGTTCATTAATGGGTCTAGCCATTGTTTTTGTTGATCAGGAGAACCATATTTTGCCAGAACCTCCATATTACCAGTATCAGGAGCGCTACAGTTAAACACTTCTGAAGACCACAATACGCGCCCCATGATCTCTGCCAATGGCGCATATTCTAAATTGGTTAATCCAGGGCTTAACGCTCCATAGCTTTTTGGCAAAAAGAGATTCCATAATCCAGCTGCTTTAGCTTTAGTTTTAAGATCTTCTAATCCTGGCCATCGCTTCCAACGATTATCAGGGTTATAATTAAATGTATTTACTTCTTCCTCTACCGGATATATGTGTGCATCAAAAAAAGCATTTAATTTTTCTTGAAGCGAACTTATTTTTTCTGAGTACTCAAAATTCATTCTAAAAATTATTTATTGTCTCTCGACTACCATGAAGATAAAAGTCATATTATTTTCTTTATTCAGTATAGAAAGAGGTCTTATCCCGCGATCATATATCCTCCATCTGCAGTATAGACACCACCTGTCATATATGCTCCGGCATCAGATGCCAATAGGCAAACCACGCCTGCCATCTCCTCTGGCATTCCCATCCTTCCACTTGGTAAGGTTTTTTCAATCTTGTTAAGCACCTGTTCATTTTGCCAAAGTGCAGCACTAAATTTGGTTTTAATTAATCCGGGGCACAGTACATTGGCACGAATCCCATGTGTACCCCACTCTTTAGCTTGGTTTTTAGTTAGCATCAATAAAGCTGCTTTACTAGTACTATATAAACCCAAACCTGCACTTGGATGTAATGCCTCTACCGAAGCAATATTAATAATGCTGCCTCCTCCACGTTTTGTCATCGAGGGTAATATTAAATTGGATAGTATCCAAGGTGCTTTTACATTTATATCCATTATCTTATCAAAAACTCCTTCATCGGCATCTTCAATAGGGCCATATACTGGATTAATCGCAGCATTATTGACTAAAATATCTATGCCGCCAAAATGATCGATAGTTCTTTGCACTAAGTGTTCGCGTTGTTCTGCCTTTCCGATGTGGCAGGCAATTCCAACAGCCTCTAATCCAACTGTTTTAAATTCGGTAACCACTTTATCAATTGATTCCTGGCTTCGGCTACTAATTACTACTTTTGCACCATGCTCTGCTAATCCTTGAGCAATTGACTTTCCTATTCCTTTGCTAGAACCTGTAACGATGGCAACTTTTCCTTCGAGATTAAAAGATTGTTTACTGCTATTCATGTATTGGCTGGTATATATTTTTATGTGAAAAGTGAATTTAGAAAGTTATCGTTTTAATAGTTGCTTTATACTTTCCTAATTTCAACTACCTCGATGTTTTAGTTTAAAATTTCTTTTTCTCCGACTATTGTTAGCACCTCTTCATCCATTAGGATTTCTGCAAGACCATTCGTTTTTGGTAATTCGTATTTAAAAAAGAATTTCATTGCATGAATCTTACTTTCATAGAAATTTTCTGTATGTTTTTTATCCCCGGTAACCAATGCATTTTTTGAATGTGAAGCAATATCTAACCATATCCATGCCATGGTAATTGTACTTAGAAACTCCATAAATGGTGTTGCATCAGATAAAAAGCGTTGATAATCACCTTTTTTAGCAAATCCTACTAAGAAGCCTATTACCTTTTGAGCCAATTGTAATTTTTCTCCGAGCTTCGTTGCATATTTTCGTACATCATCATATTTGGATACATCTTGAATGGTTTGCATAATTTCGGTGGTTAACAATTCTAGCGCTTTGCCGTTTTCCATAAGTAACTTTCTACCCAATAAATCTTGAGACTGAATTCCGGTTGTACCTTCATAAATTGGAAATATGCGAATATCTCTATGATATTGCTGTAAAATGAAGTCTGAACAGAAACCATACCCACCCAATACTTGTAATCCATTAGATACTGCCTCTGCTCCCATTTCAGAAGGATATGTTTTTACCATGGGTATAATTAACTCGAGTAATAAGGCATATTTTTCTTTTTCTGCTGCATCCTGAAGCGTTTCTTTAAGATCAAAATATCTTGAAGCGAGTAATACTAAACTTAAAGAGCCTTCTGCCACTACTTTTTGTTGTAGCAACATCCTGCGAACATCTGGGTGATTGAGGATCAGTGTTTGTCCTTTGTCGGGATCTTTCTTTCCGGTACTACTTAGCTTTCGACCTTGTGGACGTTCTTTGGCATATTGCAAAGAAGCATGATACGCGGCAGAAGCGATAGCTGCTGCACCACGTCCTACGGCAATTCGAGCGCCATTCATCATTAGAAACATATATTTCAGACCTTGGTGTGCTTCGCCTACTAACCACCCTTGACAATCATCTGCGTCACCAAATCCAAGATGTGTAGTACAATATCCACGTTGTCCCATTTTTTGAAAATCAGCAACAGTAGTTACATCATTTTGTTGTAATTCCCCGTTTCCATCTGGGCGCTTTTTTGGTACTACAAATAATGAAATTCCTTTGGTTCCTGCAGGTGCACCTTTTATACGTGCTAATACTAAATGCACAAAATTATCGGCATACTGATGATCTCCTCCTGATATAAAAATTTTCTGTCCGGTAATTTTATAGTGTCCACTATCAGTTGGTACTGCTTTAGTAACAACATCAGATAATGAGCTACCTGCTTGCGGTTCTGTAAGGCACATGGTACCACCCCACTCACCAGAAAGCATGTGAGGTACGTACGTATCATTAAGCTCTTTATTCCCAAAGTGCACAATAAGTTCTGCTGCACCTAGTGTAAGTCCGGCATAACCAGGCAGATGGTTATTAGCTGCATCCTGAATAAATGCAGATGCAGTATACATCATCATAGGTAATTGCAAACCACCAGCATCGTAGTCAAAGGTTCCAGAAATGAGTCCCATCTCTCCTCCTTTTTTCATCATCACCTCTACCTGTTTATGTACGATCACTTTCCCATTTTCATAATAGGCAGGATGCTCATCCATCTCCTTTATGTATGGAAACAATTCTCTGTCTGAAAACTCTTTTACAGAATCCAAAAACATATCTAAAGAAGCTGTATCATGATCGATAAACCGGTCTTGCTGTAATACTTCTCCTAGTTGATGTACATCATATAAAAGATATTTTAGGGTCTCAAAATCTATATATTCTTTTGCCATTGTGTGAAGTTTTTTACTATTGAGTATTAATACTTCACTAAATTTCGTAAATATTTGATGATATCTTATTAAACTAGTTTAATAAATACAGAATTTTAGATACTCTTAACTTTTATTACATATATAAGTACTTCCTTAGAGCCTACGATTAGTAAAAGGTGAAATCCTTGGTATTTGAGAACACTTTATTTCTTCTCGCTAAGTCGTTTTCGAATTTTAGAAAGTCCGACTGGTGTTATACCAAGATAGGAAGCTATAAGATATTGCGGAACACGTTGTAAAAGTGTTGGACGTTTCTCTAGCAATTGCAGATAGCGTTCCTGATTAGAAAGATTTCTTAATTGATTAATTCGCTGAAAATTTATAACAAACGTTCTTTGCATTGATAATCGACCAAATCGCTCTAACTGATGCGAATGATCATAGACCTTTTGCTGGTCTGTTTTTGATATAGAATATACAATAGAATCTTCTGTCGCTTCAAGATACGTCTCTGAAGGAGTTTGCTCTATAAACGCATATAAATCTGTAAAGAAATAACCTTCAGTAAAGAATTCCATGACTCGAGTGGTACCTTCTTCTATGGTATAATAAGAGATACATCCTTGCTTTACAAAATAAAAATCATGTATGTAGTGATTTGGTTTTAATAAAAATGTTCCTTTTTTAAAGGTTTCTTTTTTAAAAAACTTAAGGCCAAACTCCATATCTGAATCACTAACATGGGTAAAAGATCGTATCGTTTTCTTTAAATCTTCCAAAGTATACTTGCTATTTCTACTAAAGAACAAAATATTTTATGATTAGCAAAAGAAAAATGAAAATCTATCAAATACTATATTTCCTAAGAGAACTTTACTGAATATTATCTGAAGTTGTTATCAAAAACGAAGAATTTGACTACACAACACCATTAATTTAACTATTGTTCGTAGCTTTAAGGGACAAAAACTATGAATCAGGCTTTATAAAAGCCTAAAAAACAAGCTATCCAATGTAAAAATTGGATGTTATGGAAACAATTAATTTCTACCAAATATCTATTTTCCTTTTCCAAGGTTTTGTAGTAGCATCGTTGATATTGCTATTATACCGCTTACGTACCATAATGGGAAATAGTTTATTGTTTACCTCGCTGGGCTTATTTCAGTTTATTCAGGTTTTTTTTGCAAGCACACTTTATTTCGAAATTTCTGAATATATCGTAATCTCTCCTGGATCAACAATCCTATTCTCTGCTACTATGTTTGGAGTGCTTCTAGTCTATATCAAAGAGGATGCTATCACAGCAAGAAAATTAATTTATGCCCTGGTCATTGCTAATATTGTACTGTGTTTTTTATTACTTTCTTTTAGATTGAATATTGAAGGTGCATATAATTATAATCCTTTTGACATTTCCACAGAATTCTTTTACACTAACGTTTTTGTTCTGTTTGTAGGCACGGGGATTCTATATATAGATTCAATACTGATTATTTATATTTTTGAGTTTATTTCAAAACATAGTATACATTTATTTTTGAGAATTTTAATCACTATGACCTTGGTACTAAGTTTTGATGCTATTATGTTTTCTCTGGGTTCATTTTGGTTTTTTGAAAATACATTGCAAATACTATATTCTGGATTGATTTCTAAGATTTTTATAGCGTTTTTCTACAGTATTTTGTTTACTATTTATCTCAAATATTTTGAAAAAGATGAATACAAAACGAACTATGTTACTTTTAAAGACATCTATCATTCTTTAACGTATAGACAAAAATTTGAAGTTGCCGAAAAGGCCATCCAACTAACAGAAAGTAGGTATCACACCCTTACCAATCTAGTTCCTGTTGGCATATTTATGACTAGCGGAGATGGAAAAACTACTTTTGTAAACCCAAAATGGTGTGCCATATCTGGGTTATCACTAGAAGAAGCTTTAAATGATGGTTGGCTAAACGCAGTGCATCCGGAAGACAGAGTAAAATTAAAACAAGGGTGGTATGATGATGCCGAAAAAAGGAAAAACTCAGACGCTGAATATCGTTTTTTAAAACCTGATGGCTCAATTACGTGGGTGTTGGGTCAGGCAATACCAGAATATGATGAAAAAGAAAAAATTATAGGCTATGTTGGGACTATTACTGACATCACAAATATAAAACTATACGAACTAGAATTAAGCAGGTTAAAGAATAAAGCCGAAGAAAGTGATCGACTTAAATCTTCCTTTCTGGCAAATATGAGCCATGAGATACGCACCCCAATGAATGGAATATTAGGGCTGGCAGAACTGCTTAAAGAACCAAGACTTTCTGGCGATGAACAGCAACTGTACTTAGATCTCATAAAAGAAAGTGGCGCTAGAATGCTCAATATTATTAAGGACATTATTGATATTTCTAAAATTGAAGCTGATCAGGTAAATGTTTTTTTTAGTGAGTTTAATATTAATGAACAAACCGAATACTTATTTAACTTTTTCAAACCAGAAACTGATAAGAAAGGAATTTCTTTATCGCTACATAATGGATTCGCTAAAGAAGAAGCTATGATTAACACGGATAAAGAAAAATTCAACGCGATACTAACGAACCTGGTCAAAAATGCTATTAAATATACCAATGAAGGTACTATTGAATTTGGATACCATCACAAAAATGATTTTTTACAGTTTTATGTAAAAGATACAGGCATGGGCATTGCAAAAAACCGCCAAAAAGCTATTTTTGATCGATTTGTACAGGCTGATATAGAAGATCGATATGCGCTAGAAGGTGCAGGAATTGGTCTATCAATTGCTAAAGCCTACGTAGAGATGCTGGATGGTAAAATTTGGGTAGATAGTAAAAAAGATATCGGTTCTACATTTTATTTTACTATTCCTTACGTCATCATTTCATAAATAACTAAAAATATTTTTTCTATCTTTAACTCACCCTACCATAAAGCAATAAAATTTAAAGACCATATCTCGGATTTTATATTCTAAAATAATACAAAATGGCTACAAATTTAGGTAGTTGATTTCTTTGATTACTCTATAAATAACTCTAAAACCAATGACCAAAGAACAACAGCAATTAATTCTAAACTGGGTTGAAGATGCTCAAGTCTTATTGAATTGTCATCTGTCTATGGCAGAATCAACTAGAAAAAAACACAGAAATATAGGAATTCTTTCGGCTGTTTTATCAGCGCTTGTAGGCTCTAGTATATTTGCATCCTTGGGGCATGAAGACACTAGTAAAACACTTATAATCCTAACAGGATTGATTAGTCTTTGCGCTACCATTTTAACAAGTGTACTTGCCTTTTTAAAACTTCCAGAAATTGCTAATCAATATCATAATTCTGGCAACGAATATGCTGCCATACGCAAAGAACTTGAATTTTTATTCACTTTTGAATCTTCAAATGATGAGTACGTTAAAAACGAGATTAAGCGGTTAAAGATTAGATGGGATGAAATACGAAAAAGTTCAATCCCTATTTCTACAAAAAGCATTAAAAAATTTAACCCGAATGTATCATTAAACATGGGTAGTTTTTCCAATAATTAAAACCTTAGGATAATCAAAAGAATTTGACAGAGATAGAAGAAAAATACGGCTTCCCCCTCTTTACTAGAGAAAACAACAAGGTTTATCTTGGTAATAGTAAGAAAATTGTAATTTCAGATATTTGGGCTTTTTGGGATTATGTAATTAAAAAATTCAATTTTGAAAAAGAGTTTATGAACTCCTTATTAGAGCAAGCCAAACACTTTTATAATGCTGCCGAG
The DNA here is from genome assembly GCA_947495425.1 of uncultured Aquimarina sp. Classification (GTDB taxonomy): domain Bacteria; phylum Bacteroidota; class Bacteroidia; order Flavobacteriales; family Flavobacteriaceae; genus Aquimarina. Next base: position 121,099 of record CANLYR010000002.1, read on the forward strand.
AATAGTCCTGTACATTCTAAACCGTTACTCTATTATTATTCATTCCTGAATCTATCTAAAGTTTTGATTAATATCGATAAAAAGTATGGGAAAATGAGATATTTGCACGGTATTGGTGAAAAACACAATAACCGATTTAGTCAGTCTACCATACGAATCGCCGAGAAAAAACATAATCTTAAGAATGTATCTATAGAACTTCATGAGTCTTTGGATGGTATTGGTATTAACCTTCGCAGACCTCTAATTATAAATCTAAAAGAGTATATGAGGCATTGTATTGGTGTGCATAGAGCATATAGCGAAATATATAACTTAGATGAAGTGTTTTTTCGAATTAAGGACATGAAAATATATAAGAGCGGTAAGAAAATAATTTCCAGATTTAGAATTTCCTCTGCATCGCCAAACATTTTATCTTTGAAAGACGTGGGATATAATATCATACAAGAGGAAGACGAATATTATTGGCAAGAAGAAGTTCTAACTACTAGTTATAGTATGACTAGAAGTGCATATTATACATTATCAAATCATCTGCGAACTAAGGGTATTTGGTATTTTGTAAATGACGATGGATATACGCTGTATATATCGAATCATCCAAAAGATCGTTATGCTCCAGAAATAATAATATACAACACTATGTTTTTTTTGGGTTCAATAACAAGATACCATCCTTACATGTTTGATCAGATTTTTTCGGATAAAGAACAATGGCTAATGAGCGAGTTTTTGACAACACAACCTAAGCAATTTTTATATTTGTCTACTGCCAAAATTTTAGGATTAACTGTGTATAGTGCTTATACTAAGTTTTAACCCGGATTATACACGTACTAGTAAACTACCTCGAGGCATCGATTGGAACATAATATTATAAATGAATGCTTTGTTCTTAAAACGATATTTTTTTTAAAGCTTGTTTCGTTGTAGAAGCACTCACCCCAAAACCTCTCCTACAGGAGAGGGAAGTATTAGCTTTTGCCGGATAAGAGCAATAGTTTTTTAGAACAAAGCCCAAATGAATTATGCTTGAGTTCTAATAATCTTAGCTCCTATAGCTCGAAGACGTTCGTCGATATCTTCATATCCTCGATCTATTTGTTCAATATTGTGTATTGTAGACGTCCCTTTTGCACTTAGTGCTGCAATTAATAATGAGATTCCGGCTCTGATATCCGGAGACACCATAGTCGTAGCTTTTAGTGTTGATTTGAAGTCATGGCCTATGATTGTAGCTCTGTGTGGATCACATAAGATGATTTTTGCTCCCATATCGATAAGTTTATCCACAAAAAACAAACGACTTTCAAACATTTTTTGATGTACCATTACTTCGCCTCTAGCCTGAGTCGCTACTACTAATATAATACTCAACAAATCAGGTGTAAATCCTGGCCAAGGAGCATCAGAAATTGTCATAAAAGATCCATCAATATAACTTTCTATTTGATATCCATTTTTATGCGAAGGAATATAAATATCATCCCCTTTACGTTCTAATGTAATTCCGAGCTTTCTGAACGTATTTGGTATAATCCCCAGGTTTTCCCAGCTCACATTTTTGATGGTGATTTCACTTTTAGTCATAGCGGCCAAACCGATCCATGAACCAATCTCAATCATATCAGGTAATACATGATGTTCACATCCAACCAGAGCTTTTACTCCTTCAATAGTAAGCATATTTGAACCTACCCCGGTTATTTTTGCTCCCATCGAATTGAGCATTTTGCAAAGCTGTTGTAAATAAGGTTCGCAAGCAGCATTATATATGGTAGTACTACCTTTGGCAAGTACAGCGGCCATAACAATATTAGCAGTACCTGTTACTGAAGCTTCATCAAGCAGCATGTAGGTTCCTGTTAAGCCATCTTTTGCTTCAACTCCATAAAAACGTTCTTCTTTATTATACCTAAATTTAGCTCCGAGATTAATAAATCCTTCAAAATGAGTATCCAAACGTCTTCTCCCTATTTTATCGCCACCCGGTCTTGGGATATAGCCTTTTCCAAATCTGGCTAATAATGGTCCAACAATCATTATAGATCCCCTTAAACCACTTCCTTCTTTTTTAAACTGTTCGCTCTCTAAATATTTTAAGTTTAATTCATCACTTATGAAGGTATATTCACCTTTTCCCAGTTTTTGGATCTTTACGCCTAAGTTTCTAAGGATCTCAATTAGTTTATTGACATCACGAATGTCTGGAATATTTGAAATTGTAACTTTTTCTGGAGTTAACAATACTGCACAAAGAATCTGTAGGGCTTCATTTTTTGCCCCTTGAGGAGTGATATCCCCTTTGAGCTGATGCCCTCCTTCTATCTGAAAAGTACCCATTTAGTATGTAATCATTAGTGGTTAGTAATTGAGATTGGTAAAAAATTAATAGCGTTTTTTACCACGGTTGCGGTAGTTCTTTTTACTCGAGTTACTGCTATTCGTATGCTTTTTCTTTTTACCTCTCATCAAATTAGTAGCATCTGTGAGGTCTTCACTGCTTCCCTTTAAGTTAATTTTACCATCACTCAACTCATAAAGATGATTAAAAATTGCACTATCCTCTACCGTATCTTTATTCCAGTTGAGATAGCATTTTTTCATGTGATTAGCGATAGTATATGTGAGCGCAGTTTTTAGATCACCATCTTCCCAACTATTAGCTACATCAATCATTCTCTTGATATTATTTCCATAAAATCTGTATTTAGGAAAATTTTGAGGGTATTCTAAGGGTTCAGGTCGCTCCTGTAATTTTTCCTTAGTTAATACTTGAAATGGTGTATCAACATCTAGTTTAAAATCACTAATTATAAATAACTGATCCCATAGCTTGTGCTGAAACTCCGGCACGTCGCGCAAATGCGGTTGCAAGTTTCCCATGACTGCTATAATCGACTTAGCAACCTTATTTCGTTCTTCTCTATCTTCAATAGTTATGGCATAATTTATCATTTTTTGTAAATGACGACCATATTCAGGTATGATGAGGTGTTCTCGTTCTGTATTGTATTCTAAATTATCAATCTCCATAAAATATAAATATAAAATTGAATTATTTTAAAGCGTTGTGTAGAAAAATAATTCGTTTTGCAAAATACTAAAATAAAATAAGTAAGCTATTGTGCCTTGGTAATTTTATTTGTCTTTAAATTATCTTTTGAAAGTGAAAAATACATGTCTATAGTTCGTTTTGTATACGCGAGTAGTATAACTCATAAAATGTAAACATATTTTTTATCTAAAAAATTGCTATAATGAAATTACGCCTTCTACTTTAGAAGCAACTTCTTTGTACTTAAGAATGACTTGGTCTGGGTTTTTCATTCTCACATTAATAGAAACGCTAGTGTATTTTCCGTTTTTGGACTGTTTTGTATGTATTACTGCACCAAGGTTATCAAATATGGATTCAATCAGTACAATTTTGGACCTATCTGTGGGTACTATAAACTTATATAAATATGCGGTTGGCCAAAGTGCAGTATCTGCTAATTGTACTTTTAATTTTTTATAAAATTCTTCAGGATCATTCATGTTCTTGTCTAGCAAATTTTGGAACAAATATACATGATCTGATTCATAAAAACGAAGTTAAATTATCATTACTATGTAACACTGCATTATGTAGGAAAATTACGTTTCAGCAGCTTGGCATATTGTTTCATGGTATCTATATCAATTCCAGTGTTGCTAGCAGAAATAGTCTTAACATCATCACTATAATTTTTAATAATATAACGTGCTCCAAAATCTTCTTCCAATTGCATTAATGCACTAAAAACAGATGTTGGGAAAATTGCTGGAACTCCAATCCTGCTTTCTAGTTGAGTAGCTATTATATGCTTAGAAGTTTTTACAAATTCAGTGATCAGCGTATTAAAATGAGTAACATCAAGTAAGGGTTGATCTATTAAAGAAATTAAAATTCCATCAAACGAAACATTCTCTTTTTGAATAGCTGTAATTCCATAACTGATTGATGATCCCATTCCTTTTTCCCAATCCAAATGTTTAAGCACCGTAACAGGAAGCATATTGATCTCTTCGTAGATTATATCATAATATGCTCCCAAAACCACATAAATACGCACCTCACCTTTAACAGATAATGCTTGTTGGATCGCATGCCTTATTAATGTAGTATTATTACCCCAGGGTAATAGCTGTTTTGGATGTCCCATTCTTGATGAAGAACCTGCTGCGAGAATAAGATGTGCAATTTTAGGCTTCACTTGAGAAAGCATCTATATTTTTTCTTTTAAAGTCATCATGAATCGCTCCTTCCTTCTCTTGTAACGGTATTGGCTTTTGATTTCGAATCACTGACAAAATTTCTGCAATGATTGCTATAGCAATCTCTTGTGGTGTCTCTGCTCCTAGATTTAACCCAGCTGGTCCATGTATAGAATCCATAAACTCATCTGCAACCTCTGGAGCATACTCTATAAAAGCCGAAAGTAGCTTCTCCCGCCGCCGTGCAGGGCCAAGTAAGCCTAAATAAGCTGGTTTAACACCTTTTATTGCTTGTAGATATAACAGATCCTTGGCAAAATTATGATTCATTAGAATGATTGCTGTTTGATGATCTACATTTTGAATTATCAAATCTTCTGGCGAATGATTAATAATCTTATTTGCTCCAGGGAAATTTTCTAATCGCTTAGGATTTTTGGGTGAAGCAACTACTTCAACCTCCCAACCTGTAATTGAAGCTATTTTACAAAGCACTACAGCATCATGCTCTGTTCCTATGATTATAAGACGAAAACATGGCAGCATTGCTCTCTGAAAACACAATAAAGAAGTTTCTTGTTGGATTAAATTCGTATCAACGCTATCTGAGAAACGAAACTTCGCACCATTTTCAAATTGAATTATTGATCCCATAAATGGATAGCTCTTATCTTTCTTATTGTAGAATGATTTTATTTCAAAAGTATTTCTCGATTTTAGTTGTTCTTGAATACCATGAATAGCATCTCTGGTGATCTCAAAGATTTCTATCAGAATGTATAGCACTCCTTCACAACCTAATCTATATTGACCATCATAGGTCATAATTTTTGGAATCCCTGACTCAAAAACTGATTGTGCTTGTCTACGTACTTCTTTTTCTACACACCCTCCACTAACTGCGCCTTTTACTTCTCCATTCTCAAGAATAAGCATACCGACTCCAGGCCTTCGATATGAAGATCCTTCTACATCTACTACAGTAGCCATAGCAGCAGATATACCCTGCTGTCTAGCAGTAACATAAGATGCAATAATTTCTTTGAATTCGTGCGTCATACCATGCTATCCTAATGGAGCTTTTGCTTTCATATGCTTAATAAACGGTTGCTTATATAGGCGTATACCTTTGGCAGCTTTGATTGCATTTGCTACTGCAGCTCCTGCCGGTGGTAATGTTGGTTCACCAAGTCCGGTAGGTGCTATATCACTTTCTATAAAATGAGTTTCGACCTCCGGGGTTTCATTTATTCTAATCAAACGATAGGTATTGAAGTTTTTGTCTTGCGGTTCTCCATTTTTAAACGAAAAATCACCATACATTGCATGACCTACACCATCAATAACCCCTCCTTCTATTTGGTTTTTTGCACCGAGTGGATTGACTACAATTCCGCAATCTACGACACACGTTACTTTTTTCACGACTGGGATATCATTTTCAAGCACAACATCAGCCACTTCTGCCACATGAGTATTATGACAATAATACGCACTAAACCCTTGATAAACTCCTTCTTTTGCATTACCCCATCCTGATTTATCGACAGCAACTTGTATCACTTTTTCTAATCGTTCTGGTGAATATTGAATTCGTTCATCTGTAGTACCTTTTACTTTTTGAAGTAAATCCAAGCGAAGCTTTATTCGGTCTTCTTCAAGAATTTCTGCTATTTCATCAAAGAAACTTTGTTCTGCAAATGACAGAAAGTTCGTATATGGCGCTCTCCAGGCACCTGTAGTAATATTACTGTCATAACTTGCTACATCAACTTGATAATTTTCTATAGCACCTGCCGGGAAAAAGTTAGGAATTAGCCCATACATATTTGAATTCACCGACGCCTCTTTGAGATGGTACCCAGTAATTTTATCATCTTTGATAGACGCACTAATTTTATATTTTATTGATGGGCGATAGATTCCTGCAGACATATCATCTTCACGTGAGTAAATTACCTGAACTGGTTTTTGAGCGATTTTTGAAATCTCTGCGGCTTCTAATGCAAAATCTCCATATAAGCGTCTACCAAAGCCACCTCCCATTCTTGTCATTTCTACAGAAATATCGTTAACATCACGCTCTAATAACTCTGCAACTCTGCTTGCCGTACGTTCTGGTGTTTGTATAGGTCCTACTAGACGAACTTTCTCTGCAGATACATCGGCAAAGAAATTCATAGGTTCCATACAATTATGAGGCAGGAATGGAGATTCGTAGGTTCTCTCTACTATTTTGTCTGCTGCCGCAAATGCTTTATTAACATCTCCATCAGCTCGTAAGGTTTTAAACTCCTTTCCATTGAGCAGATCGGTAAGTATTTTATCATGTTCCTCCGTATTTTCCAACTTCGCATCAGATGTCCAATTTGCTTTCAAGGCATTTCTTCCTTTCATAGCTGTCCAGGTATCTTTGGCCAAAACCGCAATTTTATCTCCAAATTTAATCACTTCCTGTACCCCAGAAATAGCTTTGGCATCTGTATCATCATAATCTGCTATTTTTTTACCAAAAGCGGGAGGTCTTAATACTACGGCATACATCATGCCTTCCTCTTTATAATCCAGACCAAACAGAGGTTTTCCTGTGATAATTTTATCTACATCAACATTACTAGCATCTGTTCCTATAATTTTAAAATCTTTAGGATCTTTTAAAGTAATATTCTCTGGCACTTTTAATGCAGCCGCTTCTTTTACAACTTCTCCATATCCAAGTCTATCGCCATTAGCATGTATGATGACACCATTTTCTGTTTTACATTCAGATGAATCTACTCCCCATTTGGCAGCTGCAGCGTTAATCAACATTTGCCTAGCCGTTGCACCTGTTTGTCGCAATGGTTCCCAACCTTGTCGTATCGATTGACTTCCTCCCGCAACTTGCCGTGTAAAATTCTTGGTATCCAAAGCTCCTTGCACAACATGAACATTTTCCCAGGCGACATCTAATTCTTCTGCTATAAGCATAGGCATAGCTGTTTTCACACCCTGACCTATTTCTGGATTTGGTGAAAAGATGGTTACCATTCCGTTATCAGCTATTTTTATAAATGCATTAAAATCGTTGAAATTCAACTGCGAAATATCTACGGGAGGTGTTGCTTCAGGCTTACAGGCTTGAAATAAGTTAAACCCAATTAACATTCCACCACCAGCAAGAGCTGATGTTCTTATAAACGACCTTCTACTAAAGGAAGGTGATCCTATATTTTTCATTTTTCTGAGGGTTTAGATAAGTTAACTCATTTTACTGGCTGCAAGTTCTACGGCCTTTTCTATTCTGTTGTAAGAAGCACATCTACAAATATTACCACTCATAGCATCTCTGATGTCTGATTTGCTGGGATTGGTGTTTTGATTGAGAAAAGCCGTAGCAGACATTATTTGTCCAGCTTGGCAATATCCACATTGTGGCACATCAATTTCTTTCCAGGCTTGTTGCACAGGATGTGATGCGTTATCCGATATACCTTCTATAGTAGTAATTTCCATATCTTGCACCATAGAAACCTTAAGTAAACAGCTTCTGGTTGCTGATCCATCTACATGAACAGTGCAAGCGCCACATTGACCAATACCACAGCCAAATTTTGTACCAACCATATTCAAATGATCTCTTAGCACCCACAAAAGTGGTGTATCCTGGTCTGCATCAACAGCGTGAGACTGACCATTAATTTTTAAATCGAAAATGGGCATGAGTTTAAGTTTTAAATATTATATTTAACTAGTCTAAATAAATAAAATGCAGGTGAATTGCTATTGAAGTTACTAAAAATTCAGGTTACGACTTCAACTTTAACAGACCTTTATACTTCTGATCATCCGATTTTTAAATTCATTATATAATCACGAGATTTGTAACAAAATTATTCCTTTGACAAAGAAAAGAATCGTAATCACCGGAGCACCGGGAACAGGAAAAACATCAATCATTATTAAACTTGAAGAATCTAAGTTCTTTTGTTTTCATGAGGTGATACGCACCATGACTCAAGAAGCCAAAAAAAATGATGGTGCTTCTCCTATAGTCTCTAATCCTATTGTATCTGTTTCAGATCCATATGAGTTTAATACAAAAATTTTAAATGCCAGAGTGCAACAGTTTAAAGATGCTATCCATACAAACAGTGATATTCTTTTTTATGATAGAGGCATTCCGGATGTTTTGGCGTATATGAATTACTTTAACCAGCCTTATGAAGATCATTTTATAAGCGTATGTAAAAAACATCGATATGATCACATATTTTTATTACCTCCCTGGGAAGAAATCTATGTATCAGACGGTGAACGTTATGAAAGTTTTGAGCAAGCCAAAGAAATTCATCTTCATTTACTAGAAACCTATACCCAATTAGGATACAATTGTACTATTGTACCCTTTGGAACTGTAGAAGAACGTAACGGCTTTATCCTTAATACTATAGTTTAGATTGATGACATCGTCGCTTCAAATACTACAACACTATTGGAAACATGATAGTTTTAGACCGCTACAGGAAGAAATAATCAATTCGGTTTCTGAAAGAAATGACACCTTTGCTTTGCTCCCAACCGGAGGCGGAAAATCACTTTGTTTCCAAATCCCTGCTTTACTCAATGAAGGTATCTGTATTGTTATTTCTCCGTTGATTGCATTAATGCAAGATCAAGTACAACAGCTGCAAGAAAAAGGTATAAAAGCCATAGCACTACCAAGCGGAATTAAATATTCTGAATTAGATACATTACTTGACAATTGTATTTATGGAAATTATAAGTTCTTATACCTTTCACCAGAAAGGCTTCAGCAAGACCTAGTAAGAGAACGGTTAAAAAAAATGAATATTAACCTCATTGCAGTGGATGAAGCGCATTGTATCTCACAATGGGGAAACGATTTTAGACCCTCGTATAAAAAAATTAGTATTCTTAGAGAATTACATCCAACGGTTCCGATAATAGCGCTAACAGCATCAGCCACAACCAAAGTTGTTAATGATATTATTAGTGAATTAGATCTTTTTCAACCCAATATTTTCAGACAGTCATTTTTCAGATCTAATTTGGGATATCGTGTAGAACACATAGCAGATAAAAATTATAAGCTCCTACAAATTCTTAAAAAATACCCGGGAACTTCGATTGTATATGTTAGAAATAGAGCATCTTCCATAGAGCTAAATGATCTTCTCAACGCTAATGGTTTTAATGCTACATACTATCATGGTGGTGTAGATTCACAGGAAAAGACAAAACGTTTCACCCAATGGCTAAAAGAAGAAATGAGCGTTATGGTGGCCACTAATGCTTTTGGTATGGGCATCGATAAATCCAATGTGCGCACTGTTATTCATTATACTGTGCCTGAAAGTATAGAAAGTTATTTTCAAGAAGCCGGAAGAGCAGGACGTGATGGTTTACCATCTTTTGCATTTCTTTTAAAAAATCAAAATGACACCACTCGATTAAATAATCAATTTATAAAGGTTTTACCCAATATTAGTGCAGTAAAATTAGTATATCGTAAGTTGTGTAACTATTTTAGGATATCCTACGGCGAAGGAGAACAAACTACCCATGATTTTAGTTTTAATTCTTTTTGCAAAACGTACGACTTAAATACCTTAATTACTTATAACACATTACAATTTTTAGATCGTTGTGGAGTATTACGGTTTGTACAAAGATTTACTAAAAAGAGCACAATACATGTTCTTGTAACTGGAAACCAACTTTTAGATTTTTTGAAAAACAACATACAGTATGAATTAGTTGTTAAAGCTATATTAAGAACATATAGCGGTATTTTTGATGAAGAAGTACATGTTAACCTTCCGCTAATCGCTTCAAAAATCGAAATACCCGAAACAGAAGTAATAACAGTCTTAAACAAGTTACAAGACACAGCACTCATCGAATTTAATCATAAGAATTTTGATGCCGAACTTGTATTCCTTGTTCCAAGAGAAGATGATCACACCATAAATAAAATAAAACATCACCTCATAGAACAAAATAAGGCCAAAATAAAAAAAGTAGAAGCCATATTACGATTTACAGAAAACACTACAACATGCAAAAGTAGATTACTATTACACTATTTTGGTGAGGAGAATACAAGTGATTGCGGTATTTGTAGCTTTTGTATTGCAAAAAAAGAAAGCAAGGAAACGTTTGATGTAAATCAAATTCAGCAAGATATTACAAGGCTTTTACGAGAAAAAAAATTATCTTCAAGAGATTTGATATCAGAATTACAGTATCCAGAAGTATTAGCATTAGAAGTACTACGTAAGATGACAGAGCATCAAATTATAAAAATAAATCACGACAACAACTATCAATTAGTATAAGATAATGAAAGACTTACGAATTATATTTATGGGGACTCCGGACTTTGCCGTAGAAACTCTGAAAGCGATTATTGAAAATAACTATACGGTAGTTGGTGTTATTACTGCTCCCGACAAACCCGCAGGTAGAGGCCGAAAACTTAAAGCTTCAGCAGTAAAGGAATATGCTTTATCACAACAGCTTACTATACTACAACCCACAAACCTTAAAGATGAAAGCTTTATAGCCGAGTTGAAGTCTCTACATGCAAATCTAAATGTAGTTGTTGCCTTTAGAATGCTCCCCAAGGTGGTATGGGATATGCCAGACTATGGAACTTTTAACTTGCATGCATCTTTATTGCCCGATTATAGAGGTGCAGCACCAATAAACTGGGCGGTTATGAATGGAGAACAAAAAACAGGTATAACTACTTTTTTTATTGATGAAAAGATAGATACCGGACATATTATACTTCAAAAAGAAGTAGCAATACATAATAACGATACAGCTGGGATACTTCATGACAAATTAATGACAGAAGGAGCACAACTCGTGATACAAACCATACAAGGTATAGCAAATGACACCATAGTTGTTGAACCTCAATCAAAAGATACTACATTTAAAACGGCATATAAACTAAATCGCGAAAATACCAAGATTGATTGGGAAAAAGACATAACGACAATTAACAACCTTATCAGAGGATTGAGTCCTTACCCTGCAGCCTGGTGTCAATTATATAATAAAGGAGTAAGTGAGAACATAAAAATATACAAAGCTAAGCCCATAGATGAAGTACATGCTTTTGATATTGGTAAAGTGATTGTAGAAGACTCCTATATTAAAGTAGCAGTAAAAAATGGATACATTAGTATAGAGAAACTTCAGCTTCCTGGAAAAAAAGCAATGGAATCTAAAGCATTATTGAATGGGTATACTTTTTACAGAGATGCAAAAATGACCTAAAACTGAGGTGTCGCAAGGGTTTAAAAATTGAGAAAAAAGACCGTTGTTTATTAACAATCGCCCTGAGTTATCAACAAATCCCTGTATTTACGGGGCTATTCCTTGCATGAATGATAAATCCGTATAAATTTGTAGAGCGTTTAACATAAGATTGGTTTAACCAACAATTAATTTAAAAACAGAATTATGAACAAAACAGAATTAATCGATGCAATGGCAGCTGACGCTGGAATCACTAAAGCAGCGGCTAAAAAAGCTTTAGAATCTTTTTTAGGAAACGTTGAAGGAACTCTTAAAAAAGGGGGACGTGTTTCTTTAGTAGGTTTTGGATCTTGGTCAGTTTCTAGAAGAGCTGCAAGAGAAGGTAGAAACCCACAAACTGGAAAAACTATCAAAATCGCTGCTAAAAACGTTGTGAAGTTTAAGGCTGGTGCAGATTTATCAAGTTCGGTAAATTAATCAGTCCGTTTTCGATATTATTTGAAAGCTCCCTAAATTGGGGGCTTTTTTTATGCTAAAACCATAAAAGTAGTTCAACTTCTTTGATTATTAGAAATAATTATTTAGCTTTAAGATAAACAAAGCACTATATGATATTACTTCAACCCTCAAAAGGACATCTGTTAGTCGCTGAGCCTTCCATAATTGGAGATGTATCATTTAATCGCTCGGTAGTACTTCTAGCTGATCATAGTGAGCAAGGATCTATCGGTTTTATAATGAACAAGCCTTTGGATTATTCTCTAGCTGATCTTGTTCCTGATATCGAGGCAGAATTTAAAATATACAATGGTGGTCCTGTAGAGCAGGATAACTTATACTTTATTCACAAAATCCCAGGTTTGATTCCTAATAGTGTAGAAATTTCAGGTGGCATATATTGGGGAGGAGATTTTACTATTGTATCTAAGTTGATAGCAGAGAATAAAATTACTGCTAGTGAAATTCGGTTTTTCCTAGGATATTCTGGATGGGACTCAGAACAACTAAATCAAGAGCTAGAAGCCAATTCATGGGTAATTGTAGAGAACAACTACGAAAAAAACATTTTTGGTAAATCATATGACACTTTTTGGAAAGAGAAAATGATTGAATTAGGAGGTGAGTATCTACTCTGGTCCAATGCACCAGAAGACCCAACATTTAATTAAGATCCTAATCTAATTCTTGTATTTAATATCCCTAATAACCTCTTACTAATTTTGGTATCGTACTCTTTTTTTCTAAACTTAGTGACAGGTACTATCCCGGTAACTACATTGGTTATGAATAGCTCATCTGCTTTTTGTAATTCAAACGGAGAAATCGAAGATTCATCGACTTCATATTCGGGTAATTTTGCAAGAATCCTCAATAGTTGAGTTCGTAAAATGCCTTTCAGACATCCATCAGACAAAGGAGGAGTTTTGATTGTATTGTTTTTGATAAGAAATAAATTTCCATTTAATGCTTCAATAATCATCTTATTAGAATTCATTAATAAGCAATTATTATACCCATTTTCCTGAGCAAAAATACCACCCAAAATATTAACTAACTTATTATTAGACTTCAATGTAGAAAGTAAATCAGTAGCCACATAGTGATCTTTAAAAAGGGCTACTTCGTTTGTCTTTTCTGGTATCGTATAAAATGTAGTATCTAACTTCGATGTAGATATAGTATACTCTATTTCATTAGTGGTAGGTGTATACCTACCTCCTTCTTCTCTATTGATTATAACTTTTACTCTTGCAGATGCATCTATCATACCATTTCTTGTAATGATGTCAATGATCTCTTTTTCTAAAAACTCGGGAGTAAACTGCATTGGGATTTGCATTCTAAGGATTCGCATAGAAGCCATTAACCTGAAGTAATGATCCTCCCAAAATAAAATAGTACCAGAATTAACTCTAATTGTTTCAAATAAAGCATCTCCATATGTATATCCTCTGTTAGTGATAGCCATAGTAGCCTTATCATCTTCTAACAAATTTCCATTAATATTGATCATAAAAAAAGTCCCATACACTTTTGTAGGATGGGGAAATAAAGTTTATAAAGAAAAGAGCAATTATGCAGAACCTAATACTTGCTTAAGGTTACTTATCATATTATCCCAAAGCATTTTACTTTCTTCGATCTCATCGTCTTCAGAATAATCAGTTATCATCAGAGAGACATCTTTGGTTATCTCGTCTACCTGTATTCGCAATTCAAAAAAATAATCATTCCCATCATCTTCATCTGCAACCCATCTAAACTTAATGCGTTCTCCACTTTTCTTACTTAACAGCTTTGCTTCTTCTTCAGAATCATCCCAAATAAATGTAAAGAGTTCACCTCTTGAATTTACATTGTCGGCAAACCATTCAGAGAGCCCAGAAGGAGTAGAAATATATTGATATAATAACTGTGGTGATGACTGTACCACAAATTCAAGTTCATACTTTGTTTTTTCAGACATATCATTAATTGTTGATAAGCCAATATATAGATTAATTGTCGACTTTAAAAGGACATTGAAAAAAAAATTAATTATACCATTATTGTTTGTGACATTGTATTTTGTTTTTATATTTGCACCCGCATTTATTACGAATGTAGCATCTATTTGGCGAGGTAGCTCAGCTGGTTAGAGCGTTGGATTCATAACCCAGAGGTCGGGGGATCGTGCCCCCCTCTCGCTACAATAAAATAATATGTGCGGTAGTAACTAAAAATGCGTCTTAGGGCGCATTTTTTTATCCCTTAAAATGAACACATTCGTAGTTTACATATTATATTCTAAAAAACACAAAATACACTATACTGGCTATACAACCAACTTGATTAGTCGATTTAAATCTCATAATGAACTATCCAACAAAGGATTTACTAAAAAATATAGACCATGGAAAGTAGTGTATCTAGAATTTTATGATAACAAAAAAGAAGCAATGAATACAGAAAAAAATTATAATCAATTTTTTAAATATACTTTATAGTACTTGTACATCGAACAATCAATAATTTTAAATCCCCTGAATCATTATTCTTTTAGTAGTTTATGAAACATGTCTGCTAGTCGTATTTCAATAAACTTGATAATATGATCTTCAGACTTTTCATTCTGATACATCGAGAATACTTTTGATGCATTACGCCTTTTTAGTGCTTTAATATCACCTTCAGGGTTTTCGATGTCCGATGATTTGAGGTTCCATTTTATTAGAGATTTTAAAAGCACCGTATGAGATTCGTATCGTTTTTCTAATACTTTTTGGCGCTCTAGATCTTCTGGATCTTTTTCTTCTGCACTATTAATTCTTGCACTTAGCACTGTATATTCATCTCGTATTTGGCGATCTATTTCTCTAGCCTCTTGCACTAGCTTGAGGTACGCTTCATATAATTTTTCATTGTAGAACTCTGCAAAATCAAAATAAGTGTCCATTGCTTTAAGGTAACTGATCCCTATTTCTTTGTAAACACGTTTATCCTTTTCTTCTGTCTCCTTAAGTTGCTCTGCCAATTCATTTAACTCTCCTTTTTGATCTTTAATGATATGAGCAAAACCTTCTTGTTCTGGTAGTGCTAGTAATTGAGGTGTAATATCTTTTGGCAATCCTTCAAAACGATATTTTCTATACTGAATTCTAACCGAATCGTTTTCTATTTTGGGTTTTTTAGGTTTCTTTTTTAAATTAATTCTAGGTTTTTTTAACCCAAAAGCATAATTGTATCCAAAGGTAGCAGTAAATTCGCTTAAGCCTTCATTATTACCACCATTCCTAAAAAGTTGTATTGCATTTAGATTAAAATTATGTTGTTCTAAGAGTGTGTAGGTAATAGCACCTCTAAAATTTGTAACATTTGTTTTTGCAGAAATACTATTTGAACTATTATAGCCAGCAGAAAGTCTGGTATTTAATGTTTTCTCAAAAAAACGTTTTCCAACACTCAAGGTTGGTCCCCATGTAGTCGTCTCATCTCTTCCAATTGTATTGTAAGTTCCGTTAAGTGCAGTTGTAATACTCAAACTCTGTTCAGAAAAATCGATCGTATGACCAATATTCATATTATGAAAAGTAGAGGCATCACCAAGTCTAACGATCCCTCCTTGCTTATTAGTAACATCATTTAATGAATAATTTAGATTCAGGTTTTGTGAAGCAGTTTTTTTATTTGACAATAAATAATTAACAGAAACTGTGGCTGTTTGCGATAATTGCCTAAAATCTAATTCTTCAACTTGTTCATCTAGTAAATCGGCATCATTAATATCATCAAACTGATTAGGTTTGATATTAGTAAATGTAGAAAAATTTGAATATGATCCTGTTATATTTAATCTCTCGGTTAGGGCTAGTGTTGCATTTAGTGAACCTACAGTACGATTGGTATTATTAGCTTTAAGTCCATCGAGATCATCTCGTTGATACCCTATGTTGATTGCTAATGTAAGCTTATCCTTAAAAAAAGAATTAGAAGCATCAATAGTAATATTTTCGAAATCATTATTAAAGAAATAGGCTCCTAAGGTTTCATACCCTGGATCTATTCGCTCATATCCGAGACCAAGATTTATACGTCCTATGGCATATCCTAATCGAGTACGTAAAGCATTGTAATATTCTGTTGAAGCGCGATTGTTAAAAAAGGTAGCTATAGGAGAGACTTCAGAAAGGTCTGTTTTTTCGGCTCTGGTATCCTTTGTAATTGCTGTAGAAGCATATTCTGCTTCCAGACTAAAACTTTTTCCTAACTTGACTTCTCCTTCAAAACTTATGACCAAATTTTCTTGTGGTAATACTTCTTTTGCTTCTGGAATCGAATCTATAGAATTTTGATTATCCTTGGCATAAAACCCTATAACTCCAATTTTATAACGTTCTTTTTCAAAACTGGTTTTAAGCCCATATCCCATACGACTGTATGCCGGTACTGTTCTTGGATCATCATCATCGTTTGTTGCTTTGAGTAATTCACCTGCCATTGCACTTATTTTTAAAGGACCATTAGGTGTAAGATCAACTCCTCCTCCTGTAAATTGATGACCATTAAGTGTATATGGAGAAAATGACATATTTACATTACCGATATGCCCGGTTATCCATTTATATTTAGGGTGCAAACTAATACGATTAAAATCAAAGGGTAACTGATATCCAAGATCTTCTCCCTGATTAGAAAAACTATAAGAAATAGGTAAAGAGAAACTGTAAATACTAATATTGAGTGCTCCTTGCAAAAAATAAGTAAATGGTGCTCTGTTGTTATTTTGATTTGAGGTATAATACACACCACTAGCAGAAACCTGACCACTAACTTTAAAAGGCTTGCTTTTGGTAATTGCTTCGTAGTCTAACGTTTGACCGAAAGACACAAAAGGTAATACTAAGAACACTAGTAGTAGTTTTCTCAAATGTTTTGCATTAGTAGGTTGTATTCAAAAATTATCTAGGTCCAATACTTCCAACTTCTTCATAACAAAGAAATTGAATGCGCGAAATAACAAAATTTTAAGATAACTTCAAAGAAAAAACCACTCTAAAATTATGGTTTTAACCTTGAGTTATTAGATCGAAAATATACGCTTGATTTATATTAACAGATATTGTAGCTTTAGCAACAAAAAGTTCTTGAAACTGATTGTCTTCTGGATGATATGGAAATCAAAATTACTTGATACATCCTAAAAGTTTGAGCAAAAAAAAAACCACTCTTAAGAAAGAGTGGTTTCTAATCTTGCAATCTATGTTCTTATTTTTTAGTATATGTAGTACGTGTTACTATACCCTCACTTTCAAATTCTGTCACTAAGCTATTTCCGCTAAAACTTACTTCTATTTCTACTCCTGAAAAAGTATAAATTCCAGAACCTGAATTTTCCCATGTTCCTTCAGTCTTATCTAACTCAACACAATCACCTTCGTTATTTATATCAAAATCTGTTGATACAAATGTACCGTCAGTATTAAATGTAATAGGCTCTTTTGCTTCACAACCTAGATCATCAACACTTTGAGAACCATTCTCAATATTAATTCTAGAAGCGAGTTCCCAAGTACCAACAATAGCATCTTGACCTCCACCATCATCATCGCTACCACAAGACGTTAATAATACAGTAGCTAGTACTGTTAAGCAAAAAAATAATTTTTTCATAATTTTAGTTTTAAGTTAAAGTAAATTTGGATTTAATAATTTGTGAAGCAAATATAGTATTTTATTTATATTTAAAAATTTGCTCTCACACTATTTTTTTTATCATACTTTTTTATAAATCTTCATCCTGACATTTTTGGCTGTTCTGCAAAGTAAGGAGACTTTGCCAGAGCAGGGATGTATATCGCTTAAAGTCTCTTAGCAATTCCATTGGTTGTTCTTTAGTAGAAAGAAAAATAAAATGTACATGACTTGGCATAAAACAATACGCATATAATTCCATCCCCTTTTCTTTTCTATAATAAGATATACTTTCGACCAAACATTGAAATACTCTTGTCGTGTAAATACATCAATCCAATATACTGTAGCAAAACTTACAAAATATAATCCTGACTTATTATGAATTTTATATTTTCTACTCACGATTAAACTAAAATGTAAAACTACTTAATAAAAAAGTCAAACCACTTATCCTTATGTTAGTATTTTAAATTGTTATAGCTTACTAATAAAGGCACCCGAAAGGATTCGGGCGCTAGCGGGGGTTTTTACCTTATCGATATATCTATTAAAGATCATAAAACTAGACAAGCGTATTCTTAAAATTAGTAAAAAAACTTAACAAAATATATTTACAAATTTCAAGCGTTTTAGGTATTTACAAAAAATTTTTTAAGTTATTGTGTAACTTATCGATATTGGAATAGTTTTCTTTAAATAAGTCTATGTTACTCGGTTTACTCTTAAAATAACCTTTAAAAGCATCCTTTAATTCCGAAAATGAACTAATCTTTTTTGGCTTGTTTCCATTGTTTAGATCTATATCCTCCAATATTTTATAACACTTCATTTCTAAGTCTTTTAACAAGTTATGTCTATTATAATTGAGTGAAATTATGTAAGGTAATGCAGTAATAATCTGCTCGTAAATAAAAATTGTATCTTTTTGTAAGGAAATATTGTCAATGTTTTTTGTTTTTTTAATTGTAGCCAAAATATTTATCCTTTCTGCTTGCCTCTCAATAGGTGAAACAGCCTGAAACTCAAGGTTACCAACAATTCGTTTATAAACTCTCTGTTCTAAATCAAGGAAATTTGCATATTCACTATCGTCAACTGACATTTTTTCTTGCTCAATTGAAGCAATGCGTTTTTTAAGTAATTCAATCTGTCTATCCATCATCAATTTTCTTTTAAGCTTAATTTTATTACTTTGATAATTGGATCACTTTCTGTGAGCCTTGGCAAATATGATAGGTCTATGACCTCAAACTTTGATCCTGCTTTGAATATTATTTCTACTTCTCCTCTTAAACATGATATATTACAAATATTATATCCTTTTGGGTTTGAAATTTCGTACAATACATCGCCTGAAAATTGCTGAGCAATATTTTCATTTATACTCGAGGATTTATAATCTTTAAATATGATTTCATCGCCTTTCTTCCAAGACTTTGCTATTCTTGCCTCCTCTCCATAAACTCCACGAAAAACTAATTTTCCATCAAATTTATTTAATTTAGATAATGCGCTACTCAACAATTCATTCAACCCTTTACTAAAATCATCTAGATTGTTTGACCGTAATTGTTCATTTAAGGTCAAATAAATTTCTTTTCCATTCCTGCTTACATCACTGGTATAAGTTTTTATAGCGGTAAGTTCATCAATAGACAACATAGGAAATTCATTTAACAAGTCTTCATCTATGACTTGTTGTCTAAAGTCCTTTACGATATCGTCATTCAAGAATTTTTTAACATATGATGGAATATTGTCTAATTTCCCAACCGCAGCCTTATACTTCCCACCGGTATCTTTAACGATGCTTAAGATACGATCAGAGATACTCCGCCCATCATCAAGTTGCAAAACCATTCCATCTGGGGTAACTAATTGCCCTACCGGTTGCAGGTTCTCGTCTAAACTCTCAAGGAATGCTTTCTCTAAGATAATTAATTTATCCTTGGTCATCCGAGCAATCTGTTGACCTTCTACTATGATAGCTGAGGCGGTATCATCAATACGCTTGATCACCACCTTGACCGAACTCTGTAGCCCTCTTACCAGTTTGGCATACGATTTTGGAAGGTTTTTGAGCGCCGTTAATGTTTTAGAGGTTAGTTTGCCTGTCTTTAAAAATGCCTTTGCTTCTCCCACACCAAAGAAAAAGGAGACCACCTCAAAGATCAGTTTGCCCTGGTTGTATCTTGCTTGTGGGGTAAGAGCCACGGTCTCATCAACATACTCCCCAAAGGATTTCGACACTTCATCCCAGACCGTGCTCATCAATATATCCTGATCATCCAGCTTTTTGATCATTAGGACGATATCGATGGTCTGCTGGCGTATCTTTTCAGCGTTGCTACTATAGAAAAACGGATTAGTCGGTGTCCAGGCACTAAAGAACTCGCTGGCCTGCCAAACTACTTCAGCAATCTCAAAAGCTCCATCTATAAAGCCCGCTTGATAGGCAACCGTTGGATTGATGTTCTGATCCCATAGACAACGGGGTACAAGACCACTATTTTGAGTTGCGTACCCTTTACCACAGTTTTTGACAAACTCTACTACCATCTGCAACAGCTCATAGGTGGTATACCCGGAACTTAAAAACTCCTCGTTCATAAACGGGGCATAGTCCTTGAATTCCAAAAGTAACGTATCAAAATACTCCGCCGTGGCTACAATAGCCGTCCCTATACTCCCTCGTATATCAAAATTAAGGACTGAATTGTAGAGTTGTACCAGTTCGTTCTGGGCAATCTGATCGTAATAATACAACCCTTCAAAAGCTACTTTGTACTTGGCTTTGTTCTCTTTAAAGTCATAATGGATCCAAAGCAAGAACTGGTCATCGCCCAAATTGGACATCTGGTTCTTTATGCTTTGGTACTCTTCATTATTCTCAAGCTCATCGCCTATATTGGAGCGGGTGATGATATAACGTTTCGAGCTACCAGTAGCCTTTAAGGTCTCTGAAGTGAAAAACGTACCATCCGGATTCTTATCTTCCGGTTCTTCGTCCAAATTTGTAAATAAAGTGGCACCATCAGTCTGAGGGTTGCTGATGTTTTTATCCGGAGTAGAAAAAGGGATGACTCCATCAAAATAAGCATCGGATACAACACTACCATTTTGGGTCACATCATTCGCATTCTCAATACTGTTCAGACGATCCGCTAGATCGCTTAAGTCTTGCCGTTCCTCTTTGGCTGTCTCTTCACTATCCGATAAGTTCTCTTGTGCTTCGGCGATTGCCGCTTCATCCTCTGTGGCTTCAGTTTCCTCCAACTCCTCTTTGGCTTCCTCCAAAGCCGTTTGTGCAACTGTCGCTTGTTCAACTTGTTCTTTGTATGCTTCCGCTTCTTCTTCGGTAATTTCCCCTTTTTCTAAAAGACGATCAATCGTTTGAGCAACACTACTGATCAAATCTTCTAAACTTTGCAACTCATCACTAACATCATCCACACCACCCCAATTCTCATCATAATCGGTATACACAATCCCAGAGATTAATTGGTAATCAGTATTTATGCCTATACCATTAAAACTTACTTTAAGTTTAGTATCCTCAAGATATGGCACTACAATATATCCCCAACCAGAATAGCCCCCTCCGCCTGCGGCACCTCCCCCGTTAGGGGAGGAAGCATCTACATTTCCTGAAGTGACGGATTTAACCGTTACCGGAAAATCTCCTGCGGTAAACACATCATTGATGACCAAGGTTTCTATAGGATCTTGGTTAGTAATCACAATCTCTGGGGTAATGCCGCAATTATACGTTGATGTTTCATCACCGGGAATAATCGTCGTAAATTCATAAATCTGTGAGTACGTATATCCACCATTCTCAAGACATTCTCCTCCCACCCTAAACTCATAGGTTGTACCCGGCTCTAGATTATAGATGGTGGTATACTCATTTACGGTACTCGACTCAAACCAAGCTGCATTTTCTGCATCTTTTTTACGGTACTGTATTTTAAAACGTTCATGATCAACACCTTGCCACAATATTTTCTCACTAGTCGGCCCTTTGGCTTCAGACAAAACAAATTCAGGCTCTTTGCAGGCATCGGTATAAGTAAAATGAAAAATCTCGCTATACCCATCATTTTTGAATACTGAAGTTTCGCTAATACCATTTGTTGCTATTGCTTTGATACGCCACCCATACATCTTGTCTGGAAGTAATTGTGGTGCTGCAGGACCATATAATAATGAATTATTAGGTGTCGTCGTTTGGTATAAGGGCCTGCTTGCCAGAAAGGCAGCTTGCGGATCCATTTGTACATCCCATAGCTCGGTTAATGTAAATTCATATTCTATTCGGGATCCGCCCGGAGTACCAGGGGACCAGGTGAAAAAAATATTTTGAGGATTTTTTATGGGTACCATCTCGTTGCGCTCTGGCGCTACCAAAAATGGAGGATTTGCTAATGCCAAATATACGCGCGCGCAACTTTTTCTAGATATTTGTCTGCCAGATAAGGCATCATACACCTCAAAGCAAAACCCATAAAACCCCTCGGGTAGAGGTCTACTGTACTGCAATGGATTAATACCAACCAAATTTTGTAATAGAAAATAAGGCTGCAAATCTATATTACTTAATCGTAGTGGCACTCCCCCATCTACAAATATTGGAGCGGCGCCAATCACCACATCATTACTTTGCACTGATAACCCTGCGTTGTTTTCTACATAGAGTTTTAACCGCACTTGTCGATTAGACTCAGTAATATCGGTAAGCAGCAAATTAAGGAATATCTTATCTGTGTTTGCTGTACTGTACTCTGATAATTTTAAACTGTATGGCGGTACAACCTGTGGTGTAGCATTTACAGGAAAAACCTGAGCCTTGACCAGAGGTGAAAACAATAGTGCCAGAATTATAATATAATATGTGATGTATTTTTTCATATATCCTATTGTTAAGGCAGAGTAAAAGAAAAATCGTTAGTTTCAAAAAAATCGTCAACGTCTTTGCTAAATGTGATTTTAATCTTATAGTCTCCGCTATCAAATACAGCTCCCGGTGTTGTACCTCTTGGGTGCCCTATTCTAATTAATTTATCCGTATGCTTTTTTACCATTCCTGATGGCATTTCTATTAGATCTTTAAGCCATAGACGATCATAAGATAAACAGTCAAAAGATTCTTCTTGGATAATGAATTCTGATCCATCATCGATTCTTGTAATGATTGCAGTACTTTTTTCATAATATGTATCAACGGAGTCAAAAGAACTAAAAAAGTGACCTCTAAAATTTAATTCGTACCCACCATTACTACCACATCCAGAAAGTGACTCTATAGATCGTAATTCTGTAATTTGAGGGTTAGGATTAAAAACTGTGTACACCAATTTTAAATCTTCGCTATTAGAAGTTGTTGTTATAAATTCTAAATCGCCATTACCTACTTGATACCCTAAGTTATAATTATGAAACTCCTCATATGGTGTATCAGAAACACTATTCTCTGGTACTGTAAATGTTATTTTATTATCTATAAATTGATGCTTCAATTCTTTTTTTACTGTTGGATCTGCTTCATCGACAAAATAAAATTTTAAATCTGCTTTATCATTAAATGTATCGGGAGTAAATTCATGTACAAATCCTTTTTCTGAAAAAATATTATATGTTCTGATTTCAGAATTATTAGAATTTATAACATTAAATGGAAGTGTCGTAAATTTTAAGATTTCAAAAGGAAATTTATCCAAACCTTTAATTAATAATGTCATCTCATAATTTTGAGCAGGTTCAAGTGCATCAAATGCACCTGTATCTCCAAATGCGCCATACTCTGAAACCAATTGAAATGAAGTTTCGCCTTGTTTACGAATACCGATCCCCATATTAGCGATAGAACTTCTATCTAAATTAACCTCAACACTTGTAGCATTTACTTCTACTAATGAAAGTTGAGCGTTAGTGTCAAAATCACTATTTACACCATCATTACCGTCATCACTAGAACATGCATAAGCCAGACAACATATTTGCAGTAGTACTACTATTCTAAACAAGTTTACTTTTTTCATGATTATATATTAAATTGGTTTTTTCTGTACTTTAATATCGATTGTTATATATGAATTTTGTCCGTTTTCGACATATTCTTTAATTTTTATGGCTCCTTTTGTTCCTTCTTGCGTTTGAAATAATACAATTCTAGGTACTATATCGCTATCAAAGGCTTGCAAGCCTGGATTTGTTTCTTCTATATTTATAGGTCGTAGTGCCGCATCATTTTGCATACCATCAAATTGAGTCACAGTAAGAGGCGTAAAACCGGGTCTGTTATCTAATTCTTGCGAATTAATAAAGATTGTTTTTTTGGCATTTTGTAATGCAAGAAAATTAGTTTCAGAAAGATCATCTGGACTTACAAAGAAATTCTCTACAAAATTTTGATTCAACCCAAAAAACACTAAATCTATAAATTCTTGATTATCAGAATTAACTTCTTCGGCGGCATATACTTTTCGGTTGGTTATATCATAGAAACTACCTATCATATTTGTATTATGAGCTGTATTTATTCCTAACTGTATGTTTTCTAACACTCTTATGTTTGTATCCGGGAATACTTCAATTGTTTGCTTTATAGTTTTAGTTTCTTTACCATTGGTGGCTATTAATGTTATGGCATGAATTCCTGCCGTTGTAAACGTCACTTCTGGGTCTTTTTCTGATGAAGTTGCAGGCGTTGCACCTTCAAAACTCCATTCGTAAGAAGTGGCACTAACAGATGTATTTGTAAACTGTGTTTTAACTGGAATTTGAAAATCATCATCTTCAAAAGCTACGGTAAAATCGAAATCTGGTATCAAAAAAGGTGCTACAGTAATTATTTTTTCAAGATCATAGGT
Source organism: uncultured Aquimarina sp. (assembly GCA_947495425.1). Classification (GTDB taxonomy): domain Bacteria; phylum Bacteroidota; class Bacteroidia; order Flavobacteriales; family Flavobacteriaceae; genus Aquimarina. The sequence goes on from CANLYR010000002.1 coordinate 145,662, forward strand.
TTCACGACCATTACTTATTTCAAGACGAATCGTATGTTCTCCTGGTTCGGCAAAGCTTACTTCTCCGGGGTTGTCTTGAGAAGAACTTTCGGGTATGCCGCCTTCAAAAGTCCAATTAAAGGAATCCGCTCCTGTTGAGTTGTTTGTCATCAGAAATGTTGCAGGCGAGAAAGCATCAACGAGATTTGTGACTTCAAAATCAATTATTACCGGAGCATCGATTTGTATTTCTATGGTTTTAGTATCACTTTCTCCATCTTGGTTTGTTGAAAAAAGTTCGATCGTATAGATTCCTTTTTCATCATATTGTACTATACCAGGACTACGAGTCACGGATCGCGAGGGCACTCCGCCTTCAAATTTCCATTCAAATTCTTCACCACCTACGGTTTTATTAAAGAACACCACTTGAACCGGAATCGAAAAATCGTCGTTAAATACTTCAAAATCAAAATCTACGATCACAGGAACAGCCTCTTCTTTGGCACAACCAAGCAAAAGCAGAAATAGTGTTGATATGTATAGTATTTTATTCATTTAGGGCTAATCATTTTATATTATATCATCTTAAATTAAAGATCACTTTGGCAAGCTCAGCGTGCCAAAAGATATTTACTCAAACACTAGTTTTCTTGTTTCAGATCCGCCTGGGGTTTCTAGAAGCAAAAGATAAATCCCCGATGGCATACTCATTGAAAAATCTATCAAAAAATCTCTATTGTTTTTTGCTGATTTTTCATGCACGGTCATTCCAGACATTAAATTGATAATTTTTATGGTAATATTAGCATCATCTGCCAAAGTAATTTTTGTATTAAATGATCCTTTATTAGGATTGGGATACACAATAAATTCTTCAATAAACTCCCCATCTGTTACAGTAGTAATTAAAGATTCAATTTCGGGTTGTACCAAAATAGTTTTTGTAAACTCTTGAAAACAATCTCCTTGATGCGAAGTCAAAAGAACGTCATAGGCACCTTCTTTATCAAACTTCATCACTAGTTTTTCGTTATCTTTTGAAATCACTTCAATTCCTTCAGGTATTGTCCATTCTACGACCTCTCCTATCGGCTCACTTACATTTACTAAAATAATTTCTTCTTTGGCGTAGGCTTGTGTGGTAATTAAAAAATCTGCATCTATCGGGGTATCAAATACATTTACATCTATGCTTGCTATTCCTATACAACCCAAACTACTAGTTATTGTGGCAGTATAACGACTAGCTTCAGTAAGTTCTACTGTAGCATTGGTGCTCGTAAATCCATTATCGCCAGACCATAAGTATGTTGCGCCAGAATCTTCTATAGCAATATCCAAAACAAGTGATTGGTCAGCACATAATGCTCTTTTTTCGGGTATATCGACAATAATAGGTGCTGGATCTTCTAAAACAAACGATTTAAAAGCTTTACAATCATTGTTATCAATTACTTCCAATGTATATTCTCCTTTTTTCAAATTATTAATAGTACTTGAGATACTTCCTGTATCCCATCTTAGCTTATATGGGCCTACTCCTCCTTCAACATTAACTGTTATTGTACCATCATTTCCTTCAAAACATGTTGGATTTTTTACTATAGTAGCTTCAATTTTTAATCCATTAGGTTGTTCTACTTCTACATCTCCTTTTACTACACAACCTTTTTTATCTGTTACAGTAACCCTATAAATACCTGCATATAAATCACTTAATGAGGGTGTAATTGCTCCCCTTGTATTCCATTCGTATTCATATTCTCCAGATCCTCCTCTGGCTTCTACAGAGACAGTCCCATTATTTCCACTAGTACAAGTAACTGGGGTACTGCTAAATATAAGTTCTAATTTATCGGGTTGTGGTAAATCTCTAATACTATCTGTGTGTTGTGTCAACCTATATTCTCTCGATCCATCTTTATCTGATCCATCGTTAACAGTATATTCTTCATAAATTCCTAATTCAATACCATTTGCATCTTCAATATTAAGTGCATATTTTCCTACGCTTTGAAATACAATAATACTATCATTGATCGGAGTAAAATTTTCTAAGTTTTGTACTTCTTGCCACACTCCATCTACTTCTTTTTTCCAACGATAGCAATATCCACGCAAAGAGGTTCTACATTCGTCTGTGTCTGCATTAGTACGGCGATCAAATGCAATTCCTCCGGTAACGGTTGCAATTAGTGCTCCATCTTGAAATTGATCTAGTAGATCACGAGGAAATTCAAAATCTGGTCCTCTACCATATTGATTATCCATATTACAGGAAATTTCGTTAAGGATTTCAATTTTGACTTCTAACGGGTCGGGCTCGTTTAGTTCGATTTCACTCTTAGTTTCTGTACAGCCTTCTTTATTTGTTGCCGGATTATAATTTTGATCTCTTACTATTATCTTGTATTTTCCTTTCCCAACGCTATGTAATACTACTATAAAGTTATCACCGTCAACCCTTGTAGAGGTTGTATTGATGATATTGTCATCTTCATCCATCCACTCAAAACTATACGATCCATTCTCAAAAGCTGGATTATCACTATAAGATGTTCCTCCTGTTATGGTTGCCTGAATTCTACCATCTTTAAAACCGAATGCTCTTGGATCATTGATTTTAAATATATCAACAGATAGTTCTTTTTCTATAGGATCAATAGTAGCCTCTCTAATTAAAGGTTCATCCTGTAGTTCTATTTCGTTAGTGATAGGGTTAAGCGTTGGTACTTTTGCAACACAACCATTTCTATCTTTAATTTTAACCTCATAAGTCGCAGGTTTAAGATTTTTAATTATATGTGTGGTTGACGTGGGTGCAAAAGGTAACCAATCATCTGCTTTTGTTGATCCTTTTTCTTTATACGTATATTCATAACCGCTATCTGTACCACCAGATGCTTCGAGATGTATTTCTCCATCTTCACCCCCATAACACCAAATATCCACTTTCTGTGTGATATTAAAAGTGACTAGACTGGGTCTTTCTACAGTAAGTCTTCTGGAGTGATTGGTACCATCGGTATAAAAACCAGGTGCAAATAATATAATTTCTGACTGAAACCCTTGAGCACTAGGAGGTATGTTTTCTAATAACAAACTATGATTAGCATCGAGATCTGCTCCTACTATATTATTGTACTGAACAAATGTATCATAAGTATTACCCTCTGCCTTAGATAAATCTAGTATAGCAATACTTATCTTATCTCTATCCTCAAAAGCTCTACTAAATGTTAATCTTATGCTGGCATCTTCTAAATCATAACAACTTACAGCTGTAGGACTTGGCACAACACTTTGTATGTATGGAGCAGTTCTGAGATATTCTAAATCAATTACATTTGATGTACTTCCTACACTACACCTTGGATTTACTCTAATATTGATCTTCTTACCTAAATCATCGAATGATAAAAACTCTTTCCCTTTGATACGTAATGTTGGTGTGTTATTGGTTCTTCTCCCATTTGTAAATTCATTAAAAGGTTGAAAATCATTTGCTCCTGTACCATCAGACTGCGTCACAGAATATTCCCAATTATAATAAGATGCATCAAGATTGTTTGGTAAAGTAATAGTGATGAAATTATCATCTTCTAAATATGCATTTGCTGGAGGTTCTTGAATAGATATTTCTGGAAAAATTTTGAGATCATAATCAAAATCATTAGCATGCTGAAAACTTAATTTACCAGACCTTTCAAAGCAATAGCTGTTAGGTATTGTAATTTCTCGATTGTGATAATCCCTACTTTGGCAACCAATTCCTGATTTTTTTGCAGACTGTGCAGATAGATAAACTTCTAAAAAACGTTCATCCTTATCAAAAATGTGTCCTAATGGCAATTCACCTCCAGAATTATTGAATCTATCATTGTAAAGTTCTGTTTCTGGACTTCCTCTCAAAACTACATAAGTCAATCCTCCTCTTCCTTTACAATTAGAAAATCCCTGATTTTGTTTCAAATTAAGTCTAAGTTTAAACTCAGCAGTCCCTGTTAAATCAAGTTGAGCATTAACGCTTACACACATTACAAATGCTACAAAAAACAAGATTTGTTTTAAAAATAAATTCTTTCCCATAATCCAATTAATAACTTACTTCTACTTCTTTTGTTTGTGAATATTGCCCTTTACTCAATATTGCTTTAATTGTATACACATATACCGATCCCGGATTTACACTAGCATCTACCAACTTATTAATTTTGGCAGGTATTTGTTTCCAGAGTACAGGTTTCCCTTCCTTCTTATGTTTATACACCATTAGTTCAACAACTTCATTTGGCATTTTCCTCCATGAAACTGTAATATTTTTATTTACTCTATCAGCAATTGCTGCAAATCCATTAATAAAATCTTTTTTAATTTTATTTACATAGTTTACAGTTATTGGTGTTGAAGGTGCAGATTTAAGTTTACTATCATCTTCAGCAAAAATTGCATACCTATATTTTGCATTGGATTGTGCTGTATGATCGGTAAATTTTGTTATCGTATCTGTTTTATAGACCAATTGCCATCCCTTGTGAGCTTCAGCAACTTTTTGACGAAACAATTGATGCGATACCACATCATCGCTACTACTATTGATCCATTGTAAAAAGATACCATCTTCGATCACTTTGTATGTTGAAAAAATAGGAGATGATGGCGGAACTACATCGGGTTTTTTTAAGGCAAGCTTTTCTGAAAATTCAGACATATTAAAACGTTGATCTACCGCAACAACCTGATAAAAAACTTTACTATTTAAAGATTTAATTTGTACTGTATCAATAAATGTATTTGCCTGTATTGGAGAAACTGTAAGCTGTGAGACTTCTTCATTTTCAAGATTCCCTCTAAAAACACGATACCCTAACATATCTTTTTCTGTATTAGCCTCCCATTTAAGGTTTACAACTCCCAAAGTATCCACAACTCCCTTAACCCCCATTGGTGCAGCTGGTGGTATAGAATCTATTGTTTGAACAAATTCTGAGAACGATGTTGTTTTTTGATTATTTTTACCAATAGCCATCACTTTAAAATAATTTGATGGGGTTAGGTCTTTATATTTAGTTGTTCTAGATGTAACAGGTATATCAGTTTTAACTACTTTATAAGGACCTCTTTCTTGAGGTGCCCAAATTAATTCAAATTTGGTAATTTGCTTTTCTGCTTCTTCTGAAAATTCCCAAAAAACATCGACTCCTCCAGTATCATCTAATCTATAGTTTGAAATATGAGGTACAGCAGCTAATTTTTTGACTCCTTGTGCAGAAACTACTTCTGATGGTGGGCTTTGTTCGCCAAAAGGAGAAATACCCTTAACTCTGTAGTAATATGTCTTATCGTTTTGGGATAAAGTATCTACATAATACATCCTTCTGGCTGGAGCATTGGGTTTGTCATTTAGATTGACTAACGGCGTATCATCCCCCAATCTTTTAAAATCTTTTCCGTTTTCAGAACGTTCTACATAATAGGATGTAAATACTGACTTAAACATGCGATACTCCCACGTTAACAGAATATTTTTATCATCTGGCACTGCAATCAAGTCTATGGGTTTAGGCAGAGGTTCTAATGTTGTAGTATTAATTACTACAGATCCCATTTCTATCTTTAATATATCAATCGGCACCAGACTCTTAATCCTATATAAATATTCTTCACCGGCAATTACAGAGGTATCTTCATATCCTAATGCTGCCTTTTTTGAAATTTCGAAGTTCATATCTGCGGCAAACAATGCAAATGAAAATCGTTGTTCGGCTTCTTTTGACTTATTAATTATTTGTGCCAAACCACCTTGTTCCATACTCTCAACTTCAAAATTTTCTCCGTATAAAGATTGTGCCAATACAGCTGCATAATCATTTTTATTTACTTCTTCTTCCCATGCCTCCAAGGGATCGGGAACAAGCATGGTTTCTAAAACAACTTTTTTATTAGGAGGTGAAATTAGTTTTCCATCCTTTTTGATTGTATATCGCTCTAGAGTGTAGCCATATTTGTTGTTTTTCATCCAAGCAGAGGCATTAGTAGGTGCCCAGCGTAAGAGAATCTTTCCGGTTTGGGCTCTAGCTAGTATCATTATTTCTGGCACATCAGTATCATTAGTTTGAGAAATAGAACTCAAACCACAACAATAGGTAAGAAAAAGAAATATGTATATTTTAATTTTCATCTACTAAAATTCTATTGGATTTTTAAATCGATAAGACGAACTGGTTCCTTTTATGTTGCCAGGAAGTACATACTGCAATATTACATCATAATTGCCTGTTCGCATGTAAGGCAGTGTTCTTCCTAAAATGCTTAGTGCTTCATCTCCTTCTTGTAATTGACCATCTATATAGGCATTATTAACTTTGGTATAGATATCCCTGTAATCAATATTATATATTTCCATTAAATTATATCGATAAGGAAATCTCGATTTTCTCCAATTAAAATACACATCATTTTCAAGCCCTGTAAGATAACTGGTTAATATTGGTAATGCTTTCTTTGGTCTAAATCCATATTCAGTAATATCCCGTGAAACCGTTATACTTTTATTAGGTTCATATTTTTGGTATATTAAAGGGTCTATGTCTTTTCCGAAATAGTCATCTTTTAGATCAGCTTCAACAGAAACCAATGGCAACTCTTCAGAATATTTACTCCCCACTAATTCTACAATATCAAAACCTTCATAATTTTGGACTCCATTTGTTAGAAATAATACTTTTGAATCTACTTTACCCCAAAAGTAATCTGTTGCTTTAATTTGCTTTATTTTATTCTTAAAGGTTTTATGATCACTTGATTTAAATTCGTAGGTTAATCGATCTATTTCTCCGTCTTTAATTATACTTTCTGCTTGATTTTTACGTACCTCTACTGAATTTTCTTCATCATAATTTGTTTTGTCTGTAGCTGTCTGATTTCTAGATGCTGTACCTGCTCCTTTAGGAGAACTTACAATAGTCATCATATACTTAGTATCCTGACTTACTTTTGGAAGTTTATACACTACTTTATTATCCCCGTTATCATATCCAAAGTTTGATTCTGCAATATTTCCTGTATCTTCTACATATTTAACAGTACTTTTCCATTGAGAATCATCGAATAGATAATCCTGTCCTCTTTGTAATTGGATATATCCTTTATCATATTCATCAGAATAAAACATTTGTTGGTCTACAACAGGATATGAATATTGAATATTATGTAATGGGATATGGTCTGGCGCACCACCTGTAACAAAATTACGTTCTTCTGTTTCTATAGCTTTTTGACCTTCTTCTAAGATAGTTACATAACTTCCATTAATTCGTTCTTGAAAACTCACCTCTGCCGTTACTTTTAGTTTTGTATCCGGAGGTAATATATCATCAGAGATAAAGGTTACGCGATCATTCATACGACCCCATTCTAGTTCACCTACAATTTCTTCTCCTTTTTCATTAATAACATTAAAACGTTCCAGAATTACTTTATATGTTTTATCGCCATCATCCTCGGGAATAACTATAGGCTGGTTTACCTTCATAGCAAATGCAGCTTGTGGAGCTGCAAAAACGTCTACTTCATTACTCCCATCTTTTGGAGTAAGATCCGTAATCATTTTAATTCCTCCTAGCGGAGAAGCGTTGTCTAATTCACATTCTTTACCAATGGTCATTTTAAACCTAAAACTACCTTTTACCAAACCTCCCAGAAGATCGTAATAACCGCCAACATACCCTCTGAACCAAAATGGATTAGGCCCTTTTCCTTGTAGTAGTACAGCGGCACCACCCTTGATAATTGGTATTTTCTTTCTTATAAAAAACAGTTTGATATTAATACCCAGTTCCCCTTGTAAGTACGCATAAGATTGTCCATTGGCATACCACCCATCAATACCAATTGGATCACTGCTTCCGACACATTTGGCTTCACCATAGTCTTTGAGCATAATATCAAACCCAACACCTGCCTGGAAGCGTGCATATAAAATCAAAAAGTTTAAATCCCCTGTGTCAATTTTGAAATCAGCACCAAAAGCAAAACCTCTTCCTTCGCCTAAGGCATTTAAATCTCGCATGTAGTCCAACTCTGCTGCATCAACTCCTAATATTTCAGCAACCTCTGGTGGTGGTGGTGGACTACCTGGAATACGATCTCCCATCATAAAATATCCACCTGTTTCTAGACTGAAAGATCCCACTCCCATTTTAAGGCCAAGTCGATCAGTAGGAGTACCCATATGAAAATACCATTCGTCTGGTGAGATATGAACAACAGCCCATCCAGCCCTACCCTGAGAGGCTCGACCTTGAACAATCCCTCCTGCAACATTTACAAAAATATCCAATTGTGCATGAAATGATTTGTTTACAAAATCAAACTGCATTCCCAATTTTGCTTTGATAGCAGCTTCTAAACTTAATTCTGGTTTATATTCTGTATCGGCTTTTGTAAGAAATACATTTCCTTTACCATCTTTACCTTTTACTAATTTATCAATTTGTCCTTCTAATTTATCACCTACCATTCCTTCAAGTTTCTCTGTAAGTTTAGCCATTGGATTAGGAAGCTTAAAGGGCTTCATCACGGAGGCTTCACCAAAGAAACCTAATCGATTTACTCCTCCTTTATTATTAAACTCAATTTCAAAACCAGCACCAATTGCTACTGCTGCATCAGAACCTATATTACCAAACACCATAGCTTTTACTCCTAAACTGGTGGATCTATTTGGAATATAAGATAATCCGGATGGTGAAAATTCTGTGATATTAGCTTCTGGTCTACGCATCATGCGATAGTATGCTCCTCCGGCAAAACCTGTTATGTTGAAAGATGGGGCTACAGGAATAGTCAATCCATGAATTGCTGCATCTACATACCAATATCTAAAATCTTTTCTACCAAAAATTGCTTTTGCTGTAATGGGTTTAATTTTACCAAATTCGGCACTTACTTCTGCAGAAAATCCATCACCATACTCGGGATCATCTTCCATAAGTTGAAGGCTTCCGCTTATTTTCATACCTCCCAGATCGGCACTTAAATCAATAGCAGTTAGCTCAACTCTATTAAATTTCCAACGTTGGTGGCGTTGTTGTTCCTCAAATTTTCCTATTACTCGAACTGATGCTCCCCCAGCAAACCCTTTTTTCATGAGGTTCACCATGATATCAAACTCAATACCGGCCTCGTAATCATTAGCTCTAAATCCTATATTCGCAATAGATACCGGGAAATTAGCGAGTTTAACTTCATCTTTATATCCAAAATAGTCTACTTTAATAATAGGAGATTCGGTTTGTAATACTAAATTCTGAAACTCTATTCCTTTAAATTGTATTGTTTTCTTTGTGTCTTTACCTTCTTCATCTTCGATCTTTTCACCTTCCCGTTCCATCGAATCTTTCTGGCTGGCAGAAATTGCCATTCTCCCATTAAGAACGGCTTTAGGTCTAAACTTGCCATCTCGAACAGCTAGTTCTACGCCAGAATTTGGTAATAACTGAGCCTTAGCTTTAAATACATCAAAATTTATAGTATCTAGTGTAGATACGGTTAGCGAATATTCATCTTCAGAGATAATACCGGCATATCCAAGTCCTAATTTGTTTGATTGCTCTGCATTATGACCCTGACCCGTTTTCAATTTAGAAACAGGTAACACTACACGACCTGCAAAACCTGCTCCTACAAGTCGATTTGCAGCCAATTCAATTCCTATCTCATCCACAGAAAATGCCCATGCTTTTGATTCGGACGTTCGGCCAGATTCTAATGGAATTATATTTTTTGCAGCAAAATATCCCGAGACACCATAACTATCTATTATTAAATTAGCTGCTTCAAAAGCTACTCTACTTTTTTTAGTAATAGTTTCTGTCGTTTCGAACTCATCTGGCATCCCTATTTTTAGGGATTCAACGAATACACCCCGCCATGTTTCTGGCGAGGGTTGTAATAATCCTTTATCATGATAATATTGAGGGAAATTAACATTTTCTGTTCTTAGGTCACTAAAATCAAAAACAGCATTATTCACAGAAAACATAAATTTATCTTCTTGTCCAGCCAATACAAAAGGAGAAAGACTTATTTCTACAATGAGATCATTCCAATCTGATGCGATTGCTCTAAAAGATCCCTTAACCCTATTATCAATTAATATGGGTTCTCTTACTGCTCCCGTGTATTTTACCTTTTCGGGGAGTGGTTTTCCAGAAGGGTCAACAGGTACTATCATACTACGAGAAAACTGTACTTCACCTTCCAATCCCATTTCTTTAACCCCGTCACAATTAATTGTCACAAAAGTTCTGTTTTGTGTGTTGCCCGTTTTATAATCAAATCCTCCTTTGAGAATTAATAACCAATTCCCACCATTAAAAGGAATAAAAATATCCCCTAATAAAACCAAGTTAGCATCACCTACAATTCCTCCTTGATGTGATAATTTTACATTATTAGCACCAAAAAATAACTCTATAGGTAATCCTTTATCATCAGATTGAGGTAAAATAACTTTTACAAAAACGGTAAGCTCTGTATAATCTTTATTGAATACTGCTTTAGTAAAACCTAATTGATACTCTACTTCGTTTATTGTTTTTTTAATTCCTACCGGCAATACCTGAATATCCTCATTACGGAAAGAACCAATCCAACGACCAGTACTGTCAATTTCTCTAAATCCCTTTTTAGCTTCTGATTTTGATTTTTCAATATCATTTGACATTGCCGGGAATTCACTCTTAATATTATCAAAAGTAAATTCTGGTGAAGAAACAATGTTAACCGATTTTTGAATTGGAAATTTTTTATCTAACTCCGGAAAATGAACAAAATTGGTGTTTGTTACAATTTCTTCTACCGGATTAGTTGTTCGAGTAGATAGTGTATCTTTTTCACTTGCAATTAAGCAAAAAGATTGCATGCTTATAGCCCATACAAGTAGGAGTAATTTTATTTTCATAAAACAATGTTAAATTCAGGTGTACAATGATACAAAAAAAATTACTTTTAACAACTGAAAATCATAGGTTATAACTCTTAATTCATGAAAACACGCTATAAGTTCTTTGAAAATTAAGAATATTTTACACTTAACAATACTACTGTTTTAACATAAAAAACTCTAAATCTTCAATTTTATTAATATTTAGAGTTTTTTATGTTAAATAAATAGACAAAATGTTATATATGAAAATTTAAAACTCTGTTTTAAAATATTACATTTTGCTTGACAGCTCATTAAGCTGTTTTGATTTTACTTGCATGTAATTACTCAACTTTTCGATTTCTTCTCCCGGAAGTTTAGACATCATTTGATTATATTGTTTTGTAAGTGCATTACTCTCATCACTCAACTTGAAAAAAGCTTCGGTGTCCTGAGATGCAACAGCCTTTCTATAATTGGCAACATATCGTTCATAATTTCTAATATATTTTTTTGAATCGGCATTATCTGTATACCAAGAAGTACCTGGTATTTTCATTGTAGTGTTCTTTTTAACCGCTTTTTTCCTAGGCTTTTTTTTCTTCTTTTTTGCAACGGGCTTTTCTTCAACTTTCTCCACAACCTCAACAGAATCCTTTACTACCTCTACAACGTCTAATCGATCAGTCTTTGGATCTTTCTTACAAGATAATAATAATACTGGCAATACTAAAAGAATAGAAATTAGAATGCTATTTTTCATAAGTTTTTTATTTATAAGAGTATGAAATATTTAATTTTACTTAATGTTTAGACCTATCAATTTAATAAATTTTTATTGTAAAAGGGTTTTTAAATCTTCAAAACTTACTTCTTCTTGTGTTCCGGACTGCATATTTTTTACTGTAAATGTACTGTTGCTCATCTCTGTAGTACCAGCTAATACTACAAATGGAATTTTTCTTTTATTAGCATATCCCATTTGCTTTTTCATTTTAGCAGCATCAGGATACAACTCTGTAGTTATTCCTTCATTTCTAAATAATTTTACTGCCTTCAAACAATAAAGCGCTTCTGCTTCGCCAAAATTAATAAATAGTGCTTTTGTAGGTTTAGCAACAGTTTCTGGAAACAAGTCTAATTCTTCAAGAACCAAATAAATCCTATCTAAACCGAAAGATATCCCCACACCACTTATATCTTTCATACCAAAAATCCCTGTGAGGTCATCATATCTACCTCCTCCTCCAATGGATCCCATTTTTACTGTATCAGGAGCAGATACTTCAAAAATTGCTCCCGTATAATAATTCAATCCTCTTGCTAAAGTCACATCAAGATCTAAAGTTGTATTTTGTAAAGGAATTTCTTTGATTGCATTAAAAATAAATTGTAATTCTTCAACGCCCTGCATTCCTTCTTCTGAGCTTGCCAACAGATCACGCAATTTGGTGATCTTCTCTGCTGTATCTCCTGTAAAATCAAAAAGAGGTTTAACGTTTTTGATAGCTTCTTCTGAAATTCCTTTGGCTTGCATTTCTTTTTTCACTCCATCTTCTCCAATTTTATCCAACTTATCAAGGGCAACCGTAAAATCAATTAGTTTATCTTTTGCTCCAATTACCTCTGCAATACCGGATAATATTTTCCTATTGTTAATTTTGATGGTAACTCCTTCTAAATTAAGTTTTGTAAATACCATATCGTATAGGTGAATAAAATCAACTTCTTGCCATAAAGATGTACTCCCTACAACATCTGCATCGCATTGAAAAAATTCTCTAAACCTTCCTTTTTGTGGTCGATCTGCACGCCAAACCGGTTGAATTTGATATCTTTTGAAAGGAAAATCAATATCATTTTGATGTTGTACTACATAACGTGCAAAAGGTACCGTGAGATCATAACGAAGCGCTTTTTCACTAATTTTAGAGATTATTTTATGACTATCTTTACTCGTGTATAGCGCATCATCTACTTTATTCAAATAATCACCGCTGTTTAATATCTTAAATATCAGTCTATCCCCTTCTTCACCATACTTACCCATTAGCGTATCACTATTTTCAAAACTTGGAGTTTCGATAGGGTGAAATCCAAATAATTGAAACTGATCTTTGATAATATTCATGATATAATTTCTCTTAGCTACTTCTATGGGTGAGAAATCACGGGTTCCTTTTGGTATCGATGGTTTCATTTTTGTTTTTTTGATAGTAATCGTGTTTATTATAGATCGGTATTACTGCGCTTCGTTTTGAATCAATTTAGCAAAATAATGATACAATTCTCCTTTGGTAATATTACCTCCTTGTTGTATTAATTTAAATTTATCCAAGTTTTTGTCTTCACTATATTCTTTTGATGCATTGTAGAGCAACACATCGTCATTTAATAAATTATCTTGCAACCAAGCATACCCGTCACTAGTTGTTACATCAATAGTCTCATCATTTATTCGAATTGCAATAAGATTCATTTGATCTTCTTGCAATTCGAATAAATGAATCTGGTCTTTTGAAAAATGCTCTATATATTGCGCGTTAGTAAGGACTCTTTCCCATACCAAATCACTAAAAATATCGATTTCATCTTCTGCCACTTTTGGAGTATTCTTTTTAATATCCACCCACTCTTCTGCAGTGATCGATTGTGATGCCAAAAAAGTAATAAACTCTTGGTGTAATTCTTCTAATTGCTCTTTACTTAATCTTTGATACTTCATTTACATAAAAATTGACTGCAAAAGTAATTATAAAAGATGATATCTATAACTCCTATCAAATTTAGATTTCTAATGTACGTTTAATTGTATCTCAAATTTACCGAGAAAGCATTTTTGAACACCGTGCTTGCTTGCAAACACTATATATGCAACTGCATCTTTGTGCCCATACCAAGGGTAAACAAGAAGCCTTGCTCATTACTTATACACAAAAGTCACTATATTTACAGTATAACTTCTCATATGTATCATCATGAAAATAGCCTTTTTTACCCTCTTATTCTCAGTATCTTTAGTTACTTCAGCCCAAGCTCAAAACTTATCCAAAACAGAAAAAAAAATTCTGAGCACTGTAGAAACCAATCACGATGCTGCCCTTGAATTTCTAGAAAAAGTAGTCAACATCAATAGTGGTACTATGAATCATAATGGTGTTAAAGAAGTAGGCATGGTATTCAAAGAACAATTCGACGCCATCAACTTTAATACGCGATGGATTGATATGCCAACTCAGGTAAAACGAGCTGGTCATTTATTTGCAGAAACTACTGGAACTAAAGGAAAAAAACTATTATTGATCGGTCACTTAGATACTGTTTTTGAAAAAGATAGTCCATTTCAAAAATTCAAAAAAGAAGGTGACATTGCCTATGGTCCTGGCACTAATGACATGAAAGGCGGAGATGTCGTTGTTCTGTATGCGCTAAAAGCTTTACACGAGAATAAACTTTTAAACGATGCACAAATCATAGTAGCCTTTACCGGTGATGAAGAAAGCACAGGAAAACCCTTGACAATAAGTAGAAAAGATTTAATCGAAGCTGCAAAAAAAAGTGATATCGCGCTAGGTTTTGAAACCTCTACTGGTTTTAACTATGCTACAGTAGCGCGTAGAGGATCATCGGGTTGGGAACTAGAGGTAAAAGGAAAAAGAGCACACTCTTCGGGTATTTTTAATGACCGTGTTGGTGCTGGTGCCATTTTTGAAGCTTCGAGAATTTTGCATACTTTTTATACCGATGTTAAAGGAGATAAGTTCCTAACCTTTAATCCTGGCGTAATACTGGGAGGAACAGAAATAGCTTTTGATACTGCTTTAGCCAAAGGAGAAGCCTTCGGGAAAAGCAATGTAGTATCGCAATCTGTATTAGTAAAAGGTGGGCTTCGCTTTATTTCTGAAGAACAAAAAGAAAATACTCGATCAAAAATGAAAAAAATTGTCGAGGATAACCTACCCCAAACAAGTGCTACTATTAGTTTTCAGGACAGTTATCCGCCAATGCAACCCACCAAAGGAAATCTAAAATTACTAGAACTATTAAATGAGGTAAGTAAAGATCTTGACCAAGGAATAGTAGAAGCGTATGATCCAGGAAAACGAGGCGCTGCAGACACCTCTTTTGTAGCAGGCTATGTTTATTGTTTGGATGGTTTAGGGACTATGGGAACGGGAGCACATACAACCAACGAGACATTAGACCTTTCTACTTTTGAAGCATTAACCAAACGTACTGCACTCTTAATCTATCGATTGATTAATCAATAAAAAACCTCGAATAAGCCTCTGAAGACAATATCCATAATTTTATGTAAACAAAATTTCAACGGGTTTAACTTTTTAAAGTCTTACCATTTCTTCATGACACTGTGGCTGCCTGAGGCAGGATTATTAAGTACACCAAAACATAAGCTATAGACTGAAGCTCTAATTATACTTTCCCATATCCCTTGTGAAGCTTTTTCTGAATTAGTTTGTCTTTTTCTGAGGTGGCTTTTTCCTTGGTTTCAAATAATTTTGTGTTTGTTTGTGGCTTATTTCCAATTCTGCCATATTGAATGATTACTGTAGTTTCTTCTTTAATAGCGATCTGCCAATATTTATTACTACTCCCCTGATTATATTCTAATCTTTCAAAATCAAGATCTATTGTTGAATCTTTTGAAGAATCAACTGCTACATCAGCGTTATTCTCCTCTTCTTTTTCCTGAATATCAAAGACTTTTGGAATCTTATTTGATGTAATATCAAACGTGGATTCTTCTATAGTTTGTGATGAGGTAGCTGAAGTATGTATCAGGTTTTCAATATCAATATCAATATGAGTATCACTTAATGCTCCACAAAGTAATCGCTCTAACTTCTCCAAAACTCGATTTTGTTTTTCTAACCAGTCTTTTGCATACACAACTGCAATATTCCATCCAAAAGCTCTTAATATTTCTGGTTTCTGACAATATTGTTCTAGTACATTTCCGTTTTCATAGTATAATGATTTATCGATAAGAATACCTAGTTTATACTGCCCACACTCTTCATCTCTAATTCCTAAATCACATTTGAAATGAGACTGTCCTATAGATAAATCTACAGTATATCCTTTTTCTTCTAACTTTGATTTGATTTGTAAAACTATGGGTTCCTGCTGTTTTTCTTCTTCTTTTTCCTCTTCTTTGTAAATACTATCCAAAACAACATTAGCTTCTTGTAATTTCCCGTCAGAAATGTATTTTGAATAGGTTAAAAATTTCTTGAAATAATTTGCTCCGGGGTTATAGTCATTCTTAATTTCATTAGGCAAAATAGAAGTAACTACAACCATGTGTTCTTTGGCTCGAGAAAAAATCACATTAAGGCGTTTCTCACCACCTCTTCTATTAATTGGACCAAAATTCATTAACATTCGCCCATTAGCATTAGAACCATAACAAATACTCATAATAATAATATCTCGCTCATCTCCTTGTACGTCTTCAAGGTTTTTCACAAACAATCCATTAAACTGGTCTTCATCAAATCGCTGATATTCTTCTTCTAGTAGAGATTCGAACTCTGGATCATCTATAGCTAACTTTTCTAGCGAACTTTCTATTTCTGATTGTTGTTCTTTAGAAAAAGCGACTATCCCAATGCTTTTTTTTGTACCTCCTTTTAGTAATTTTGATATCATGTTTGCTATGTAGATAGCTTCGTCTTTGTTTTTCCTTTTTTCATAAACTCCGTTCTCCAGGTAGTGAAAACTTATACTTCGGCCTAAAACATGATCTGGATCTATTTCATCATTTACATCTATGATTGGTGCTACTGGTACAGTTTCTGAAAGATAAATCTTGCTATCGGGAATAGTTAAAAGCCCTCTTTTATAAAACGCCACATTACTAAAGCTTATCAAGCTCTCTCTACGACTTCTATAATGCCAACCCAGCATCACTGAAGACAGCTTGCGTGCTCCCTGATTTAAAAGACTATCGGCATCCAGACTTATTCCTATTCTTTCTTCGACCTCCTCTTCTTCTTCGTCCTGATATGTCGTAGAAGCAAAGAAATTCGTAGGAGGCATTTGCATCTCGTCCCCTACAATGATTGTCTGATGTGTTCTAAATAATGAAGGTATTCCTTCTTCTACTGTGATTTGACTGGCCTCATCATAAATTACAACATCAAACATCGAGATATCGATAGGCATGGTATCAGACACACTAAGTGGACTCATTAACCATACTGGTTTTAATGCAGTGATCAAAGTATTTGTCTCACCCGAGGCTAACTCTCTAATAGGCTTGTAACGCATTGATTTACCAAATTCGTTTTCTAGTATTCGACGTGCTGCACTGTATCCTTTTTTAAGTGCTTTGTCTTCTGGTGATAACTGCGAGACCAAAGATTCGGTTATACTTATTTTATCTAGGAATTTTTTTCCAATTCTAGTTTTTATAGCCTGTACATTTGAAGCATAATATTCATCCAACAACGCATTAACTCGAGATATACTAACATTAAGCATGTCTTCATCCATTTCTGAAAATAATTTTTCTTTCTCATAAATATCCTTTAATGATTTATAAGCAAGATTAAAATCAAATTCTCTGATACTCCATTTTTTTGTAAACAAGCAGTCTTTTAATTGCTGGTTTATTTCTTTACTTTTGGAAATAAACGGAGTAAATACCGAAAGTGCTGGTAGTGCTGTTTCTACTGAAGAAAGTTTTTGATCTAATTCTAATAACGTGCTTTGATCCAGATTTCCAAAAACGAGTTCCATATTTTGAATAAATTCTACAAAACCTTTCCTATTTTTTAGTAAGAACTTAATAAAAGAAGAGCGCTCTTTTTGTAGCCATGCATTGAGAATAGCATTGGGTTGCTGTTGCAAACTTATAATCCAGTTGAATTGTTGATCAAATGAAGTAATACCAAACCTGTGTTGAATATTTTTATGAAGCTCCTGGATATCTTCTTCTATTTGATATTCGCGAGTTAATCGCTCTAGTACTTCAACAATCTGTGGTCTCACAGTATGTGCTGTAAAATCATACGCCTTAACAATCTGAGATTTTAATGTATAATAATTAGGAGTCGCAAAACGAAGTATACTTTTTGCATGTGATTGCCATTGTTGTAATGCTGATCGCGCTTCGTCTTTATCTAATTTTGTTTCCCAATTTTTATTTCTTTCTTTTAGATCTTCTTTTTCTTCATGTATTTCGTCTAATCTTCTTCTAAAATCCAATAGCTCTGATGCTTCTTGAGATGTTGGGTCAAAAACAAGTAGTGTATTCGTGCGAAAAAAATCCTTAATACTATGGGCAAGTTCAAAATATTTTTTCCAAACATGTATTTTATTTTGCTCTTGATCAACTTCTTCCAGGTCATCTATGCACTCCAGAAAAGAATCCAAAAAGTGTATTCCATGATTTGCTTTTTCGAGTAAGGTTGCTTTAGGATTTTCCTTGTTCAATATATAAGAAGATACTTGAGCTAATGGATATTCGGCAATAAAACCACTAAGCCCATTTATTTTTAATTGTTCAACCCACTGATGTATCCATTTGCGATGCACTACCCACTCGCTATACTTTGGAAAATACATGCGATCAAGTTCTGAGCTTAATAAATATTGTGTACTATTAGCATTCAAAACTTTAAATAATTCTATAGGAGGTATATCTCCTTCTTTCATCGAATCATGAAAATAAGAGAGCTTCTTTACTTCCTGGTGTATCGCATTGATCACTTTATCTCTTCTTTCTTCAATCGCATTACTATCGAAATCACTATTCAGAAAATGCTCGTAAGTCTGTTTTAGATTTTGAATGAATGCTTTTTTATCAGTTTGTGAATCATGTATCAAGCAACACAGTTCATCCAATTTCCTATTCTTCAATCTATGAAATACTACATCCAATGCCGCTCTTTTTTCACAAACAAATAGAATCTTTTTATAACGGGCGATGTAATCAGCTATGAGGTTCGTAATAGTTTGCGATTTTCCAGTTCCTGGAGGTCCTTGTATTATATAACTCTCCCCTGTTCTAGCTAAGTTTATGGCTGCGGTTTGTGTAGGATCAGAAGCAATAATTGGGTAATTACTTTTTAAATCACTCTCTTGATACTCTTCTGGATTGAGTCTTTTAGGAAACTCGCTAAACAATTTGTCAAAGACATCATCTTTTATATTCGCATCTATTATTTGATTATAATCTCTAACCAAACTCATTTTTCTATACTTGAAATTTCCAAGAGTAATATTGCAAGTATCTATTTCCCAAACTAAAGGATTCAACTCCCCATCATTGTCATACGTATAAAATGTATTCGATTTTTCGGCTACAGCATTACTTTGATCTGGTTTTAGATCTTCATTAATAATATATTCTAAAACATTGTTTTTATGACGAATTCGTTCATTAAATATTTGTAATCCCAAAGGTTGAAAATCTTCACGTTTGTACGAGTATATAAATGATCTCAAACTCAACCCGCGACTTCTATTCTCTAGTTTTTTATTTTTGAGACTATAATTTCTTTTAGCTATCCGGTGTATTAATTGTATTCTTGGTTTTTCTCTCCATTTTAGTGTTATCCCTGTTCCACCATGGGCAATTTGTTTTTCTACAGACACGATTAATTCTTCTATAGATGTTGTTTCTAAATCAATAAAAGCGGGTAATTTTATATCATACAGCTCTTTAAAATAATGAATTAGAATTGGGTTTATCTCGGCTTCACTATCTGCGTATTCTAATACGTATTGATCTTTAACTCCTTTTTTCTTTACGATATTGGTTGGCATTAATAATAATGGCGAACTAATACGCTCTTCATTATTTTCTTTAAAGTTATACCAATGTAAAAAGGCAATTACGGTGCGTAATTGACTAAATCCGTATTCATTCTTGTTCTTTTTTGCCTCGAGTCTTATTTTATTAAGTGCCGGAGAAAGAAATCTGTTGTTATCAAAATCCAGATATGGGTTTAATGATATCTTTTTGCTTTGAATTATCTTTTTCTTAATATCCTCGTTCCAGTATATGAGATCATTTTCGTTTATATTTTTATGATCGAGCAATAATGGAACCGAATTGATAGTAAGGTTTACAAACCTGGATTTATCAGAAAAGTATAACAGTTTATTCCTCCTGCTTATATCAAATAATCTATTTTTAAGCTTAGCAAGTATCCAGTTACTACGCTTAGAGATATCTTGATTTCTAAATCCTTCTGTCTGTGTAAGGTCGATATAGTTTTGAGGATTATACTCCCTGTAGTTTTTCAATTTGGTAATTACTTCTTCCAGATTGGCAGTCCTATCTTCTCTATACAGGTTTGTCATTTCAAAAATGACAGTTAGGATCGTTGAATGCAGATTTTTATTTAAAAAATATAAGCGTTCTCTATTCTCTACAAAACTTGTAATATCTTCTTTTTTTCTGAAATCCAAATTAAAAGCAAGACTAGCGAGAATTTGACCTAACATAAAAACATCGGTTAGAGGATCATAATGCCCTTTTTTATAGTCCCAAGATTGATAATTTAACAAATAAGCAGGTTTTGTCAACTCCAAATCTGAATCCTCTTGTATTTTTTTATTCACATATTCGATACCACTTGTATCTAGGTCATTATGCTCAATAATATGTTCTCTAACTTCTACAGGCCCAACCGCTATGGGTTTGACAAAAATTGGGGTTGAAGCAGTCAAAATTTCTCTTCCCTCACCTTGTATATGCAAGCCGTTATCTTCAAATTTCACAGCATCAATCGATGTTATAAAAGCGACCAAATTAAGCGCTCTAAGGTGATTCACTTCTTCAAGAAGTGGTAACACATACCCAATAAAATCAGGAGATGTTATGGTTCCATAATCTTTAACTTTATCGAGTAATGCAAAAAAAGAATATCCTTCGTTGGTCATAATTATTCGTTATAAATACTTCCTTCTTTACTTTCTCTCATTGTACTCAATGCTAAGGCAGATTCTTCTTTTAGCAGCTTGAACTCTCTTATTGTAAGTTTCAATTCTTTACGAATCACAGTTTCATATTCATCTATAATTCCTAAAAGTTCTGCAATTTCTATAGTATGTGCTAACGGCACATTCTCCATATCGCTATCTATTTTTGCAAAATCAAAAAGCACATAACTAAAGTAACTTTTTACTGATATTTTTGTTTTCTCTATTATTTCAATTAATTCTTCTGTCTTTTTTAAAGTTTCTTTTTTCTTAAAATCTTTAAAATATTGATTACTAAGATTCTGAACAGAAGAACTATGCATCCAATTTGGTTTTAGAATTAGTTGTAATATATCATCAGTAATTACCTGTAGCTCTGTCTGCTCAAAAATATCTAGTCCATTTAAGTCTAAGTCTCCTTCGATTAATCGTTTAACATGCACCATGTATTCTGGATCATTTTCTGATCTTAATTTTAAGGCCAAACTTCTTATATAGGATTCAGGATGACTTTGATTCATACTAGACTGAGCATCATTTTTTATAATTTCTTCGGCCTGAGCAAGATAACTATCCGCATTTACCTGAGTTAAGCCTGTATTAATCTTTACCATGGTTTGTATCACCACTCTATAATCTTTACAAACCAGTAATGATCCTGCATCACAAAAGAGTTCTATATACAATTGAAAGATTCTGGCGGTTTCGATATAAGCATCTTCACTACGACGATCATTAGCTAGAGCCAGTGCGATACGTTGTGTAACCTCATACTCACCGTCTTCAATTACAAAGAACAGATAATGCGACAATTCATGAGCTAATAGCGCTTTCATTTCGTCATTAGATAATAATCGTATCAGGTTACCTGATAAGACAATATGAGCTTCTTTTTCTATAATAGAGATCCCAGCATTGAGCTGGATACTATTGTTCTCTTGATAAAGAATTACTTGTGCATCTATTGACAATGCATCACACACTTCATCAGTGATATCATATAGGTTTTTGTGAGACTCTTTATCTAGCCGATAGGTATTTTTTAAAAGCTCTGTCTTGAATTTTTCTACTTGTTGCGTTTTATTTTGCTCAAGTTTGAACCATTCCCAGGTCTTTTTTCTGTCCTTAAAATGATCTCGAAGTTCTTTGTGATATTCGAAAGGTGATAATGGTATTTTTTTCAGATCTTGGTATGAATTATTCTGGGACTTCATATACATTTAAAAAAATGAAAGTATAAAATAGAAAAGAGAATAGCCCTATAAAACAACTTATTTTTTTAAATAACAACTATTAACACGCTGATAAACAGAATTATAAACTCACTAATTAAAACTAAACTTACTATTGCAGATGAAGTCAACAACCTCGGGGGAAGCTCACGAGATATGCTTCTAAAACATTATTTGTTATTGGGGCCAGTCTCTAAGCATTTAAATTTTGCTGTGTCTCCCTGTGACAGTATTATCGAGTAAATGAATATAAAAAAATCGCCCGAATGGGCGATTTTAAATGTTATTATATGCTAGTTTAACAACTAGGATAATATAAAAATTATTTAGCTTGCGCTACGATTTCAAAAGAAACCGGAGCAATAACTGCTCTATGAAGACGAACTGATGCTTCATACTGCCCAAGACGCTTAATCGTTCCTCCTGGTACAGTGATGAATTTCTTCTCTAGTTCAACACCATTTTTAGCAAAGGCTTCAGCAACATCTGCATTAGAAATAGAACCAAATAATTTGTCTCCTGATCCTACTTTAGCTGAGATTTTAATATCAAACCCGTCAAGTTTTTTAGCTACCTTTTCAGCATCTTCGATCTGTTTCTTCTCTTTAAAAGCACGTTGCTTTAAAGTTTCAGAAAGTACTTTTTTTGCAGAAGGAGTCGCTAATACAGCAAATCCTTGAGGTATTAAATAGTTACGCCCATAACCATTCTTAACTTCTACTACATCGTCTGCGAATCCTAGATTCTCAACGTCTCTCTTTAATATAAGTTCCATAATGTTATGACGTATTTTATTTTAATAAATCTCCTACGTAAGGCATTAGTGCCAAATGTCTTGCTCTCTTAACAGCAACACTTACTTTACGTTGGTATTTTAATGAAGTTCCAGTAAGACGACGCGGTAACAGTTTACCTTGTTCATTTACAAATGCCATTAAAAAATCAGGATCTTTGTAATCGATATACTTGATTCCTGACTTCTTGAAACGGCAATACTTCTTATTTTTCGTTGTATCTATATTAAGAGGAGTAAGATATCTGATCTCTCCGTCTTTTTTTCCTTTAGCTTGTTGTTCTATAGATGACATAATTAAGCTTTTTGTTTGTTTCTATTTCTTCTTTTTTCTGCCCAAGCAATTGCATGCTTATCAAGACGTACTGTAAGATAACGCATTACGCGTTCATCTCTTCTGTACTCTACCTCAAGTGCATTAATGGCCTCACCAGGTACCTGGTATTCGAATAAATGATAAAAACCACTTTTCTTGTGTTGGATTGCGTATGCAAGCTTTTTAAGCCCCCAATCCTCTTTTGATATCATCTTGGCACCGTTAGAAACAAGAATATCTTCGTATTTCTTTACTGTTTCCTTTATCTGCTCTTCAGATAAAACGGGATTCAAGATGAAAACAGTTTCGTATTGATTCATAAAAATCTAAATTTATATTAAAATTGGCTGCAAAAGTAAGACTATTTTTTCAATTTTCAAACCCTCTAAAGACATTCATTAACATCATAAATATATTCAAAATCATCTTATTTCATTTTATCGTTAAAAAACAAAATTCGTCGATAAAATACTCATTTTTGATAAAAATAGATCAATTTTCATTATTCTTGTACTATCATAAATTATAAAAAATGAAACACCCCTTAATAAAATGTGCTGTAGTTGATGATTCTGCTACGCAACGTCTAGCTATTATCAAGCAGGTTAGAAAGCATCCTCGATTAGAATTAGTAAATGAATGGAGTAATGCCATTGAAGCTAAAAATGGTTTACTAGATGCTCAGGTTGATTTACTTTTCTTGGATGTAGAAATGCCGATCCTAAATGGTTTTGATCTTTTGGATGGACTGGAAAACAAACCTCACATCATTTTTGTTACAGGAAAAATAAAATATGCGCACAAAGCATTTGATTATCATGCTATAGATTTTTTAAAGAAACCTTTGAAAAAAGAACGATTTAGTATGGCTATAGATAAAGTAACAGATGCTTTTGCATTAAAATCTGAAGTTTTACCTCAAGAAGATGATCAGTTCGTTTTTATAAAAAGTGGAATAAAAAAGTATAAAGTGTATCTAAATCACATACTCTATGTTTCTGCCTTAAAAGATTTTGCCAAAATACATTTGGAGGATAGCACCTTCCTCTTAGTACTAAGCACAATGACTTCTTTTGAATCCTTATTGCCTTCTGAACACTTTTTTAGAACACATCGATCGTATATTGTAAATCTCAATAAAATAGACCGCTACAGCACAGGGTTTATAGAAATAAATAACAAAAATATCCCTATAAGTCGTATGAAAAAGCAAAAATTAAACGAGGTATTAAATCATTTGTGAAAAATTACTATTTGATTATGAGAATACAATAATAGTTCCCTTTGGCTGATTAATGTCTGCACATCCCATATATAGAGCCCTGAAATACAACCTTAGAAGCACTTCGATGAAACACTATTTTTATCGATAAAAAACCAAAATTGTTTGTGGGAACAATTTATATTCATTAATATTGTATTCGGAATAAATAACCTATGCAAGTGGAACAATCACAATTAAAGTGCGCTGTAGTAGATGATTCTCGTTTACAAAGGCTAGCTATCGTAAAGTTAATAGATGAACATTCTTCTCTAGAATTAGTTGCAGAATGGAATAATGCTATTGAAACCAAGAATGGATTACTTGATACTCCTGTGGATTTATTATTCCTTGATATCGAAATGCCTATACTTACTGGTTTTGATCTTTTAGACGATTTAGAAAATAAACCACATATCATTTTTGTTACTGGAAAAACCAAATATGCATTTAAGGCGTTTGATTATGATGCCATTGATTATCTAAGAAAACCTCTTAAAAAAGATCGGTTCAATGCTGCTGTTGAGAAAGCTATAAGTATGTCTCGTCTGGGTACAGAAAATGCTGCCGTAGAAGATGATGATTATATTTTTGTGAAAAGTAATTTAAAAAAGCGCAAAATATTTCTAAATCAGCTCAAATATGTTGAAGCCCTAGGGGATTATGTAAAATTAATTATGGAAGAAGGTGATCCTATAGTTGTGTTAGCTACAATGAAATCTTTTGAAGCTCAACTCCCTAGTGACCGATTTTTACGAATCCATAAATCTTATATTGTAAATCTTGATAAAGTAGAACGATATAATAGTCGTAATATCGAAATTGCTGATGAGAAGATACCACTTAGTAGACATAAGAAGCATTCCCTAATTGAAGCTTTAAATAGCTAAACAAAACAGACAAAATTATTATATAAATTTATATATCAAATCCCACCGTTTCAGGTGGGATTCTTTAGTTTTAATAATTATCAACATTAATTATTATTCGTACTCCAGAAAATTCTTTAATACTAGCAAAAGAAACTTGTATTTTTTTTATAGCCTCCTTCGTTTTAACTAAAGATTGACCTTGAGGAATTTTTATCAATATATTTTTATGATATTGATTACGTATTCTTGAAATCGGAGGAAATTCTGGACCAAGTACATGATTGCCAAAACTATTTTTTAACGATGTTGCTAGCCAATTCATAGCATCATTCGTTTTATTATAATCTTTATGCTTACCCGTAATCTTTATTATTCGATAAAAAGGAGGATATTTATATTGATACCTTTCTTCTATTTGCTCTTTGTACATACTCGAGTAATCATTTACAGAAACTTGTTGAAGAATCTGATGAAAAGGATTATAGGTTTGTATCAAAACCTTTCCTCTTTTCTTAGTTCTACCCGCTCTCCCTGATACTTGCTGCATCAATTGAAAACTGCGTTCATGTGCTCTAAAGTCAGGAAAATTTAGCAAATTATCTGCATTCATAATACCCACTAAACTTACATTTCTAAAATCCAATCCTTTTGAGAGCATCTGTGTACCCACCATAATATCTATTTCGCCTTCTTCAAAACTATTAATTATTTTCTCATATCCATGCTTCCCTCGGGTAGTATCCTGATCCATTCTACCGATAGTATGTTCAGGAAAAAGCTCTTGTAGTTCTTTCTCAATTTGTTCGGTTCCAAAGCCTTTTGTAGACAACTCTGTACTACTACAAGCCATACATTGTTGCAACATAGCCATATTATAGCCACAATAGTGGCATCTTAATTGGTTTCTGTGATGATGATAGGTAAGACTCACGTCACAATTTGGACATTGTGGAGAATGACCACAGGTATTACATTCTACAACAGGAGAATATCCTCTTCTATTTTGAAAAAGAATGACTTGCTCTCCTTCTTTTAATACATCGCGAATACCAGTAAGCAATGTATCACTAAAATGCCCTGTCATTTCTTTTTTCTTATACTTCGTCTTTACATCAACCAAATTAATTTCTGGCATCAACACATTACCATATCGCCTAGTAAGCTCAACTAAACCATATTTTTTTTGTTGAACATTATAATACGTTTCCAATGCAGGCGTCGCAGACCCTAATAATACTTTGGCATCAAACATTCTAGCTAAAACTATTGCCGTATCTCTGGCATGATATCTAGGTGCAGGATCATACTGCTTAAAAGAATTTTCATGTTCTTCATCTACAAGTATTAATCCCAGATCGGTAAATGGAAGAAATATTGCTGATCTAGCCCCAATGATCACCTGAGCTTTGGGTGCACCATTCTTAACATTATTCCAGGCCTCAACCCGCTCATTAACCGAATATTTTGAATGGTATACGGTGAGTTTCTCTCCAAAATACTGCTGCAATCTGGTAATAAGTTGAGTGGTTAGTGCAATCTCAGGTAATAAATATAGAACTTGCTTTCCTTCTTGAATGTTTTTTTCAATACACTTTACATAGATCTCAGTTTTTCCTGAAGAAGTAACACCGTGCAATAAACAAACCTCTTTTTTTAAAAAAATGTTATTAATTTCTTTAAGTGATTGAAGTTGATATTCGTTCAGCTCTTTGGTATCTATATTTTTATCTTCATGATACTGTACACGATCAGTTTGAAGATAATATTCTTGGAGGATTTCTTTATCTATTAATGCTCGAATAATAGCAAATGAACTATTCGAACTTTTTACCAAATCAGTTACTTTAACAGGCTTAGTCGTTTTGGCTTGCATAGAAAACAGATGCATTAAAACATCTCTTTGCTTTGGAGCTCGACTCATGGAATCTAGTAAAGATCGTAGTGTCTCTTCGGCAATATAATTAGGATTGAGCTCTATGTACCTAACTACCTTTGGTTTATACTGTTCATAAATCTCTTCTTGCACAGTAATCACTTTTTTCTCAATCAATCTTTTTATTACCGGAAGTACATTTTTCTTACCAACGATACTCATAATTTCTTGAACACGCAGTAGACTTTGATACTGAAGTGCTTCAAAAATCAAGAATTCGTCATCCTTTAATTGTGATTCATCTATTGAAGATGTATCATTCTTAAGAATAATGGTTTCACTTTCTAACAAAAACGCACTTGGCAGCGCTGCTCTCATCACTTCTCCCTTTGTACACATATAATATTGTGAAATCCATATCCAGAGTTTTAATTGATTATCTGTTACAATTGGTGATTCATCTAAAATATGTTCTATCTCTTTGGCTTCATATACCAAAGGAGGGTTTTGATGTACGTTGAGTACTAAAGCAGCATAAATCTTGCTTTTCCCAAATTGAACAGCAACCCGCATCCCGGGTTTCAAATATGCAGCTTCATTTTCATTAATTGAATAGGTAAACTCTTTATCGAGAGGTATAGGAAGAATTACATCTATAAAATATGACATTACCGAATAGTAAAAGTGAAAAATAGTTAAGCTTACAAGGCAAAAATAAGTTTAACAGATAGATTATAGTGTAATTTTAAGGATAAAAAAATCCGACACAAAAATGTATCGGACTTTTTTAATACATTTTCTGTACAGCCATTATTCACTTACTCCTAGCATCCCTACTTTTATAATTTCACATGCAGGTTCGTTTCCTAACCATATTTTAAACAACGCGTATTTAAAATCACGACCTTCTATAAATCCAAGCTCTTTGCCATTTTTGTATGTTTTAATTCCTTTTCCTTTGAGGTAAACCAAATCATAGAAATCATTGATCTCCATAGGGGAATCAAAAAGTTTTAGGAAATCTTCAATTCGTGCATCCAGACTTTGTGTATTACCAAACATAGCATCATCAAAACCTTTCCTGAAAACTTTGATCATTCTTTCATTAGTCACTTTCTTTGAAGCAATATTTAAACGAATAGCCATAGTTTCATCTGAATCTAAAACTTTTTTATCATCACTATATTTTGATTTGGTGTATAAAGCTCCAGAATATGTTTTAAATGATAACACCTTTCTCATGGCACCCCCATTAAATACTAATTCTTCTCCATCAAAATTAACTTTATTGGGAACAACAATACTTCCTATTCGAATTTGTGCTGCTGTAAGATTGGATATAAATAATAAAACGATTAGAGTAATTATTCTTTTCATGGTTTAGTTTTTTAAAGTTTACTATGATTTAGTTCTAAAAACTTAAAAAAACTAACATTAAGAAAATGTTAAAATATTATATTTGTTGATTTTACATCACTAAGGAGCATGTCTTCATACTTTCAGCCATTTCTGAGTTCTATAAAGAAAAGCTATATAGCCTCTAACATTTAATACTTTAGGATTGTCTTCATCGATCCATATTTTACACCGATATATTTTTCCATTCTCTGGATCTAAAATGGTACCATCTTCATATTCGTCACCATCTTTTTCCAATCCTTTTAAAATTACCATACCCTCAATAGGCTTATTATATTCGTCTCCTTTACATTCGATACAAAGCTTGCCTCTTTCGGCCTCATCGAGTACACGCTCTATTTTTCCATATAATTTATCTCCTTTTTTATAAATTTCGACAATAGATCTTGCTTTTCCTGTAGTGTCATCAATGGTTTTCCACTTGCCAACTATTTGTTGAGCATTTGTAGTTACTGAAATAAACATCAATAAAACAATAAAGATTTTCATAAAATTCATAGTGTGCAATAATTTAATAGTTATTAGTTCAATATAAAGAAAACAGAAAAGCTACCTGTTAAATTGAGATAGCTTTCTTGATTATTTGAAAAGGTTTACTATTGTATTCCTAGCATTCCATTCTTAATACCCTCACTAGCTGGTTCATCACCCAACCAAATTTTGAATAATGCATACTTAAAATCACGACCTTCTATGAGACCTAACTCTTTTCCATTTTTAAAAGCTTTAACTCCTTCATCTTTAATATACACGATATCAAAAATATCATTCTTTACAATAGGCTCAGAAAAGAAATTAATGAATTTTTTGATTCTCTTATCTAATGCAGTCGTGTTACCAAAAGTGGCTTTGTTAAAACCATCTTGAACAGCCTTGATCATTTTATTCTGTGTAACTAAACTTGAGACAATATTTAGTTTTATCGCCATAGTTTCATTTGCATCTAATATCGCTTTAGGATCCTTATTTTTATTCTGTAAATAAAGACCCCCTGCATATAAATCAATCCATAGCATTTCTCTCATTCCTGCTCCATTCAACTTAAGGGCAGTATCACCAAAGTTTTCTTCGTAAGGTAAAATAGCCTTACCTACTCTGATTTGTGCGGTTGCTGTTGATAACGAAATTAGTGCTACCAATACTAAAGTAATTTTTTTAATCATACTATTTAATTTATGTGGGGTATTAATAACTCATTTAAAAGTTGCGTAATATAACACAATAACTATGCAAGCATAATAAAAAGATAAAAAAAATGTTTTCATCATCAAAAACAAACGTTTTGACTACATATTACCAAGCATTTCTTTTTTAAGACCTTTATCTGCTGGTTTATCACCTAGCCATATTTTAAAAAGTGCTTTTTTGAAGTCTAGACCTTCTATAAGCCCTTTTTGATCACCATCTTTATAGATTACACTACCTTTTCCTTTTTCATACACGATATCATAAATCTGATCAACTTCGATTTCATCTTTTATAAACCCGATAAACTTTTCAATTCTAACCTTTAACGGTGCTATATTACCATTTGTAGCTTTATCAAATCCTTCTTTCAAAGCACCAGCCATCTTTTCTCTAGACATCATACCTGATAATATGTGCAGTTTTATAGCCATGGTTTCATCTGCCTCTGCTATAGCAATAGCGTTACTACTTTTTTGTTTTAAATAAAGCCCTCCTGCATAGATGTCAAAAAAGAATTTTTCTCTAATACCAGCACCGTTAATAGTTAAACTTTCTCCATTAAAGGATACTGTGTTGGGCAGTGTAGCATCACCTACTTTGGTTTGTGCTTGAAACGTTGTAATGGACATTAAGATAAAAAATAATAAGCTAACTTTTTTCATTTTGTATAATTATTTAAATATTTGTAATTGTTAATTATGTATTAAAAAATTTTTCTTAGTTGTATCAGTGATGCATTAAGCTCAAACCCTAGTAACAACAAATTGGCATTAAGCCATATGTACAACATTAATATCAATACTGCACCAATAGAGCCGTATAACTGGTTATAATTCGAAAAATTATCAATATAAATCCCAAATAAATAGGTAGTTACGATAATCAAAAACGTGGTCATAAAAGCTCCTGGTGAAAAAAACGTATTCTGTCTTCCTTCTGAAGTACCAAAATAAAACAAAGTTGCTATGATAACAAATATCATAAAAACAAACAATGAATACTTCCCTATTGTTAACCAAAAAACCGCATCATCAACTACGCCCATTGTATTTAAGTCATCTACCAAATATGAAAAATATAATGTTCCTATAACCGTAATTAACAATAACGATGCCACAATAATTGACACTCCTAAAGCTACAACATATTGTCTAAAAAAATTTCTGTTAAGGCTAACATGATATGAATATCCGAACCCCGAAAAAACGGCATTAATACCATTCGTCATGAATAGTATGGATAGTATAAACACTGTAGATAATAATCCACCTCTTGGATTTGAGGCTATATCTTCAAAAATTCCTGCAAAAAAAGCAGAAGACTGTTTGGGTAACGCTCCATTAATAAACTCAAAAAAATTATCTTCAAAATTATCAATAGGAACATAAGGGATTAGATTTAAAAGAAATAATAAAAATGGAAATAGAGACAGAAAAAAACTCCATGATATAGCACTAGCTCTAGCCGAAAAAGTGCCTTTTATAATACCAATAGCATAGATTTCTATTAAATCATAAATAGATAAGCCTTCAAAACCAGGAAGAACGAGTTTTTTTCCTGCTTTAACCAAAACATTAATTATAGGGATCTTATCCAGTTTATCTTCAACAACTTTTGACATCTATTATACTGCTTTCAGGCTCAAATCCAGATTATGAACCGAATGCGTTAACGCACCACTACTTATATAATCTACTCCGCATTCTGCATATTTTCTCACTGTTTTCTCATTAATGCCACCACTAGATTCCGTAAGACATGTACTCCCTATAAGCGCAACTGCCGTTCTCGTATCTTCATAATTAAAGTTGTCTATTAATATTCGATACACTCCCGGGGTTTTAAGTATTTCTCGGATTTCGTCAAGATCACGAGCTTCGACTATAATTTTGAGATCAAGATTATGTTCTGAAAGATATTTTTTAGTTTTTTTAATAGCATTGGTGATTCCACCTGCAAAATCGATATGATTATCTTTTAGCATAATCATATCATAAAGTGCAAATCTATGGTTTTCTCCTCCTCCAATTTTTACAGCCCATTTTTCTAAGGCTCTAATTCCCGGAGTAGTTTTTCGAGTATCCAGAATTTTGGTATTGGTTCCTTCTAAAAGTTTGACAAAATGATTCGTTTTGGTAGCTATTGCACTCATTCTTTGCATAGCATTAAGAACTAATCGTTCGGCTTTGAGGATAGATTGAGAATGACCAGATACATAAAAAGGGATATCACCGTACTTAACTTTTGAACCATCCTCGATCTTAACCTCAATCTTCATAGCTGAATCCACATAATTAAATACCTGCTTTGCAAAATCAACTCCAGCCAAAATTCCTTCATCTTTAACTAAAAGTTTTGCTTTTCCTGTAGCCGACTCCGGAATGCATGCTAGTGAACTATGATCACCATCGCCAATATCTTCTCGGATGGCATTGGCAATTATCAAATCAATTTCTTTATCAAATTGAGCTTTACTAATCATATTGAATGGTTATTTTTGCTAATGTAAAAAAAGAAGTCGGAAGTACGAAGTAGGAAACACAAATAAGATGTAAAGTATGCTTACTCTTACACCATCCAAGTAAACTACCTCGGGGCATTATACCCTTTGGCGGGGCCAATAAAACATCTTCCGAAAAGGAAAAAAACTAAATTCGTAAGTCTTTTAAACCGTAGAAAATACTATGAATATTAAACTACTCGCAATAGGTAAAACAGATGACAAGCAACTCGAAGACCTTATCAATAAGTACATTAAGCGGTTAGATTTTTATATTAAATTTAATTTGGAAATTATACCTGACCTTAAAAACGTAAAAAATCTAAGCGAATCATTACAAAAAGAGAAAGAAGGTAAATTAATATTGAGCAAAGTTTCAACTTCTGACATCTTGATATTATTAGATGAACATGGAAAACAGTACGATTCTATTAGTTTTTCTGAGCTTTTGCAAAAGCACATGAATAGCGGAATCAAAAAACTGATCTTTGTTATAGGTGGTCCATATGGTTTTAGTTCAGCAATGTATGATCGAGCTAATGGTAAATTATCTTTATCAAAAATGACATTTTCACATCAAATGATACGATTATTTTTTGTAGAACAATTATATAGAGGGTTTACTATATTAAAAAATGAACCGTATCACCATCGATAAAAACAAAGTTGAAAATAAATTTTCTCTTTTACCTATAGGTTAAATATTCAAATTGAAACCTATATATAAATTATTACATTTGCCTCCAAATTAACCAATCACTGCTATGCTATCATATTTAAAACTTATAAAATTCGATAATTTACTCATAATTGCTCTGGCACAGATATGTATCAAGTATGGTTTATTTGAACCTTTTGGTATAGCTATTACCTTAAACGGTTTTGGTATTGGTCTACTTGTAGTCGCATCTGTTTCAATTGCAGCAGCAGGTAATATAATTATAGCACTTCATGATCATGAAGGGAAAGGTTTTCTAAATGGAAATGTATCAGAAAAATCTGCTAACCGACTATTTATTATTTTCAATGTTATAGGAGTCTTTGTCGGCTTTTATCTAGCTAATATTATAGGTAGACCCGGATTTGCAGCCTTATTTATTATCGTATCTGGTATATTTTACATCTATGCTTCGTATTTGAAAGAAATTTTAATTCTTAAAAACGTAATAATAGGTCTCCTTGCAGCGCTAAGCCTAATCGTGGTAGGTATTTTTGATCTACTACCTGCCATAACAGAAAAAAACAGAGCGTCACAAACGGTTATCTTTTCTATTATAGCAGACTACGCCACTTTTGCCTTTATGATCATCTTACTTAGAGAATTAATCAAGGATACAATACATATCGATAGAGATCACAATATTGGTAGTAAGACCCTACCAATTACATTAGGAAAAGATCGTACCCTAAAACTTATTGGTATCTTAGCCATTATACCTATGCTAGCCGTATTATACTATTGTTATACCTACTTTTTTTCTAATAGTATTGCGGTGCTACTTGTATTGGCATTGATTATAGCGCCTTTACTTTATTTTATGATCAAATGCTTTATGACAGAATCCAATACCGCTCTAAAGCAATTACAACTCCTTCTAAAGATTATTTTAGTAATATCATCTATATCCCTATTATTTTATCAATTTATTTTGAAATAAACTATGCTAAACCATTTACTAAAAGATTTTAATATCATTCTTGCATCCGGATCTCCAAGAAGACAGCAGTTTTTTAAAGATTTGGGATTAGATTTTACTATCGAAGTGAAAGAAGTTGAAGAAATCTATCCAGAACATCTTAAAGCTGGAGAAATTTCAGATTATCTGGCAAAACTCAAAGCAGGTATTTTTACAAGCCTACAACCCAAGGATATTGTAATTACCAGCGATACTATTGTTTGGCATAACAACAAAGCTTTAGGAAAACCAAAAGATCTCGAAGAAGCAAAAGCTATCATCACCTCATTATCTGATGATACACATGAGGTAATCACTTCGGTTTGTTTTAAAACAAGTACGCAAACCAAAATAATACACCAAACTACCAAAGTTACTTTCAAAAAACTTTCAGTAAAAGAAATAGAATATTACGTCAACACCTACAAACCATTAGATAAAGCAGGCGCGTATGGGATACAAGAATGGATAGGTTTTATAGGGATTTCAACTATAGAAGGAAGCTATTTTAATGTGATGGGACTACCTACTCACCTCGTATATGAAACGTTAACAAATCTTGCCACATCGTAGGTTTATCGTAATTTTGTGAAACTCTTTTGAACTTTTATACGTTCGAAAAAATCAAAACTGTCAATTACGTCAAACTTGCAAAATAGCGTATCTTACATTGTAAATTATTACATCTTTAGTTTAAAAAATATCATAATGAAAAAGTTAATCGTATTATTCGGAATCCTAAGTATACTAGTCATCATTGCCTGTAGTAATATTAAAGCTGAAAAAACTATCAAAATCAACCAGAAACCAATTACAGAAAATCAAATTCAGGAAAAAAAGCTTTCTGAGGATTTTAAAAAATACTGGTATGCCGGTAATGCCGAAATAACTTCATATCAACTAGAACAAGCACGATATGGTGAAATGAGAAAAGGTACAGCAGTATTAATTTACGTCACAGAAGATTTTTTACCAAAAGAACAGGTAAAAGCAGACCAGCAGAATGCTGATAATATTCCAGTTCTAAAATTAAATGCAACTAAGAAATTCAATACCGGTATTTATCCATACTCTATTATGCAGAGTACATTTTACCCTGTTGCAGATAATCAGCATGCAATTAAAATTTCTAGCTCTATGCAAGAATGGTGCGGACATGTGTATGCGCAACTCAACAATAGAAAAAAATTCGACATCATGTCTCACTCCTACTTTCAGAATGAAGCAGATCAACAATTCTCAATAGACAAAGCCATTCTAGAAAACGAACTTTGGGCAAAAATCAGAATTCACCCAGAGGATCTTCCAAAAGGAAATATTAAAGTGATTCCTTCTCTAGAGTACAGCAGATTAAAACACAAAGAAATTAGACCCTATGCAGCAAAAGCTACGATAAAGAATCAAGAAAATATGACTGTTTATACCTTGGACTATCCTGAACTTAAACGAAGTGTGAGCATAACATTTAATACAGCTTTCCCTCATGAAATCGAAAGTTGGACAGAAACATTCAAAAGTGGTTTTGGTACCAATGCTAAAAAATTGATAACCAAAGCCACAAAGATAAAACGAATTAAATCTGCATATTGGAATAAAAACAGTAACAAAGACGAAGTATTAAGAAACGAGTTAGGGCTATAAACTAAATTAAATCTAAAGAATTATATACTATGACAAAATTATCAGAATCCAAAATACAAGAAAAACTGAAAGATATCGATGGCTGGGAATATCACGATAATGCAATCCACACCACATTCGAATTTAATGACTTTAAAGATGCCTTTTCAGTAATGACACGTATTGCTTTTGAAGCTGAAGCGCAACAACATCATCCCGATTGGTCTAATGTATATAATACCTTACAAATAAGCCTCTCAACCCACGATGCAGGAGGGGTTACCGAAAAAGATCTTACACTAGCCAAGACTATCGACCGCGTTATTGAAGCAGAATAGTGAATTTGTACTGACTAAGCCTAGAAGCATTTAATTCTCGATTATCGAGTAAATTCGAATGCATTCAATTTGTTAAAAAAATGCATTCTACTTATGTTTGTAATCAGATTTTAAAATTAGCATATGGGAAGAGCTTTCGAATTTAGAAAAGCACGTAAGATGAAACGTTGGTCTGCAATGGCCAAAGCATTCACTCGAATAGGAAAAGATATTGTTATGGCCGTAAAAGAAGGTGGACCAGATCCTGCTTCTAACTCGCGCCTTAGAGCTGTGATCCAGAATGCCAAGTCTGTAAACATGCCTAAAGATAATATCGAAAGGGCTATAAAAAAAGCTTCTGATAAAGAACAAGGCGACTATAAAGAAGTTCTTTTTGAAGGATACGCACCTCATGGAATAGCTATTTTGGTAGAAACAGCTACAGATAACAATAATAGAACTGTAGCAAATATCCGATCGTATTTCAATAAATGTGAAGGAAATTTAGGAACTTCCGGATCTGTAGAATTTATGTTTGACCACACCTGTAATTTTAGAATTAATAGTGAAGGCATAGATGCTGAAGAGCTTGAACTGGAATTTATTGATTTTGGAGCTGAAGAAGTATTTCAGGATGATGATGGGATCTTAATTTATGCTCCTTTTGGTAGTTTTGGAGCGATACAAAAGGAATTAGAAAGTCGCGACATCGAAATTTTATCTTCAGGATTCGAACGTATACCACAGGTTACCAAAAAAATAACTCCCGAGCAAGCTGCAGATGTAGAAAAACTTTTAGAAAAGATTGAAGAAGACGATGATGTGCAAAATGTGTATCATACTATGGAAGAATCTTCTTCTGAAGGGTAATTAATATACTCTACCGTACACCAAAAAAGAGCTCAACTTGTATAAGTTGAGCTCTTTTTTGTTATGTATATCATATAATCTCGACATAGATAGAAATATAATACAATGAGATTTCTTCTTTTATCTTCACTATTAAGCATTTACACTCAGGCGTACACTCAAACTATGAATAATAGTACACTACAAGAAATAATTACAAAAAATGCAGATACCATAAATGGAATCTCTGGAAATTGGAAATTTATGCACAAAGAAATACTAATGCTTTGTGTAACCGATGAGACCAATAATAGAATGAGAATTATTTCTCCAATTACCGAATCAGACAATCTCGATAAGGATTTATTACTAGACGCTATGACAGCTAATTTTCATTCGGCTCTTGACGTAAAATACGCTATTTCTAACGGAATTCTGTGGTCTGCATATATACATCCGCTAAAGGAACTTACAACCGAGCAGGTAGAAAGCGCTATCGCTCAGGTATATTTTGCTGCTAAAACTTTTGGTACCACATTCTCTAGTACCGAACTCATTTATGGAGGTAGAAACAATAATGGTAGTCAACCAAAGGAAAAAATCGAGAAAGAAATAAAACGTAAGTTTTAATCGATATTAAAACTATATTCTGGAACTTTTCCTTCAACCCCATTAAAGAAGTTGTACATAAATTCAAAATCCTTATCAATATCATCAGTAGGATAGAAAGGTTCAGCAATCAGGTTTTGCTTTTTTCCAAAATCAAAAGTTATCATAATAATAGGAACGCTGGCAGCTTTGGCAATATGGTAAAACCCCGTTTTCCATTCTTTTACTTTTTTTCTGGTTCCTTCTGGGGCAATTGTGAGTCTCAATTCATCCCGTTTCTCGAATAGCTCCGCGATGGCTTCAACTTTATTTTGATCAGGAGTTCTATCCAAGGGGATGCCTCCTACTTTTTTAAGATACCAACCTATTGGCCACCTAAAAAGTTCTTTCTTTCCTAAAAAACTTATTTTAATCCCTTCTATCTGCCGTATTAACAAACCGATATAAAAATCATGCCAACTGGTATGTGGTACAGCTATAACAACACATTTTTTAATGGTATCAGCATTAAAAGTACCTATATTCTTCCATCCCAAGATTTTATAATATATAAAAGAAGATAGGCTTTTCATAGAAAATAATTAAGGGTTATTTTATAATGAACGATAAATTTCTTTTAATGTATCTGCATTAATCTTTGATTTCCAATTAGAGCCTAGCGCATTCTCCCATAACGGTTCTAAACTAAGTGCTACTTTGGTCATAACATTTAATTGATCTTCGGTTACATTGGCACAAATTCCCGTAGGTAAATCAATATCATGAAACTTTTTCATTTTTTTGAATACAGCTACACCTTCCGGATAATATTTCTCTAATTTATCGAACACAATACAGTTTCCTATGCCATGTTTTGTTCCCAAAACGTAAGCTAAACCGTAACTCATTGCATGAGCGACACCAACTTGAGAATATGCAATACTCATACCCCCATGCCAGGAAGCCATCATTAATTTTGCATCTGCCTCTTCTCTGGTTAAGTCGTTTTCAAGAAAAATTTCATTACATAAATCAAGTGCTTTTTCACCATAACTTTGACTAAAAGCATTTAAATATGTTCCGTCTAGAGATTCAATACAATGTATATAGCAATCCATTCCTGTGTAAAACCACTGATTCTTAGGCACATCTCTAATTAATTCTGGATCGAGTATTACCTGATCAAAGGGTGTAAAGTCAGAATTGATTCCAAGCTTGCGCTCTGGGCCTGTAAGTACAGTTGTGCGTGATACCTCTGCTCCTGTTCCAGAAATAGTAGGGATTCCCACATGATACAGTGCCTTATTTTTAACCAAATCCCAACCTTGATAATCCGCCGCACTTCCTGGATTGGTTAACATAATAGCGACTGCTTTTGAGAGGTCTAATATTGATCCTCCCCCTATACCAATAATCCCACTTGGAATAAATTGATACTCCTTTTTAATTTTTGAAACTATGGTGTCAACCTGAGCTGTTTTTGGTTCTTCTAAAGTAGACACATAAACTATAGCATCAGTAGAGGATAGTGGTATTCTTTTTTCGATAAAAGAAGGGTTACTTTCAAAAACACTATCGATGAGATATATGAAAGGAGCAATTCCATTTCGTTTAGGAGAAACAATGTCAGCTATTTGATTAAAACATCCTTTTCCAAACACTACTTTTGGAACCATAGGAAAGTTTCTGTGATTGGTTTTCTGTATTTCAGAAACATCTGTTGATTCTGTATGCAATGGATTTTCTTTATTAATTATTTTCTTGGCTCTTTCTAAATCTTCAGGAGTATCAATTTCAACACCTTCGTGTTGTGTTTCAACCATTTTTATATTCTTACCATACTCAAGATATCTAATACATTCAATTTTTTCTGAAGCTTCTAATGTACGTATTGGTAAACGATAAAAGTCTAAGATGGCTTGCTTTCTAAATGCATACACTCCTTTATGCTTGTGATAGGTATGGTTTATTTCTTTATCTCTTGGATAAGGTATAGGAGCTCTAGAAAAGTATAAAGCATAATTATTCTCATCAACAATTACCTTCACACTATTAGGATTCATTATATCATCCCAATCATCCATTGGAGTCATAAGGCTTGCGAGATCAATTTTATCAGAATCGTCTTCATAAAATACGCTTAACACTTTTTCCAGGCTTTCGCGATCAGTAAAAGGTTCATCACCTTGAACATTCACGACAATATCAACATCCATGTCTTCTACAGCTTCAGCTATTCGATCACTGCCACAGTCGTGTTCTTTTATGCTCATAATGGCTTTACCGCCTGCAGAAGTAATTTCTTTATAAATAATATCACTATCGGTAACTACATAAACTGAATCAAATAACCCAGAATCAATAGTAGCTTCATATGTTCTTCTAATAACACTTTTACCCCCTAGGTCTTGCATCAATTTACCAGGAAATCGAGTAGCAGCATACCTCGCAGGGATCATTGCGATGGTTTTTAGAGTAGTTTTGTTCAAAATTTAATGCTTTTTAAGAATTGCAAAAATAGTTTTTTTAAATCGATTTTCAAGAGTACACGCTCTATTTGTTTCCATAGCACGTGTATCAAATTCGATTATCACACCAATACAACAAATAAAGATACTAGTTTTCTTCAAAAAAATCATTTTTAAACCCAATCAGATATAATTTTTTCTTGGCTCTGGTAATTGCAGTATATAACCACCTAAGATAGTCCTTGTTTATTCCATCTGGAAGATAAGGTTGTTCTATAAAAACTCTATCCCATTGTCCTCCTTGTGATTTATGACAGGTAATTGCATAAGAAAATTTAACCTGTAAACCATTAAAATACTTGTTATTCTTCACCCCCATGAATTTTTTATATTTAGATTTTTCATCTTCAAAGTCTTTCATTACCTCTTGGTAGAGCTTATTTGATTCTTCATAGGATAATGATGGGGTTTCTGAGGTTAATGTATCTAAAAGTAATACGGTCTCAAAAGGTTTCTGATTAGGATAATCCACCATACTAATGGTCACTTCTGCAAATCGAAAGCCATATAATTCTTTTATAGCATATATTTCTAAAACTTTGATGATATCACCATTAGCAATAAAACCTGCTTCACTTTTAGGTTCTAACCAAAAGTAATTGTTCTTTACAACCATCAAATGATCTCCTGATGATAGCTCCTCTTCTTGAAAAAGTATCCGTGATCGTATTTGCTGATTGTAGATATTAGCTCTTTTATTAGAACGAAGTATGATTACTGACTCCTCATGACCAGAACTTGAGTATGCATCGTTTAAGGCATCCATAATCTCATGTCCGTCTAAAAATCTCACAATATCAGAATATCCAGAAATCTTAAATTGAAATGCATCATAAAAACCATCAGTAAGAAGTTCTCTTAAACGTGTAGCATTCATTAAAATGCCACTATGCTCTGCTTGCCGCACTACTTCATCTAATTCTATTTGAGTTACTTCTTTATTAAAACCCATTTCTAGCGTATTTGCATCTAGAGCCGGACTAACCTCTAGCTTAACCGGAGGCAATTGGGCGGTATCACCAATCAAAAGAACTTTACAATTATATCCGGAATACACATACATCATCAGATCATCTAATAATGATCCGTTTTCAAAAAGTTTACTATCACTTGGAGTATCTGGGATCATTGAAGCTTCATCTACAATAAAAATTGTATTACGGCTTTTATTTTGTTTAAGTTGAAAAGCTAATCCCCCGCTTTTATTTTTTTTAGGATAATAAATATTTCTGTGAATCGTCTGGGCATGTTTCCCAGAATAGTTGCTTATTACCTTAGCTGCACGACCTGTTGGCGCCAAAAGTACAGGGTTTAATTTGGCTTTCCATAAATTCTTAACCAATGTTCCTATTAATGTAGTTTTGCCTGTACCTGCATAACCTTTTAATAAAAAAAGTGAATCTTTTGATCCCGAAAGAATAAAATAAGATAGTTTCTGTAGAACGATGTCTTGTTTTAGTGTAGGTTCAAAAGGAAAATCTTCTTTCAACAACCCGTAAAACTCTGCTTCTTTCATTAAAATTTTATATTTAGTATCAATATACTTTAGTTAATAAATCAAAGATAGGAATGATTTTTCGGCAATAAACTTTTACGATTGAAAAAAAATTGTAGATTTGCGTATACACTAATGTTTAAAGTTAAATCATAAAATGAAAATTGTTATTCAATTAGTTCTGTGGGCAGTTATAGGTTTCTTAGGATACTTGGTATTCAATTCTATAAACGGTCCTGTAAAGTTCAATAAATTAAAAAAAGCACGATACGCTAAGGTTATTGAAAGTTTAAAGGACATTCGCCAAGCAGAATTAGCATATAAGACAGTAACAGGAAAATTTGAAAAAGATCCTGCTATATTAATTGCTTTTATAGATACTGCTAAATTTACACTTACACAAAGAAGAGACTCTAGTTTTATTAGATTCAACAAAGTTCTTAAAATAGATGAGCCAAGAGATACTGTTGTAGTAGATACCTTAGGTTACGCATCTATAAAAGATTCTTTGTTTAAAGGAACTGATCGCTACAAAAATATGATGAAAGTACCTATTGAGGGTGCTGATGCAAATTTTGAACTTAATGCAGGTTTTATAGACAAGAATGATTTGAAAATTGCTGTCTTTGAAGCAAAAGTTGCTAAAGATGTTATACTTTTTGATCAAGATAAAGATCTTCTGTTTCAAGAAAAAGAAGTAGTATCAGTTGATGGTGTTAACGGACCTTATCTTTCTGTAGGATCTATGAGTGAAGTGAATACAACAGGTAACTGGCCAAAATCTTATGGTGCAAACGACCAATAATACTATTGATAATATATCAAAAACATTGTCCATTCAGGTAAGCCTGAATGGACTTTCTTTTTGCACTATAGATGCAGATCAACAAATAACAGCTATAGGGCAAGATAATTTTGGTATACAATTAACACCCGAGCAGGTACTCGATAAAATCAAATACACCTTTGATAATACCGCAGCATTAAAAGAAAGTTTTGAAACCATAGAGGTTATTTATCATAATGACTTATATGCCCTTGTCCCAAAACCACTTTTTAATCCCGATTTATTAAAAGAATATCTACAATATAACATCAAAGTGCTAGAAAATGATATTATTGTATATGATGAATTGGATCAACATGATATCGCCACAGTATACATCCCGTATACGAATATTAACAATTTCTTCTTTGAAACCTTTGGTTCATTTACCTATAAACATGCTACTACAATTTTAATAAGCTCATTGCTTACTCAAGAAAAAAATAGTGAAAATACTACTGTTTTTCTTAATATGAGTCAAAAATCCTTTGACCTAATCATAATCAATAAAGGAAAACTAATTTTGGGCAATACATTTAGGTATGATACCAAAGAAGATTTTATATACTATGTAATGTTTGCCACCGAACAGGTGCACCTAAACCCCGAAGAATTTTCATTAGTTTTTATAGGAGATATCACCAAAGAGAGTGACTATTTTAAAATTGCTCATCAATATATCCGTAACGTAAGTTTTGGACACTATTCTGAAGATTTAAAAATATCTTCAGAAATACAACCTTTTGAATCCCATCAACATTTTGTGTTGTTAAGCCATTTTTGATATGCGAATTATTTCTGGAAAATATAAAGGAAAGAGACTTACTGCACCAAAAAAACTACCAGTGCGCCCTACTACAGATATGGCCAAAGAAGGGTTATTTAATATTCTTAACCACCATTTTATTTTCTCTCAAATATCTGTGATTGATTTATTTTCAGGAACAGGCAATATTAGTTATGAATTTGCTTCTAGAGGTTCTGAGCATATTATTGCTGTTGATAAACATTACGCTTGTTTGGGCTTTATAAAAAATACTGCCAAAGAGCATGATTTTAATATTGAAACCATAAAAAGTGATGTGTATACCTATCTAGAAAAAACGAAACAAAAAGCCGACATAATTTTTGCAGATCCGCCATATGACTTTAGCAAAGAGCAATTTACAAGAATAGCAGAATTAGTTTTTGAAAACAACCTGCTCAATGATGATGGTTTGCTTATTATAGAGCATTCTAAACACACTTCACTCGAAGATACTGCACATTTTGATAACTTCAGAAAATACGGAGGTTCAGTATTCAGCTTTTTTAAAAAATAAAATCTCTACAAAGGTGCCTAAGGAAAATGACAGTGAATTATTATCAGTTCATCATTACCGATGCGCGAATAGAGAATTCATCAATTGTAGATAGATTACTAAGAGAATTGATCTGATTAGATGCATTATCAATGATATCTTCGTAAAAAGCCAAAATTTTGGCATCAAATCCTGGTGTATCATCTGCGGTATGCTTAAAAATATCCATTTGGTATATAAAATTATTTATAATATGATGACTCGATGAAAGCATCGCCTTGTAAATTTTTAACTTTTCATTTTCTAGTTCTATATCTTTTACATGTTTTCTCTTATCTAAAGAAATAAAAATAAGAAATATAAATAACGGAATTATTATTTCATCTAATTCAA
Source organism: uncultured Aquimarina sp. (assembly GCA_947495425.1). Lineage (GTDB taxonomy): Bacteria > Bacteroidota > Bacteroidia > Flavobacteriales > Flavobacteriaceae > Aquimarina. The sequence goes on from CANLYR010000002.1 coordinate 189,578, forward strand.
ATTTTTCTAAATTGGCCAATAAAACAACCAGTTTTTCAAATAAATCGAAATCAAATATAACACACACCAAGTAAATGGTTGTAGATAGGATTAGTCCTATTGAAGTTAATTTATAGTTATTCATTAGTTTAGGGGGAAAAGGTTTAGAGTATAATGGCTTATTAGAACTTACGTTATTCCAGCAACAAATTTATATATTATGAGCTGTTAATCAAGTAAATCATAAAAAATTTAGTATAACTTATCCTCTAGGTTTGTTAATAACAGTACAATATTCATGATTTGCAGGAATATCTCTTTGAAATCAGCTATTCATATAGCTCATTCATTCATCACAGATGTTCTAATAGAAAACTCGTCTATCGTAGATAGGTTGCTTAAAGAATGAATCTGATTAGATGCATTGCTTATAATATCTTCATAAAATGCTAAAATTTTAGCATCAAATCCAGGCGTATCTTCTGCTGTAAGTTTAAAGATATCCATCTGATAAATGAAATTATTTAAAATGTGATGACTTGAAGATAACATTGCCTTATAAATATTCAGTTTTGCATTTTCAACCTGAACTTTTTTACTATGTCTTCGAGTATCTAAAAAAAGAAATATAAAAAAGATGACGAAAGGGATAATTATTTCATCTAATTCGAACTGTTCTATACTCGATAAAAATTCGACAAATCTATCAAACAAATTCAATTCTAAAAAAATAGTTGAAATATAAATAAAAACAGAAAATACCAATCCTATAAATGTTAGTTTATACTTGTCCATTGGTTAGGGGTTAAAGTTAGGGAGTAGTGATTATTTGTGAGGTTCATTAGGTTTACGATTCGATATAATTTATAAAAATTTTATCTACGTTTAAAAGTCTAAGTCAATAAATATAGGTATAAAAATGAAGTAACCGATAATTTACTAGTATTTTAACATTAATAAAGTAATGAAAAACCGTAAATAAGAACAACTAACATTGACTACTCTTAAACGATACAGTCCGTTTCAAAAAATAAAAAAATTCTGAAACTGACTTTACTCGAGGCTGAGCCATAGAGGTATTTCGCAAGTTTCATACACAATCAAGTTGAGCACAAGCTTTGACCTTACTGGACCAAAAACCGAAATTTTATATCTTACCTCGCCCAGAACCGCCAAAAATGGCAGTTCTGACCTCTCTTTTGGAGAGGTAAATCGGAAACCCCGAGGTAGAGCTATCGGAGAATTATTTAGATTAAAATTATAATAAGAATTAGGTTACGCAACCTCCTCTCCTAATGAGGCTTGCCAAATCATAAACCACTCTTCATCTGTAATTTCAATTTCCAAAGATTCTACTGCTGATTGTATTCTACTAATCTTTGTAGATCCTATTATGGGAAGAATGCCAGATGGATGTTTTAAAATCCAAGAAGTTAGAATCATATCGGGTGTAACATTATAATACACTGCCAATCGATCAACAACGCTGTTGATTCGCACAACTCGATCTTCAGGTGTATTTGAGAAAAACTTACCTCCTGCCAATGTAGAATACCCCATAGGTTTAATCTTTTTTAAAACATACTGATCCAAAGTACCGTCGACAAATGGCTCTAATCGCAAAGGTGAAATTTCTATTTGGTTTGTAACCAAAGGCGTGTATGTGTTGAGCATTTCAAACTGCATGGGAGTAAAATTAGAAACTCCAAAATGCAGTACTTTACCATCTTTTTTTAATTTGGCAAAAACCTTGGCAATTTCCTCTGGATTCATTAACGGGCTTGGTCTATGTATGAGTAACAGATCTATATAGTCAGTTTGCAAATTAGTTAACGACTGTTCTACAGATGCTGTTATGTATGACGGATTGGTATTGTATGACTTAATTTTATGATCTGGTCGGTTTTCAGTTATCAATTTAATCCCACACTTGGTGACTAACTGTACTTTTTTCCGTGAGGAAGAACTTCCGGTAAATGATTTTCCAAACAATTCTTCAGTAGTATAGTGCCCATAAATATCGGCATGATCAAAAGTAGTGACATTAATCTCCAAACACTTTTCGATTAATTTTCGAGCCTCACTAACCGATAAATCAGCTCCCCACTTTCCCCAATTCATACACCCAGCTACAATTCTTGAAAACACAGGACCCGCTTCTGAAATGGCAACATTCATATTTTAATTTTTAATAAGTATATATTCTTAATTAATAGTCTATTGATTGATATATCGCTCGCTGAATTTCTGATCGAATATCATTGGAAATTAACTTACGGTTAGCAGGATCAGGAAATGTTCTATTACTCAAAAACACATAAACAATTTCTTCTTCTGGATCTGCCCACGCAAAAGTTCCTGTAAAGCCACTATGTCCAAAACTAGTCATGGATATACAGCCACAGGTGGGACCTATACTTCCTAATTGTGGTTTATCGAACCCAACACCACGACGCACGTCTTTATGGCAATAATAGCATGTATTAAACTCTTCGAGGGTTTGACTTTTAAAATATTGTTTCCCTCCATAAGAACCGCCATTAAGATACATCTGCATGATCTTAGTCACATCATTTGCATTAGCAAATAATCCAGCATGCCCGGCAATGCCACCAAACATAGCTGCGCCTTGATCATGAACATATCCATGAACAATTCCGCCTCTAAATGTTTTATCAATCTCTGTAGGGATGATTTTTTTTCTTTTGAAACGGGTTAGAGGTAGATATGACGTATTATTGGCCCCCAAAGGTCTGTAAAAATGCTGCTGTGTTAACGCATTCAATGTATTTCCATAATGATTTTCTACAAAAGTTTTTAATAGATAAAAAGGTAAATCACTGTACTTATATCTTAATCTTTTGCGTAGTTCGCTATCTTTTATTCTTACTAACAAAGAATCTTTCATATCGCTACGCAAGTATAGATTATTTGTTAACTGTATATTGAAGTCGTCTGAAACACTATTTCTATAGTATTTTTTATCTGGTTTTCGAGTTACCGTATCTAATGTTTTTAAATAAAAAGGAATCCATGCTTTTAGTTTTGCATAATGTGATAGCATAGACCTTACTGTTATATCTTTCTTATTTGAATCTTCAAAATCAGGCAACATCTCTCCTACTCGTGTATCTAAAGAAATTATCCCTTTATCCCTTAATTCTATAGTAAGTGGTAGTGTCGCTAATATCTTAGTTAGTGACGCTAGATCATAAACATCAGACCCTTTTACTTTTCGTAATTTATCATATGTATGATATCCATAGTTTTTATTAAAAACTACTTTTCCTTTTCTAGCAACGATTAGCTGTACTCCGGGAGTCATTTTTTCTTTGAGTGTATAGTCTATTATAGAATCAATTCTTTTTAATTTATACGAATTCATTCCTACACTTTCTGGCAATCCATAGGATAACCTTTTCAATGACCTGGTTTGTTGCCCTGTACCAACAGGGAAGTCTTCTCCAATACTTACCGGAAGTTTCCCTTTAGCCTCAAGAGCACCAAAAAGTAATTGAGCAGCTTTTTCTTGAGCTGCAACACTATTTTGATATGCCATTAAAATTCCTTCTACATTGGTGGTAGTTATCATATCTAACATAGCGTATGGCCGTGCAAACATACTAAGAACGGTAGTATTTAATCTAGCAATTTCATACAACCACACCAGTTCCTTATCTTTAAATTTGTAACCCTTCCAAGGTGAGGCATTAGATTTATGAAAACCTACAATTACATAATTATAATCGCGCAGTTTGTCTATCATTTCACTCAATTGACTAGCTTTTATCCAATCTACTTGTGTATACGTACGTAACTGCTCATAGAAAACTTCTCCTGAGTCATCTCCCAAAGATACATATGCAATCTTCTTAAGGTCTAGGTTTTTAACCGGTAATGTGGCTCTATCATTTTTTAATATAGTTAAAGAGTTTTCAACCAAATCATGGTGTAATACTTCATTCTTTATACTATTTAGCTCTTCATATAGGTATTTAGTTTCTACAGGCTTATATTTATGAAGACCCGCTTTATATTTAGCGAATAAAATTTTTCGAACAGAATGAGCCAGACGCTCTTCTGTTATCGCTCCAGAATAGTATGCAGAAACTATTTTTTGAGATGCTAACGGAACATCTTCTGACATTAGTAGCATATCATTTCCTGCTAAGAATGCAGTGAGATCTATCTCTCCGGGCTCTTCATAATTGGATGCGCCTTTCATATTTAATGCATCTGTAATAATCAAACCATTGAATTTTAAATCATTCTTCAATAACGATGTAACTACATTCTTAGAGATTGAAGAAGGGTATCCTTGTCTGGGTTCTAAGCTGGGTATGTTAAGATGAGCAACCATTATACTCGACAGCCCTTCATTAATTAATTTGCGATAAGGATACAGCTCTATACTATCAATTCTTTGTGCATCAAAATTAATAGTAGGAAGTATTTTATGAGAATCGCTATCGGTGTCACCATGACCCGGAAAATGTTTAGCACTTGCCAAAATGCCCTCTTTTTGCATGCCTCGCATGAAAGCCGAAGCTTTTTGAGCCACATTTTCTTTATCTTCACCAAAAGAACGATTACCGATTATTGGGTTTTTGGGATTGGTATTAATGTCTACTACTGGTGCAAAATTAATATGCACTCCTAACCGTTTACAATGTCTTGCAACTTGCCTGCCTGTAGTTTCAATTAGTGTATTGTCCTGAATTGCTCCCAAAGTCATATTCCAGGGAAAAGCCTGTGTAGAATCTAAGCGCATTGCTAACCCCCACTCTGCATCCATACCGATTAACAAAGGTACTTCGGATATTTCTTGATATTCATTATTTAGTTTTGCTTGTCTTTTTGGTCCCCCTTTAGAAAATATAACTCCTCCAATATGAAATTCTTCTATGAGTTGTTTTATTTTATCAGTCTGTTTCTTGGGATCTGAAGAAAATATATCGACCATAAAAAGTTGCCCTACTTTCTCCTTAAGTGTCATTTTGTTGTAGATACTATCAACCCAACTTTTTTGAGTTTCATAATCTTCTACTGCTAAAGGGTTTTCAAGTTGAGCATAAATACTATAATTTATAGAAATAATAATAAATAAGGTATACTTTTTAATGATAAGCCACACGAAAATTTTAATTTAAAAAACGATTATGCCAACTATCCTTTGCTTGTATTTCCCAATTGGTTCGATATTCGGCAATATTAGTAACTAGGTTATTAAAAACAATAGTATTTGGGGATACTGATCTATTTTTGGCCATTTTTTTAAAATCTGCAAGCGGTTTGTAGGCCACAAACTCACCTTGTTTATAAGATACATTCATCTTATCCATCAAATCAACAGTATATGCCTTTTCTAATTCTTGAATAAAATGAACCGAAGCATCAATTGAACAACCTGTAGCAGCATTCATTCCCTGATCTAAGCCAATAGTTATGAATCTCTTATACTTAATCTCATAACCAGCTTTGAGATCAGCACCGTGAGCTGTCCACTGGGCTATAAATTGATCTAACTTAAGCTTAATTTCATCTAATTCATCCAAAGAAAATGACCGATTAGCTTGATAAATCCAAACTCTAGAGGTTTCGGAAAGGTCATTAAAATCTACCAACATGAGTTATCTTTTTACTTTTTACTAAAATAACAAAAACTATTACTATTTACAGTTATAAAAAAGAGTTAATATGAACAAACATATTAACTCTGATTAAATTGTGTATCTCTAAGAAAAAAATCTATAGGTCTTGGGCATTCGCTATAAGTTCTGCCACATCCATTACCTCTATACTATCTTCTTTTTCTTTATTTTTTACTCCATCGGTCATCATAGTATTACAAAACGGGCATCCAGCCGCAATAATATCAGGTTTTGTTTCTAAGGCATCTTCTGTTCTTTCGATATTTACATCTTTATTACCAGGCTCTGGTTCTTTGAACATTTGAGCACCTCCAGCCCCACAACACAACCCATCGCGCTTGCATCGCTTCATTTCAACTAACTCAACTTCTAATTTCTTCAGCAAATCTCTTGGTGCTTCATACACATTATTTGCTCTGCCCAAATAACAAGGGTCATGAAATGTAATTCGTTTTCCTTTAAATTTACCACCTTCAACAGCTAGCCTACCTTCGTCTAAAAGCGATTTAAGGAATTGTGTATGGTGCATTACTTCGTAATCTCCTCCAAGTACGGGGTATTCATTTTTTAGCGTATTAAAACAGTGAGGACATGCTGTGACTACTTTTTTTATTTCGTAAGCGTTCATTACTTCAATATTAGTAACTGCCTGCATTTGAAATAAAAATTCATTACCTGCTCTTTTAGCAGGATCACCAGTACAGCTTTCCTCTGTACCTAATACAGCAAAGTCTACATTAGCACTATGTAATAATTTAACAAAAGCCTTTGTAATCTTTTTAGCTCTATCATCAAAACTACCAGCACAACCTACCCAAAATAAGACCTCAGGTTTTTTACCTTCAGCCATATACTCTGCCATTGTTGGCACCTTTATTGTTTCGCTCATATAAATACGTTATTTTTCTTAGTTTATAATCAAGGAGGTTTTACAATTGCCCCCTTAATTAATCGTGTTTTCCATCATCAAAAACTTCGATAGCAACCACTCTTTCTACCAACTCAGTAAACTTACCTGTATAGCGCGTTGCTTTTACCAGGTGATTATCGATCCAATGGTAGTTTCCTCCTCTAGGCTTACCCATTAAAAGGCTATGATATTTAAACCCATGAGTTTTTAACCAAGTTTCTGTTACTTCTCTGTGATCTTCGGTTCTAGAAGTAAAGAAACATATAATATGTCCTTCATCAAACCATTTATTTAATGTGATCAACGCATCTGGAAATGGTTTACAAGTCCCCATACGCTCTGGTTCTTCGTTGGGTACATCTTCGGTAATCGTACCATCAATATCAATAAGATAATTTTTGATCCCTTCTGGCAGTACCGGACTAATATGTTCTCCTGCTTCTACTTTGTCATGCAATAATTTTTCTACTTCTTCCTTCTTCATAACTACTAATTTCTCTTAATTTATGGTTTACTTGGTTACTATTTTTTAGTTTGGTTAATCGTATTTATTCATCACTCCAATTTAATCGATCCATTTGGTTAAATGGCCATGGAGCTCCGTTGTTTTCAATATTAGACATCATGTTATTAAGGTCTGTTGGTGCAGCACTTTCTTCCATGACCAGGTATCTTCTCATATCAATAATAATGGATAATGGGCTAATACTTACAGGGCAAGCTTCTACACATGCGTTGCAACTTGTACATGCCCAAAGCTCTTCTGGCGTGATGTAATCATTTAATAATTTTTTGCCATCGTCTACAAAACTACCGTTCTTATCAATATTATCTCCCACTTCTTTTAGACGATCTCTGGTGTCCATCATAATTTTGCGGGGAGATAATTTCTTGCCTGTCTGATTTGCAGGACATTCACTAGTACAACGACCACATTCTGTACATGTATATGCATTAAGTAACTGTACCCAATTAAGATCTGTAACATCTGAAGCTCCAAATGTTGATGGTTCAGCCTCGGCAGCATCTTCCGAAGGAGCTGCAAAAGGATCTGCACTTGGGTCCATCATAAGCTTTACTTCATTGGTTACAGCTTCTAAATTATCTAATTCTCCCTGGGGTTTTAAATCTCCATAATATGTATTAGGGAATGCCAACATTATGTGTAAATGTTTTGAGAAATATAAATAATTTAAAAACACTAATATCCCAATAATATGTAACCACCATGCGGTTCTTTCTATAAGAAAAAGGCTACTCTGAGACATCCCATCAAAAAGTGGTGAGATAAATTGACTCACAGGATATGATCCTGCCTTAATGTAATGGGCTGCTCCTAATTCTTGTAATTGCAAATCTGCTGCGTTCATAGTTAGAAATAAGGTCATTAAAACCACTTCAAAATAAAGGATGATATTTCCATCATTTTTTGGCCAGCCTTTGAGCGTCTTAAAACGCTTGATATTGATTACATTTCTTCTAATCCAAAAAATAATTACACTTACCAAAACAAGTAATGCAAGAATTTCAAAAGAACCGATCAAAAAATCATAAAAACTTCCCAGGGGTGCAAAAACTCTATGGGTTCCAAAAATACCATCTATAATAATTTCTAAAACTTCTATATTTATGATAATAAATCCCAAATACACAATAAGGTGTAATATTCCTGCAATAGGACGTCTTACCATTTTTGATTGCCCCATGGCAATCATTGCCATCTTTTTGAACCGCTCACCTTTTTTATCTGATCGATCAACATCCTGACCCAAGCGAATATTGCGAATCACTTTTCGGATGTTTTTTGTAAAGTACCCAATACCGGCTACTAAAACAATTACGAATAGAATGTTAGGGATATACTGCATAGTTTTATTAATTTATTGAGTCTGTTGGTTTTTCATAAGGAGTATTTTTCTTTCCAAAAACAGATATATGTACATAACGCTTAGGATTTAATCTTAGATCTTGAAGCAGTAATTCTAATTGCTTGCTTGTTTGCTCTAAATTATCATACAGTTGATCATCTTTAAGTAATTTTCCTGCAGTTCCTTTGCCTGCTGCTAAATCTTTAGAGATTTTATCAAAATTGACCAATACACCTTCTAGTTCTGTACCAAGTTTTGCTACGTTCAATTGCGCCAAAGAATCAGAAACTTTACTAAGGTTTGAAGACATATTATCAAGATTAACCATCGTGTTATTTAATTTATCCTTGTTACCAGACAATAAGGTATTCATTGCCCCCGAGGCTTCCTTAAAATTCTGAACGCTAACACTCAAATCTTTAAAAATTGAATTTAGGTTATTTTTATTATCTATGTTCAGAATTCCATTCACAGACGTTAATAGAGTATCGGCATCAGTTATTGCAGCCTCTAACTTTGCTTGCAAAGGCGTAAGTTTATCATTCACTAATTCTAACAATCCTGCCTCTATACGACCTGGCAACGTATCGCCATCCTTTGCCTCAAGGCCTTTTTCATATTTTGGTACTATAGCAAGTGATTTACCTCCTATCAAACCACCCCCATATACTTTGGCTTCACTATTTTTAGAAAAAGTGAAATCTCTATCTACATTAAAGGTTACAACAAGTTTACCACTGGTATCAGCAAAATCAATAGATACAACCTGCCCTACTACCAAACCATTTATCGTAACGGGTGAGGACGGAATTAAACCTTCAACATTTTTATAAAGCGCATAAAATGTTCTATCATTCTCCAGGAGATTTTTTCCCTTCAAAAAACTATATCCAAAAATCAAAAGTGCAATTGCACAAATAGCTAAGATTCCTGTCTTGACTTCTCGGGTTACTTTCAAAATACTTTAAATTTTAGACACAAATTTAGAATAAAAAATACAGTTCTACTGCTTATTCTTTAATGAATTGTTAGTATTTATTTAGATTAATTCGAAGATGTACTAGCTTTTAGAGCATCAGCTAAGGGAATTAATTCATTATTACGAAAAGCAACCACAAAACTTGAACTAAATCCTTTACCGACGGCGATTTCTTTTAGTTCTTGTATGAGAGTGTAGTTAGAAGTGCTTCCGAAATAGTATTTATAAAGATCTCCATCTCTTACTTTAGATAATTGTTCCAACCCATTAAAGTTAAAAGATTGAAGGGCTATATCTGTTGATCCAGCTGCGATCTGCACTTTAAACGTTATATCCTGATATATTTTATCTCCATCCATTTTGGCCGTTACATGACCAGGTTCTTGTGGGGTATCTGGCTTAGGAATATAATATATTGCATCAAGGCTTTCTTTATAATCAATTATAGAAGTTGTTATAGATTTTGCCATATCATCTTGTCCTTTTTTTGAATTGAGATATCTACCTTCGTTATTGTTGGTAAGAAAACCTAACTCGATTAGAACACTGGGCATATACGTTTGATGTAATACAACAAAACCTGCTTGCTTGACACCTCTACTTTTTCTTTCTAACGACTTTTTGAATCTATTTTGTACAAAACTGGCAAGTGTGAGGCTTTGATCTAGATACTCTTCTTGCATTAATGTTAATCCGATTATAGATTCTGGAGAGTTAGGATCAAACCCATCATAATTGGCTTCATAATTATCCTCCAGAAGAATTACAGAGTTTTCATTTTTGGCAACATTAAAGTTTTCATCATTTGCATGTAGCCCCAAAACAAAAGTTTCTGTACCGTATGCTTGAGAACGGTGTGAATTGCAATGTACAGATACAAATAAATCTGCGTTTGCTTTATTCGCTATGTTACCGCGCTCATGCAATTCTATAAACTCATCTGTTTTTCTTGTGTATACAACTTTATAGTTTGGATCTTTCTCTAGTGTTGCTCCTACTGCCAAAACAACATTAAGTGCAATTTCTTTCTCTTTGTAGCCATTTCCCCTATTTCCTGGATCGTGCCCTCCATGTCCAGCATCTAAAACCACAACAAACTTCTTTTTTTCTTGTGAAAAAACATGTGTATAAGAAGTAGAGACTATAAAGATTACAGCTGCAATAAAAATACTATTTATAATATTTCGTTTCATGTGTTATTCTATTTTGTTCAATGGTCACACAGAATCATTGGGTATTAAAACAATTTTCTATTTTTTGAGTTTAATACTAATTTCTATTTCATTATTCATCGATAATTTGTCGTATTTTGAAACATCCTCTTTATGTTTCAGTATTTATAATAATAACTTAAAAATTTAAAGATTATGATTCATAAAATAAATTCATATCCTTTTTGTTTAAACAATGATAAGAATATAGTTTTTACTTAATTTTTTATTTTTTTATGAATTACAATCTAAGCACAAAAAATATATGTAATTTTGGCACTTCAAAAACTAAGCCATAGTTTTACAAAAATAGGATTTAAACCATTGCAAACAACGGTACGCTACATACTTTATTCACTAAGTTTTTCACTGTTTTGTATCTGTCAAATCAATGCACAAGAAACAAACAAGACTACAGAGGTACCTATTCCTGCAAAAAAAGATTCTATCGCTGATCTACAAAAAGAGATAGACGCAGACGCAGAATTATTACTAAGTGAAAAAGCACAGGATACCACAAAAAAAGACACCATTGCTGTCGAGCCACAGTTATTAACAGATAAAGTTGATTATAAAGCTACTGATTATATGCGATTGAGTCGTAAAGAGAATAAAATGTACCTTTATGACAATGCCGAAATAATTTATGGCGATATGCAGATTAATGCAGGGTCGATCATTGTAAATAATGAAAAAAATGAAGTGTATGCATATGGAATCAAGGATTCTTTAGGAGAGTATACGCAAACCCCTATCTTTAAACAAGCAGGAAATGTTGTAGAACCCGACTCTATACGTTTTAATTTTGATACCGAAAAAGCGCTAATATTTAATTCCAGAACAGAACAGAACGGCTTCAAAATTAAAAACGAAGTTTCTAAACGCGAAAATGATTCTGTTATCTATATGAAGAATGTGAAGTTTACCACTTCAGAAAATATTGAAGACCCAGAGTATTATTTCTACGCGCGTCGGATAAAATTTGTACCAAAAAAGAAAATTGTAACTGGTTTGGTCAATATGTTTATTGCTGATGTTCCTACCCCTTTAGGATTACCTTTTGGATATTTCCCACTTACAGAAGATAGAACGTCCGGGTTTATTATACCAAATCCTGGAGAAGAAAGGGCTCGTGGATATTTTCTTCAAAATGGAGGATATTATTTTGCCCTTAGCGATTATGTGGACTTAACGCTTCTGGGCGATTATTATACTAATGGAAGTTATACTTTTGCTGTGGAGTCTGCTTATGCACTTAGATATAAATATAGAGGAAATCTTAGGTTCAGATTTGAAAATAATTTGCAAAGTGAGCGTGGGTTCCCCGATTTTTCAAGAGCTACAACATATAATATACAATGGTCGCATAGCCAAGATGCAAAGGCTAATCCTAATTCTCGTTTTTCTGCTTCGGTAAATTTTGGTAGTAGTGACTTTTTTCAACAGTCTACTAACCAACTTAACACTGGTAATTTCTTGAATAATCAGATTAGTTCATCGATATCCTATGCAAAAACATTTCAAGGAGACCCGCAGGTAAATGTTAATGTGGCTGCCACTCATAACTCTAATACCAATACCGGTATTGTAAACTTATCATTACCAAATGTAAATGCCAGTGTTTCAAGAGTATTCCCTTTTGCTCCAAAAGTGGGTGTAAAAAAAGGAATTATTCAAAATATTAACACACAATATAATTTTAGAGGAGAAAATAGAATAGAGACAGTAGACAGCCTCTTTTTTAAACCCGAAATGTTTGAAGGTGCCAGAATGGGAATGCAACACGCTATTCCTATAAGTACTAATTTTAAAATTTTTAAATACTTAAGTGCTACGGCAGGAACAAATTTTCAGGAAAACTGGGTCTTTGAAACGATAGAACAAAGTTTTGACCCAACGGCAAACGAAGGTGCAGGAGAAATTGTAAGAGATACTATAACTGGTTTTGATACTTACAGAACATATAATTTCTCTACAAGTATAGGAACTACAATCTATGGTACTTTTAATTTTAAAAAAGGAAAGAAAATACAGGCTATACGACATACCATGAGACCATCGGTGAGCTATAGCATCAACCCCGCATTTAATGAATTCTATGACAGCTATGTTGTAACAGACAATCCAAATACTATAGATATTAATGAAGCAGAGGTTGTAGAATACTCTAGATTTGAAGGAGGTTTTTTTGGAGCTCCCAGTAATGTTTTTTCGAGCAGCATTGGTTTTTCTCTAAGCAATAATTTAGAAATGAAGGTTGCAGATAAAGACACTACCGCAACTGAAGCTAAGAAAATTACACTATTAAATAACCTTAATTTTAGTACTGCATATAATGTTGCAGGAGATTCATTAAAACTAAGTCCTTTATCGGTAACCGGTAATATCCCTATTATTCAGAACAAATTAGACATAAATTTTAATGCACAATTAGACCCGTATGCTCTTGATAATAACAATCGCAAAATTGATGTTTGGAATATAGATAATGGTGGTAGCTTATTTAGGCTTACCAGAGCTAGTGCTAATTTTGGATATTCGTTCTCCAGTAAAGATTTTGAAAAAGGCAAGGTTAATGAAGATCCTTTTGAAAATCAAAACTTTAGAAATGAAGGAAGACCAGATGATCTATTTGGAGGAAATACCGATTTTAGTGAAGGACAGTCGTTCATAAGGGATGATGATGGCTCAGACGAGGACATAAAAAATTACAATTACAAGGTTCCCTGGTCGTTACGGCTAGCGTACAATGTTAATTATAGTAATAGCACTCGGCAAAATGAAATATCATCACATTCTATACAGTTTTCTGGAGATATCGAATTGGCACCACGATGGACTGTTGGCGCTTCATCTGGTTATGACATAAAAAATCCTGGATTTACTTTTACAAACTTAAGGTTTCAGAGAGATCTGGAGAGTTGGACGATGAGCTTTAATTGGATTCCGTTTAGTGAACGAACATCCTGGAATTTCTTTATTGGTATCAAATCATCTGTACTTAGTGATATAAAATACGATAAAAGAAGAGAACCCGACAGACAATTATAATAGAATAATAAAATTAGCTCTTTTTTTGAGATTTTTCTAGGCTAAGTATGAGTCAAAATATAACAAATTAATATATGCTTCTTATGAAAAAAATTGTAACAACAACCAAAGCCCCTGCTCCTATTGGACCTTACAATCAAGCTATTTTAAGTGGTAATACGCTATATACTTCTGGTCAGATTGCTATTAATCCTGTAACAGGAGAGTTAGTTCTTGATGATATAAAAACCGAAGCAGAACTAGTAATGCAAAACCTAAAGGCTATTCTTGAGGAAGTAGATATGACTTTTGAAAATGTCATAAAAACTACTATCTTCCTTAATGACATGAATAACTTCTCCCAAGTAAATGAAGTCTACGGAAACTATTTTAATGAAGATACTGCTCCCGCCAGAGAAACTGTTGCTGTTGCTGCATTGCCAAAATTTGTCAATGTAGAAATCTCTGTCATTGCAGTAAAGTAGCTTTGTTTGAGAGGTACCTTAATTAATGATATAAAGTATTGGTACTTGACAACGAAGTATCGATGTAAAGCTCGGATACAACAATTTTATTGCTGCTATAAGATCAGCAATTAGTAAACATTCCCTGTGTAAGCCCTAAAGGTATTTTAAAAGAAAAAGGTATGGTTTCGAGACAAATCTTGTAGCGATCAAATCACGTTGTGTCTGCTGAGTAAGGATTATCGAGTAAAATTTGAAAAATTAATATCGTACACGAAATAATAAATCTACCAATTTCGTTAATACCGTTTTAGATTTTGATTTGATTAAAAAACACAACCATGAATAGTTGCTTTTATAGATCTTTACAGAATATGAGAACATCGATTTTTCTGTGTGTCATCTTTATGTTTTTTCTAAATTGTTCAAATAATGATGATGAGAATTCTACCCCTCAAAATCCAAATATTGACAACATAGCATTCTCATCGGCTAACCAAGCTACAGATTCTGAGGGGAATACTTACGAAGTTGGTTTTACGCATGTTTCAAATATTAATCAAGACCCTTTTGTTATAAAAAAAGATAGTAACGGCAATATGTTGTGGAATATAACTCATGAGCAATCAGAAGTTGATGGAAGAGCTACTATGATATTGATTGATAGTAATGATATTCCTTGGGTAATTTTCTCTGTTGTAGGAGGAAGCAATAATAACACCTACATTACTACACATCAGGTAGAAAACGAAGCATTTTCAAATGTATACCAAAGAAATTATGGTATCGGTGGGGTCCTAAAGTGTCAATAATAGCACGACTTAATCCACAAACCGGAAAAATTCAAAAGGCAACCTACATCATCGCTAAAAAGAATGATGGAAAAACAAATGGGTTAAATGTAAAAGAGATTGCTATTCATAATAATCATATCGCAATAAAAATTACTTCTTCGACCTGGCCACCGGCTATAGGTACTAATTATACTCGATTTCCTGATATTACCGATGATGACCGCATAGATGGGACATTTCATATGTATTATGAAATGAATACGAATCTTACTGCTATAGTCGAAGCAACTATTCTTAAGAAATAATTTTTTATTAACTCCGTTCCAAAACTTCAATTTTCTGCAAAGCGCAAAACTTGTTGGTCTTTTACTATTTTATATTCAGTATTGGTATGAACAGCAAAAAGTATCTGATCTGAACAAATTTTATCTCATTTTACGGTTAAATAATAAAAGTAAAAATCAATTCTGATTCATTCAAAATTTAGAACAAAGCATTAATATTTTATATTTTTTCTTCAGGAAAGAACTTTATTTTTTTCTCTACCACAAAAAATAAAACAATAGAATTCCTTTATACAAAAGGGGTTAGCAAGGTTTTCAAATTTTTGGCACGGCAATTGTTTATATATATTCAAACAATACAAACATTTTTAAAACTATATAATATGAAAACTTTTTACATTACATTAGGATTAAACTTTGAACCTGTTATTAAATTTTTAAAAGATCTACCTGCATCTTGTAGTTATGCAATCCATAGATAAAATATGGTCAGGAAATCAATTAAATAATTCGCATACCAATTGCGGTATAAGTATAAAAAAACGAGATAATTATCTCGTTTTTTTATACACTATCACATTACCAAAAGACATTTCTTACACATAAGTAAAGAATAAAATTTCAAGAAACCTTACCTTTCTAGCACTTTACCATATATACTATCCTTGGCTAGACCTTTTGAAAAACTTTCTTTTGTATACATATCCATAATCAAGTACACACTATTATTGATCAGTATATTTACTTGCTCACATTGCCAACTGATTTCTATATTTTCCTTCTTGAGATTTTTAATGTAACTATATTGATTAGCCAACGAAGCAGGCAAAGGAACTTCTTTCTTATTTTTAGTATTATTTAGTAACTCAGTATTCAATGATTTCGGATTGGCTACAGCACATAGATATCCTTCAAAGTCAATACGCTCGTTATCTGGGCTTAGCATAGAAACCCATATAGAATAGTTATCTTCTTCAATAATCAGTGTTCTTCCTGTAATCGTGTTTGTAGCCGTTAAAAAGATATTATTTTTAATCGTTGCGGAGTTTTTTTTAGCACACGTAGAAAATAATCCGTCAAAAACGGATAAAAAAAGGGTTTTCATCTTGGGGACTTATTTTGGGGTTTTGATACTATATCAATACTACACTATTATGGTAAAACCATTGATTCTATTGTTACTATTAATAGTATATTAATATTTGCAAACTTAAGTGTTTATTCATAAGACCAAAACAGGTATTTGCCTTATTATGAAAGGGGTTTTTCCCCCCTTAATTAGAATTGATGAGTATTAATAACACCCTTCAAATAGTAAAATAAGAAAGAAGAACAACGTATTGTTATTTTTTCATTCATAACAATAAAACACATCTATTTTCTGGCAAATTGTAATGCTAGTACCTATGTAGAAAGTATATCAGAGATACGCAGTAATTCTTTATTAATGCCATGATCTTCTTTTAAACCTTCATCAAAATTAGTTGTCCTAATCTCGTTATTTAATAATCCTACCATTACATTTTTTTCCCCGTCTAGTAATAACTCTACAGCTTTCACACAAAGCCTACTAGCCAAAGTTCTGTCAAAACAAGTAGGTGACCCTCCTCGTTGCATATGCCCTAATACAGTAACTCTTACATCATAGTCGGGTAAATTCTCAGTAACATAATCAGCAAGTTCATATACATTTTTCCCGATTTTATCTCCTTCGCTTACGACCACAATACTTGATGACTTACCTGATCGTTTGCTTCGCTTAAGAGATTCTAGAAGTCGATCAAGACCTAAATCTTCTTCAGGAATTAAAATTTCTTCTGCACCAGCTCCTACGCCGCTATTTAAAGCTATAAACCCAGAATCTCGACCCATTACTTCTATAAAAAATAGTCGATCATGCGAACTTGCTGTATCTCTAATTTTATCTATCGCATCAATAACTGTATTAAGCGCTGTATCATATCCAATGGTAAAATTAGTTCCTGCGATGTCATTATCAATTGTTCCAGGCACACCAATCACAGGAATATCATATTCTTTACTAAAAATCTGACCTCCTCTAAAGGTTCCATCACCACCAATGAGTATCATAGCATCAATTCCTGCTTCTTCAATACATGCTGCTGCTTTTTTTCTTCCTTCAGGTGTTCTAAAATCTTTAGAGCGTGCAGATTTTAGTATTGTCCCTCCACTACTAATAATATTACGTACACTCCTAGCTTTCAAAACACAATAATCACCATCAATCATGCCTTGAAAACCTCTATAAAATCCTATGCATTTTACATTATAATATGCACAAGCCCTTGCTACAGCACGAATAGCAGCATTCATCCCCGGAGAATCCCCTCCTGAGGTAATCACACCGATGGTTCTGATTTCTTTTGCCATGTAATATTGTTATTTAGTTGGTAACTTTTAATTTGAATTATCTATAGGTTTAAATCCATTGATAATGTAATAATGTTAAACAGGTTACTTATTTTTTTCCGTAAAGTTAATAAAATTCGAAGTTTCTATTTTTACGGTATCCCTAGGTTTAACAATAGAATCTTTTACTTTTTGAGGTTTAAAAATCTTTTTCCAAAGCTCATTGAAATTATCAAAATCTACTGAATATGATAAACCTAATCCTTGTTCGTATACCTGGTTTGCTGCCCCTATAAACTGAATATCATTTTCTCGATTAAAAATTTTACCCCGCAATGATCCGTCTTTATTAAAGAGATATTCTACCTCGACATCCCCCACCACATTAGACTCGTTTACCCCGCCTATAGGAACACCTACTCTACCGTTAATAAGAATTCGATTATTAATTTGAGTAGAAAGTGTGAGACCAAATTGATCAGCATTTTCCTGATCTAGCGTACGCACTCCTTGCACATAGTTTAATCCTACCTGAAACTTATCATCTTCATCGGAAAATATTCCGTTAAAAAGACTGGATGCTCTTTCGGCCACTAATCCACCAGTAAGTGCATTGGCATCAAAAGATCCACTATAAAACTGACCTGAAGACACGAGCGATATCGCCTGAAGCTCCTTATTGGATTGATCATTAAGCTTGTAATCGAGTTCACTTTTTACTACAGAACTCAGATTTGGGTATTCAATATCAAAATTAATATTAGGTTGTATTAATTCGCCTTGAAGATCTACCACTACTTCTATAGGAATTTTTCGATTGATTGAAGAATTTTCGAGTAAGATGGCTGGATTTGCTTCAGTTGTATACACTGCACTCATATCCAGAACTGCTCTGGTTGGACTTCCATCCCAATTAATAGTACCCCCATCTCGCACTGTGAATAATTTTTCTACAAATGCACCATATCTAAAATTATAAGTTCCTTCATAGGCAACAAAATCTCCCCACATATTAAACTTACCATTGGTGTTAATCTCTATCAGTAATGTTCCTGCTCCTCTACCTTTTAATGAGCTTCCTGTATTTTTATCAACTACAATTTCTACTTCAGCATTTTTATTTACATCCAATTCAAAGTTGAGCTCTAAACCTTTGATATCCTCCAAAATAATTTCTTTGCCTTCCAGTCGAGCACGTTTTTCTTCGGGGCTTAAAAAATGAATATATGAATTATCTCCTATCGATTCTGTATCATTAAGTGGAATTTTAAAAACTGTTCCTTGCTCTGTAGTTGCATTCACATCAATAACCAATTCATCTGTAGGCCCCTTTATTGTTGCCTCGCCACTAATAAAACCAGTACCGTAATACAAAGACTCTTCGTCTTCTTCTGTATCTAGAACTAACAACCTATCATTAGCAGTAAGCTCTAGCCCCATTATCCATTTTGAGAAACGTTTATGGGCAATAAATCCTCCTAAAATTCCTCTGGTATTATATTTTGTATCTGTAATATTAATATTTTCAAAATCGAATTGTTGCTGGTTTAAAGTAACTCTTGAATTGTTGTCAAAATCAAAGTCTACATCTAGGTATGGTATAGTAAGTCCTGCCTTATTTAATTTTAACTCTCCATTAATCGCAGGGTTTTTATAGCTTCCAACAATTTTTGCATTTCCTGTAACAAATCCTCTTATATTGGATATCGTAACACCTCCTAACGCGCTAAACTCTGAAATATCAAATTCATCTAAAGCTACATCTACATTAATAGAAGGATTGTTTTTTGAGACATTTATAGAACCTAAGGCACTTAATGTTCTTTTATTATCATCATTGATAAGTCGTGTATTAACGTCATATTTAGTAAGGTTTTTATTACCTTCTACATCAAGTCTAAGCTCTCCCAATACCTTTTTATTAATTGACAGATCATCTACGATAATTTTTGAACTCGGGAAATACTCTCCGTTTTCCTGTAAAATAGACAAATTCCCATCTACTCTACCTTCAAAGTCCAAGCTATCAATTCTGGGGGTTATTTTATTAAGGTCAACATCTGTAAACGTAGCTTTCAAATTTTTATAATCTTCACCCTCTGTAACTCCATCAATTTTAATCTCCTCATTCATATAATTGAGGACTATAGATTCTATATTTATAGTATTGAAATTGTTATCAAAAATAATTTTATTTGTATTTCTATTCTTTTCTCTATTAGCATACCAGGTATATCCTTTATAAGTGAAATCTGATTTCCTGAATCCTACAACAGAATTATTCTCTTTATTAATGGTATGATAGAACTCAAGATTAAAATCATCCTGATTATTTTTACCTCCTTTAAACTCTGAGTGCATGAAGAGCGTATCTTTCAACGTTACATTAATCAGACTAAACTCAGATACGTCATAGTACTTAGAATCAATACTATCTATAGCAACATAGGTATTGAATAGCGGGTTCTTATTATCAATTTGTATATCTACATCTTGCATGAAATTGTCAAAAGCTTGTATGAAAGGTGACTTGAAGGTAAATTTAAACTCAGATTCATTGCTTTCTACTTTTCCTTTGATAATTGTATTGGGTGCAAATTGAATTTCAGGAAAAAACACATCTACTATCTTATTGTAGATTTTAAAATTAAATTCCATAAACTCATTATCTGTAATCTCAGTAGCTTCAAAATTAGTATATAGGCTACCTATCGAGTTTCTGAATAAATCATATACATTCTCAAACCTAAAAATACCTTTTACACTGCCTTCAACTATATCCGGACTATTGATAGTTATAGTTCTGACATTTTTGTCGTCAAAACTTGATGTGACATCAAAGTCTTCAAAATAGTAACTTGCATTTTGATTTGTATATAATGTTTTCGCAAAAGAAATCGTACCAAATACATCATTAATACCGGTTCCTTTCATATTCATATATACATCTCCATTAAAAATCGAAATACTATCTCTGGTAAAAACATTTATCTTATTTAGATCAATATGATCTACATTGGCTACAAAGTCGTAGTTATGTATTTCTTCAGATAAATTTGCCTCACCATTAAACTTGAGCCTTACATTAGGATCATCAGAAACTAAATTCCCATCAAATAGGCGATCTTTAAGATTACCTATTGCTTTTAGATTTGTGTAGGTATACCCATTGATTTCTAATGCGTTTATGTCTCCTTCAATCTTAGTATCAAGACTTTTAAGGGTAAAACCAGTTCCGTCTACATGAATATCAAAAGATGCATTTCCAATAGTTTTTCTACCTAGAAGTTGACCTACATTAAAATTATTAGAAATAACATTACCATTATATGTAGATTTTTCAAGATCATTAAGTTTTTCTAATAACACAAAAGCATTTATTTTGCCTAATTGCGAATAAAAATCCATATCGACATCTACCAATTTTCTTGTGACTATAGCATTACCGGTGCCTCGCACACTACCTAGCTGATATAATTGTCTGGGCAATGAATTTCCCAAAACTCTTGGCAATAGATTTATCAAGTCATAATAATTGGTTGTTACGTTTTTGAAGTCACCATCCAGTTGAAATTTTGATGCATTAGAAACGGCATTCCTGATTCTAATATCACCCTTTATAATTGATCGATCTAAACCCGAAATATCAGCGTTAATGATCTTAAAATCATTCAATACGCCATCTATGGACGTATTTTTTAGTCTGAGCATACGGTTTTTACCAAACTCCTTATAAAAAGGAATCAAATCGTTTGTAGACACGGCTGCCCTATCAAAACTTGCCTGAATAGTTACCTTATTCACAAAATCACTTAAACCTCCTTCTTCATAAGAAAATAAAATTTCTCCTTCAATTTTTGAATCTGGGGTTTCAATGCTGAGCTCTTGAAAAAGCATTTCTTCTGGCTTTATCGAAAAACAGGTTTGCAACCTAGAAATATGTAAACCTCTTTGATCTCTAAGAGCTAATGCTTCAACATTCACATACACATCTGCCCCATCAACCATTAGGCTTTCAGCTTCGAGGACAATATCGTTGTACTGAATTACATTAGGATTATTAAGATTTTCATTTATAAAACTAAATTCCCCATGATCGAGAATGATATTTTCTGTGGTGAGAAGAAATTTTGTAGAAGAAGATTTTTTACCAGTTTCAAATTTTCTGACAAATGTCATCAGGTTATCACTTTCTTCACCCTTATAAATCTTCATATTAAAAATCAAATCCTGGATAGAAACGTCCCCAAGCTCAGGTTGCCGATTTGACACTTCTTTAATATTAAATCCCGAAGTTTCTATACTTTTTGCGTACAAAAGTGTATCCCTATGATGATCTTTTACCAAAATATCTTTGAGACTTATATTTCCTGCATAAGTTAGGCCAATCTTCTCAATCTGTATATCAACATCATAGGTAGTATTAAGATATTCTGTTGCTTTGTTTCCTAAATAATTTTGAACCCCCGGAATAGAAAATATAATTACCGCAAACGCAAAAAGGCATAAAAGAGTAAGAAATACTCTTAACAATATTTTCCTGAATTTTTTGATACGTTTTATTATTTTAACTTTGTTGACAATATTAACAATTTCTATGCCCTTTTCCTCATAATGAATACACAAAAAATTTACATTCTTGGCATTGAATCTTCATGCGACGATACATCTGCGGCTATTGTATGCAACGGAAAAGTTTTATCAAATGTTGTGGCGTCACAAAAAATACACGAACAATATGGCGGTGTAGTACCAGAACTAGCTTCAAGAGCACACCAGCAGAATATTGTTCCGGTTATAGATCAGGCAATAAAGCAAGCTAATATTACAAAACAAGATATAAGCGCAATTGCATTTACTCGTGGTCCTGGATTAATGGGATCATTATTGGTAGGAACGTCATTTGCTAAATCTTTGGCACTAGCCTTAGAAATCCCTTTGATAGATGTTAACCATATGCAGGCACATATACTGGCGCATTTTATCGAAGAAGAAGAGTTCGAAACACCCGAGTTTCCGTTTTTGGCAATGACAATTAGTGGTGGTCATACACAGATTGTGACTGTCGCTGATCATTTTGATATGGAAGTTATTGGCGAAACCATAGATGATGCTGTGGGAGAAGCCTTTGATAAAAGTGCCAAAATACTTGGATTACCTTATCCTGGTGGACCATTAATCGATAAATATGCCAAACTAGGAAATCCAAAAGCGTTTCCGTTTCCTAAACCAAAAGTAGGCGATCTTAATTTTAGTTTCAGCGGACTCAAGACCTCAGTACTCTATTTTATTCAAAAAAAGGTAAAAGAAAACCCTAACTTTATTGAAGAAAACCTAAATGATATTTGTGCTTCGCTTCAATACACAATTGTCAATATTCTTGTTAATAAGTTAAAAAAAGCATCAAAACAAACGGGGATCAAGAGTATAGCCATTGGTGGTGGCGTTTCGGCAAATTCTGGAATTAGAAAGGCCTTAAAAGAAGGAGAGCAAAAATACGGATGGAAAACATTTGTTCCAAAATTCGAATATACCACAGACAATGCAGCTATGATTGCCATTGTAGGCTATTTGAAATACTTAAAAAAAGATTTTACGGATATGAGTGTAGTAGCCAAAGCTCGGGTTAAATTCTAATTGGTTGATAGCTGATAGTTGATAATTGATAGTTGATAGTTAATGTAAATTATTGCTATTTTTTTTTAACCACTTCATTGAAAAATGGTCAAATATTAGATATATTTAATCACATGCATAATATAAATTCTTTGATTCTAAAATACCTTCTTAACTTTGATTCTTTTAACTATTTTTTACTGATTACTCAATACTTCCTAAAATGCAATTATTTTATAACAGCGCCTTAAGTACATCTAGTACCGAAATAAAATTCTCTAGAGAAGAAAGCAAGCATATTGCCAAAGTATTGCGCAAAAAAGAAGGAGATATATTACACATTACTAACGGTAAAGGAATTTTGTTTACTGCCAACATAACATTTGCTAACCCATCGCAATGTATCGCGGTCATTGACTCATTAGTAAGGCAAAAAGACAAGGCATATAAATTACATCTAGCTGTAGCGCCTACCAAAATGAATGACAGATACGAGTGGTTTCTAGAAAAAGCTACAGAAATTGGTATTGATGAAATAACTCCTGTTATTTGTGATCATAGTGAGAGAAAAGTAGTCAAAAATGAACGTTTTGAACGTATTATACAAAGTGCTATGAAACAATCTTTGCAATTGTATTTACCAAAACTAAATCCTGTTATTTCATTTTCAGATTTTATAACGCAAAAAAATCATAATCAACTATTTATAGCACATTGTGAAGAGACCAATAAACAATCTTTAAAAAATGTGCTGCAACCTAAATTTGATACAACTATTCTTATCGGACCCGAAGGTGATTTCTCTACTAAGGAAATTGAATTGGCAGTAGCCTCTGGTTATATTCCTGTTACCTTAGGTGAAACTAGATTACGAACAGAAACTGCTGCTATGGTAGCAGTGCATAGTGTTGCATTTATGAATTCTTATTGCCGCCAGAGAAATATTTAGATTAAGACCAGTTTTGTTGTATAAAAGTATATTGCTACACATTATGTTGTTGGAAGTCCCGTTTCAAAATTATCAATACTCTTAGTGTTCTTTTCTTTACGATACATCTCTAATTTATCCTCCCCCTGTTTTTCTGCCCAGGATTGAAGTTGTGTTCTTTCCTCTTTAAAATCCATGAATGGAACCGCAAAACCACAAGAAGTTTGTACCGTTTCGACTTGCATTTCAAAAATCTGCCGTGAACCCGCAATTTTAGGAAATAAATGTATGTATTGACCAAATTGTTCATCCCGTTCATGATATATTTCAGAAGTTCCATAAAGTCTTAGAATAAGAGGTTTCCCCTCAAAAGCACAAAACATAATAGTCATGCGGTTATTCTTCAATATATGGGCCGCAGTCTCATTACCACTACCAGTAAGATTAAGCCAAATGATTTTGTTTGGTTCTAATACCCGCAAGGTATCCATTCCCTTTGGAGAAACATTTACCCTCCCTTCATCGGCAGTTGTACCAACAAAAAATATCTTTTGATTCTCTATAAATTCTTTTATTTCGGGAGCTATCGCTTTAAATAATTTTGCCATACTATGTTACCAATTAAATAATGAATCATAAGTCTGCAAGTTGAAATTGCAGCCAAAACCTATATAAAGATATACTATTGATTTTGATGGCATACTATAGCATTATAAAAAATACATAACGCCAAGTAATCAAGTATCCACGAATATTAGTCATCAACTATAAATTACAAACTTTAAAATACTTAATTATGAATTCGAACACAAAAGTCAATTCGAGCGCCGTCGAAACCTGTTTTCTATAGACGAATAGTTCTCGACTGCGCTCGAAAAGACAATAGTGATTATTATAAAATCCATATTAGCACGTATTTAGCTACTAACCTCTATAAACTTTTTTCAATTCGCTTTAGTATGTTTTTTTACTCGATTTTTACTTTTTTTTACCTCATAATGCAACTATGAAATGTAAAAACTCTTTAATTGATCAAAAAATAACTATTTTTCGCCTGAATCAAAAAAGTTTAAATCACTTCTTAGTATTTTTAGGCTTTATTTTAGATGAAAGTTATGGATAAACTAGCGGGCTATTTCCTTATTTTTTTTATTTCCGCATCTTCATATGCCCAAGATATAGCCATTTTGCAGTATAAAGGTGGTGGGGATTGGTATAGTAACCCTACTGCATTACCTAATTTGATTACCTTTTGTAACCAAAACATTAATACAACAATCACTAATAAGCCGCAAACCGTAAAACCGGAAAGTATAGATATTTTTCAGTATCCGTATATTCATATGACCGGGCATGGCAATGTTTTTTTTACAGATGAAGATGCTGAAAATCTGAGAAACTATTTGTTGAGTGGTGGTTTTCTTCATATAGATGATAATTATGGCATGGAACCGTATATTCGAAAAGAGCTTATTAAGGTTTTTCCTGATAAAAAATTGGTTGAATTACCAACAACACATCCAATTTTTTCTTATAAGTATAATTTCCCGAAAGGGCTGCCAAAAATCCATGAACATGATGGAAAACGTTCACAAGCACTTGGAATCATTCATGAAGATCGATTAGTGCTTTTATTTACCTTTGAGAGTGACCTTGGAGATGGTTGGGAAAATCCCGAAGTACATAATGATCCAGAAGAAGTCCGTACCAAAGCGCTCAAAATGGGAGCCAATATTATTAAATACGCTTTTGAGAATTAATGTCTGAACAATTACATCATAATAACAATCAGTTTACAAAAATAAAATTCCCTATAACACTTGTCTGCGACCGGGTACATGCTCCTGCCAACATTGGAAGCTTATTTAGAATTGCAGATAGTTTTGGCGTAGAAAAAATTTATTTTTGTGGCGAAAATACTACGATAATAAGCAAAAGAATGCAACGTACCGCAAGGTCTACCCATGAAGTTATTCCTTACAAACAGTCAGAGCGCACCATTAATATTGTTAAAGAATTACAATCAAAAGGATATACGGTGCTGGCATTAGAAATTACAAATCATAGTATTCCTGTTTCTAAATATAAAATTACAAATCAAGAAAAAATAGCCATCGTAATTGGTGAAGAAAATTTTGGTGTGTCTAAAGATGTTCTGGAAATAGTAAAACAGAGTCTCCATATCAATATGTATGGCAATAATAGCAGTATGAATGTGGCCACAGCAACCGGGATTGCATTGTATGAAATAACTAAACAATGGCTAGTAGCTGGTTGAAAGTATTAAATAAAATACTCACAAAGGCGATACTCTAAAACTTTGTAACTTTGATCCTTCGTAGTTTTTAAACTTTACGCATGAATTCAAAAACAATCGCATACGGAATCTTAAGAGCAGTAGCAATAATTATAGGTGTTTTAGGATTACTATGGTTTTTATATAAAATACAGTCCGTATTAATCTACATTGCCTTTGCCGCTGTTATTTCTTTAATGGGAAGGCCCTTGGTATTATTTCTAAAAAAGAAATTAAAATTCAACAATACTATAGCTGTAGTATTTACGCTTATAATCACGATTAGCTTGTTTCTAAGTATTTTTTCATTGTTTGTACCCATAGTCATAGAACAAGGACAATTGATAGGCGGCATAGATGTGAATAGCATTAGTGATGATCTTGATCGACTTAATCAAGAAGTGAGTGATTATTTCAATATCGAAAAGTTGAGCCTTATAGAACTTGTAAAAAAAACTGATCTAATGCAGTTTTTTGACCTCAAAGTCATTCCTGAGGCTATTAATTCTTTTCTAAGTGGTTTTGGAGCGGTTTTGATCGGTTTGTTTTCTATATTATTTATTTCATTTTTTCTATTAAAAGATAGCTATTTATTAGAAAACAGTCTTTTGGCTTTTGCTAAGCAAGAAGATGAAACCAAATTTATGCAGGCGTTTACAAAAATTAAAGATTTATTATCACGCTATTTTGTAGGCTTATTATTACAAGTTGTTATTCTTTTTACACTGTATACGATCCTTTTGTTGGTATTTGGTGTTAATAATGCCATTGCCGTAGCATTGATTGCTGCCATCTTTAACCTTATTCCGTACATAGGACCTCTATTTGGTGGAGTATTCGTACTTATTTTGGCCATTACTAGTAATTTAGGTCTTGATTTTCAGATGGTAATGCTACCTAAATTGACTTATATTTTAATTGGTTATTTAGCAATTCAATTGATTGATAATTTTATAAATCAGCCTTTAATTTTTGGTACCAGTGTAAAATCGCATCCATTAGAAATTTTTCTTGCTATCCTTATCTTTGGATTACTATTCGGAATCGGAGGATTAATTGTCGCTGTACCATTTTATACCGCAATTAAAGTGATCGCTAAAGAGTTTTTGTCTGAATATAAGATTGTAAAGACATTAACTAAGGATTTGTAGTTAGTTGTTAGTTGTTAGTTGTTAGTTGTTAGTTGTTAGTTGTTAGTTGTTAGTTGTTAGTTGTTAGTTGTTAGTTGAAATTATTAAATAAAATCAAATACTCAAAAACTTTAGTTCTCATCCACTTGTAACTTTGAAACTTTAAAAATTTGAATACAAAACTACTACATAAAGAAGTTCAAGAGTTTATAGCTCAAAAATCAAATTCCCCTATTGATTTAAGTACCTTGATTTTATCCGGAAGTCCTTTCAAAGATATCTCACCCCAAGAATTAGCACAACAAATCAACGGGAGAGTAAAAGCAAAACAAAAATTACCATCTTGGTTTGTTAAAAGCAACATATATTATCCGCCAACACTCAACCTGGAGCAAACTTCTTCTGAAGCCACAGCCAACTATAAAAGTACTATTGTTTTTGGGGATACGTTAATAGATCTTACCGGTGGTCTTGGTATTGATGATTACTTTTTTTCTAAACGCATGCAAGAAGTGATTCATTGCGAGTTCAATGATGAATTAAGCCATATAGCTTCACATAATTTTGACATACTTGATGCAACCAATATCAGAACCAAAGTTGGGGACGGACTAGAAGTTTTGAAAAATATAGATGCTGTAGATTGGATTTATATTGACCCTTCTAGAAGGCATGATCGTAAAGGAAAGGTATTCTTTCTTGAAGACTGCCTCCCTGATGTGCCTTCAAATTTGGATTTTTTCTTTAAAAAAACCAGAAATATCCTAATCAAGACCTCTCCTCTACTTGACCTCCAAGCTGGTATAAATGCATTACGTTGTATAAAAGAAATTCATGTCGTTGCAGTAGGTAATGAAGTTAAAGAATTACTATGGGTTATGGATCAAACGTATCTCGGTGATATTACTATTCATACTATTAATATTCAAAAAAAAGAGCATCAAAAATTTTCTTTTCTTTTAAAAGATGAAGCCAAACAGGTGGCAGAATACTCTCTTCCTAAAACATACCTGTACGAACCCAATTCGGCAATTCTCAAAAGCGGAGGTTTTTTAAGTATTGCTTATGCTTTCAAACTACAAAAACTGCATATAAACTCTCATCTATATACTTCAGACCATACTATTGAATTTCCTGGCAGGAGATTTGAAATTATTTCTGTATTTCAGTATCAAAAAAAAACACTATCTAAAGCCAGGATAACAAAAGCTAATATTACAATACGCAACTTCCCTGAAAGTGTCGCTACTATAAGAAAAAAGCATAATATCAAAGATGGTGGTGATATATATCTGTTTTTTACAACAAATTTTGAAGGTAAAAAAATTGTAATACGATGTAAGAAGGTTAAGGCTTAGGACTTAGAAAACACTTTAGAATTAGTTATAAACCCGTTTACGTATTCTTTTAGACCATCGCGTTTGACCTTTTTAATATTGTTGAGTATAAAATTTTTATCCTCTTCGATATTTTTATTATATCCTACAATTTTAGGAGTGTTTGATTGAATACTTAACCTTATCACTCTAAGCTCGATATTATCAGGCTCTGAATCCACAGCTGCATCAATCATCTTTCTCCCCTTATTAAAATATGATAATTTACTAATTGGATTCCAGGAAAACGAAGCTTTTAATGCTAATGCAGCGCCATGGTATCCATCATATATAGCGCCATCGTTTAGTAATGCTTTTTTGGTTAATTCATAGAATTGTTCTGCATTTTCATCTGATTCATTACATACCTTATACGAACTACGAATTTCTTCGATACTAATTGTATCAGTAGTTGTTGTACAGAAAAAAACGAGTAGAATTGATAAAATTTTCATGGATTTTTTACAAAATTTAATGCTATTCTTTAAAAAACGCTTAGTAAGAAACTAAGTTGCACTATTATTTATTTAGATAATGAGATTTTTAGTAACAAATTACTTTTCTTACCATCATAAGCTTCTAAAATCATATCTTTATTAGGTAATGTAGCGGCTTTGGTTAATTCTAAAACATCCATGCGCGAATTTCTAATATCGCTACTCGTAAGAATAGCTTCTCTAGTAGCTTCTCCTGTTTTGTTATCTATAATAAAAGAAGTCAGGTAAATAAACTCTTTTTTTCCATCAAAATATCGTG
Source organism: uncultured Aquimarina sp. (assembly GCA_947495425.1). GTDB lineage: Bacteria > Bacteroidota > Bacteroidia > Flavobacteriales > Flavobacteriaceae > Aquimarina. Next base: position 219,220 of record CANLYR010000002.1, read on the forward strand.
TAGGAGTTTCATCGAATGATCGTTTGAGATTCGTAAAATCATCAATATAGAATATATAGTGTTTTCCAGCATTCTCAAAGTTTATAAACGACATACTTCGTTTACCTACAACTCCCATCTGATACTTGGGAAGTTTATGCATCCATTGCATAGTGTTACCAGACGACAATTTGAATGTAAAGATATCTCTATAATAATATTTATAGGTCGTTCTGGATCCCGATGAGCTTGATGTTGTAAAAGATTCTGCATATCGCTGTTCTCCAAATAAAACAACACTTCCGTCTGCATTAAAAACGACATCGTTTATTTTTAGTTTTTCGAGATCTTTTAAATCGTCTTCTTTTTGAGTTCCTTCATTTACTCGTTCTTCTCTTTTGAGTATTAGTTCTTTTATTTTTTCTTGTGGAATATCTGCTTTTGTCAAAGCACTTATAGCACCGTCATTCGATACTATTGCTGAGAAAACACCAGATATTTCTGCTTTATTATCGTCATTGGCATAAAAGCCTGACACATGAACTTTACCCGACGTATCTAGCTCGATAGCTGCGTCTGTAATTGATTTTCCGGGGATATCTATTTTACTTTTGGTAGGTTCGCCTCCATCCTCTACAATTTTAAACACTTCGGTATGATAGGTCGACTCTATTTTATTTTTATCTTCAGACGCACTGTTAAAAACAGAAGCCGTCATATAAAAATTTCCATCATTATCGATTGCAAATGCTTCATTTTGCATGATATTAGAAGCATAAGGCATAGACACTTTTCTTCGCCATAACATATTTAATCCATCACTAAAAACAGTAATCCCAATTTTATCTGATTTACCCTCTCCTGTTTTGATACGAAACAATACCAATAGTTTTTTTCCATCGGGAGACTTTTTAAATGCAAATTGATTTATTCTTCCTCCAGCATCAAAACCATAAGTACTTTTAAAACCAAAGTCTCGATCCATACTTTCTTTATCATTAATAAGTTGGATTGGTTTTTCTGCTACTATTCCGGTTAGAGAAATTTTTTGACCGTACGCTCTATTTCCTTTAGTATAAAAAACAACTGCTTTCCCATTCAGCTCCATAACTGTCTGAAAATCTCCTTTGTCCTCGATGACTTGTCGCTTTTTTACATCTTCTTTAAGATCTTCCAGAGCATAGCGTTGTATTGTCATCCCATTACGACTTTTCTTTATTGAAGCCAGTCTATTCCCAGAAGCCACATGATAAGTGCTCATACTTTTTATTCGCTTATATTTCTCTCCGGTCTTAAATGTAAAATCCTTGAGTAATATGGGTTTTTGGGCAAATGTAAAATTGCTAATAGATAGCATAAAAATGAAAACGTATTTGATATTCATTTTAGTTTGGTTTTGATTCATACTCATAACATAATAAATAGGGCATTATTACGCAAATATATAAAAAGAAGAGGTTACGCTTTTTTTTAATAGTAGACTTGCTGTTTTTGTAGCTAAAAAAATTAAGAAAAATCTGATTTTCAAGTTTTTAAAAAACGGGGGTATATAAATAGAAAATTATGCAAAAAAAATGTTGCATTGTAGATTCATATGCGCTACATTTGCATCCGCATTTGAAACACTAATGCGAAGTTCTTTACAAAATTTTTGGAGAGGTGCCAGAGTGGTAATGGAGCAGATTGCTAATCTGTCAACGCGTAAGTGTTGCCGGGGTTCGAATCCCCGTCTCTCCGCATTTTTGTTTTCGGGGTGTAGCGTAGCCCGGTTATCGCGCCGCGTTTGGGACGCGGAGGTCGCAGGTTCGAATCCTGCCACCCCGACAAAGTTAAGCCGTTCATTTTCAGAAGATAATGAACGGTTTTTTAGTTCTTCACGTCGGGGGTCGGCAGTAAAGTCGTCAGTTTATAGTATATTTGGTTTAGTACCAAAGTATACATACGAAGATATGCATAAATTTAAAAAGGCGCGTCTTGTCAAGTCAAAAGCTGCAAAAGGTAATTATATTATGTTCTATGTTTGGGATGCACAGAAGAATGATCTGGTTAGACAACGAAAATATATTCCAAAGAAATACAGAACTGAAGCCGAACAGAAAGCGTATGCTAAAGATGTTATCAAACAGATTAACAAACTGCTAGCAGATGGATTCCACATTGACCGAAAAAAAGTTTCTAAAAATACCATTGACCGACAAAACCCGGTATCAGAAAAAATATATTCTGTTAGAGAAGCCACAACCGCATTTATTGAAATCAAGAAAGCTAAAAAACTTTATAAACGAGGAATAGAGTTTTATACTAATACACTAGAGCGCTTTGTAAAGTGGCTAGCGGATAAAGGGTTGGATAGTGTTTGGATCGGAGATTTGGATAATGGCTTAATTCAGGAGTATTTTATACATTTACTTACCAACAGAAAGAATAGTGCAAAAACCTACAAAAATACCCTAGGAGTTCTTAAAACGTTTTATAACGTCTGTTTAAAGCAAGAATGGGTAGAAGGTAAAAACCCATTTGATAAGGTTGACAAACTTCCTGAAGAATACGGTACTAAAAGTAAAAAACCTCCGCTAAAAACGGAGGCTTTGATTTTCAGATTAGACCCAAAGGGTCATAACGTTTATTCGTGATGTTCCTGATATTTGACATACCGTTTAATCATATCTTCATCCAGTCCAACTGTACTAACAAAATAACCTCTTGACCAAAAGTGATTACCCCAATATGGTTTTTGTTTCAAATTTGGGTACGTCTTGAAAAGTTTTATCGCTATTTTACCTTTCAAAATACCCATGTATTCTGAAATAGATACTTTTGGTGGAATCGAACAAACCAAATGAATGTGATCTTTTTGCACATTCATTTCTACTATTTGAACATCCTTCCAAGTACTAATTACTTGTAAATCGTATTCAACCAATGATTTGATCATACCTTCAAGTATCTGAAAACGATATTTCGAGGTGAATACAATGTGATAATCACATTTGTAGTAGACATGTGTTAATTTTCTATATTTACTCATCTTAAAAAGTTTTAGATGGTAAACCTAAAAAATGGCAAAGCCTTTAAAACATGACCACCGTCAAAGACGGTGGTTTTCTATAAGCAAATAAAATCAAGAATAAATATTTCTTATCTTAATAACGATGAATTGAAAATTTAGCTAAGCCCCATATCTTCAAAACGTAAAAGTTTTAAATCTCCCTTTAAAACAGAAATGTTTAATTTTTTAAGCTTGTTTAGGTTTGTCTAGAGGCTTTAAATGCTATTCTTTTTTTAATCAATATTGATTTTTGGAACAGTTTTCATCCATATGCAAGGTTAATTGTCTATAATTATTATTTTTGATTAATATTCACCTCTAAACTTATTACCTTTGAAATTTAAAATATTTGCATTTTTGTGTTATGTGACTTATACCACACTTGCACAAGAAAATGTACAATCTATTTCACTCCAGGACAGCCTATTTTTTATCGGTTTAAAAGATTCTATTAATATTTATTGGAATCAAAGTCCAGAAAAAGTTTATGATTTCTCAAAACAAATGCTGTTAAAAGCAGAAGAAAAATCGTATGCTTTTTGGATCGCTCAAGCAAACAGTAATATGGGACACGCTCTTTCGGATTTAGGAGACGAGAGCAATTTAAAAAAATCTATACCACACTTTGAATTAGCAATTGATTTGTTTGGCAGAATGAAAGAAACAAAATCATTAGCGAATAGCTACAATGGTTTATCTATTACGTACAAAGAACTTGGATATTTATCTGATGCAATGAAATATTCTTTAAAATCTGTCGAAAATTTGAAAAAAGTAAAAGATACTAGTAGAGAATATTACAAACATTTAGGAATTTCTTACGCAAACTTGGCCAATCGGTATAATGATTTATCCTTTAACGAGAAAGAATTGGCCTCTCACGACAGCGCCTTATTTTATTTTGACAAAGCTGACTTTAAAATTGGATTTTACGGTACTTACTTAAATCAATCGCATTCCTATCTAGAATCAAAAGAATATGAAAAAGCAATAATTTTAGCCAGACAGGCGCATGATGGTTTCAGTAAAATAAAAGTAAAAAGAGGACAAATTTTATCTTTACTGAGCATAGTCAAATTGTACACAAGCATAGATGAATACGACAAAGCCATTAGCTATGGTAAAAAAGGGGATCATTTAACAAATAACCACGAATACATAGGAGAAAATCATAAATTTAACGAATTTCTAGTTGAAAATCTAATACAACTCAATGAACTTGATAGTGCTTCATATTATCTAGAGAAGATTTATAAACTTACAAATTCTTTAGGTACTTTAAAAGCAAGAATTCAATCTGCTAAACTTACTGCCAAATTAGCAAACAAAAAAGGAGACAGTATTAGTGCACTTAAGAATTATCGCTTGATTTCAATTTTAGAAGATAGTCTGGAGAAAAGACAAAACACAAAGAAAGCAGTGAGTTTAATTATCGAAAATAACAAAAAACAACATACTTCAGAGTTATCAAAATTTCAAAGTCTTTACACTAAAAACAAAAAAAGATTTTATCTACTTCTTTTAGTTTTAGTAATTTTTGGATGCTTGGCGTTCTATGTTATTTTTAGTTATCGTAAAAAATGGCTAGCAGTTAAGAGAACGCAGATACGGGTTAAGAATAAACTGGATCAGTATAAAGAAGAGAAAGAGTATCTAAACAGAAAACTTGTTACGGCCAATGCAAATCTCGTTATTAAAAATGATTTGCTTCAAGAAACTAGTGATCTATTAAAAAAGCTTAAAGAAAAAAATACTCTTGATGTTTTGGATAATAACCTTTCGTCAACAAAATCTCGGATACAAAACAACTTAGAACTTCATACCACGTGGGATGAGTTTTTTACACATTTCGAAAAAGTTCATCCTAATTTTATCAAAAATTTAAAACGTGATCATAAGCTTACTTTAAATGACATTAAACTATGTACTTTTATCAAAATGAACTTGTCTAATAAAGAAATTAGTCAAATACTAAATGTTCGTTTAAGCAGTGTACACAAATCAACATCACGGCTGAAGAAAAAACTAAAAATAGATAGTCACATGAATGTTTATGATTTTTTACATAGTCTTTAACATTAAGGCTCACCAAAGATCATCAAATGATTTACAAAAATACTGTCAAATAGAAGTAGATGACATTTTTAAATAGACGAACGCTTCACGAAGTATGTCTAATTGAAGTCATATTTCCAAAAAAGTAGAAGATGCGAACACTTTATCAAGGTGTTCAAATTTTTTACCAAATCTGTAATACAATGTTAATATAAGCAAGATAAAGCCCGATAATGCCATTATTAAAATTATTGAGGTGGTCAAATCGCTTCCTGGGTAATACTCCTCAAAAATCTGCAATAAGTCTTTTGAATACGATAATATATATTCCGTAATTAGACCTGCTATCAGAAAAGATAAAGGAAAAGCAATAGTAATGAACGATGACCACAAACTCGAAACACGACCTAAACTTTCAACAGGAATGATTGTTTGAATAAAAATATTCCTTAGTACGCTTATAATGGCAAATAGAAAAAAGATCATAAACGCTCCGAAAGAAAGTATATAAATGTTTACCTTGATAAGTGATACTATCAAAAGTAGAGCTATTCCTATGGCGGCGTTGACAGAAGTTGATAGTGGACGGCTAATCTTTCGTCGTCTGCTTGTCAGAAGCCCACCTAAAAAACCGCCTATACCTCCACAAAATAGACTTATACCAAGAAAATATTCGTTGGAAAAATCGAGTATTAATGGTGTGAAGAGTATTTCTACAAGTCCAATAAAGAACGTTAATACAGAGAAAAAGAGTAGCATTATTAAATAATCATAATTTTTAAAGGTGTATTTCAGTACATATCTCACGTCATCTAATATACTAGAAACCTTCTTGGATTTTGGCACATTTATAAAACCATTAGTAGAAAATATTAAAAGAGTAATTGAAGAAATTAAAAGTGTGATTATAAATACCATATCAATTCCTATAACCTTATACATTACGGGAGCTAAAATAGGGATAACCATTTGGTTTATAGAAGTAAAAATACCCAAAACACCATGAGCTTTGATCAACAAACGCAATTTAACCAAAACCGGTATTGAGACATAAAACGCACGATATATAAAGGCATTTGCTAGTCCAGTACATGAGACTAGTGAATAAATACTTAATACACCAAGACTATTATGGTGATATAATAACATTAAAATTGAACAGCATAAACCAGAAATTATCAAACCAATTATTATGATTTTCTTTTTGTCATATCTATCAATATAACTACCAATGATGGGCCCAAAAAAGGCAGACGGAGCTATTTGACAGAACCAAATCATAGTGAATATTTTGATACTTTTACTGGTCTGGTTTATGTCAAGAATCCAAATCCCTAAAGCAAAATCGGTAAGTGCAGTACCCATAATGGGTATATATATAAGAGTCAGATATATATAGAATTGTCGCATTATCTTATTTTTTCCAAGTAATTAACTTGAGTTTTCAATTATAACATTGTTTTTTCAAACTGAAATGCCATTATCAATAGGATCAGTTTGAATAAAAACCCATCGGTTGTAACTGCATTTAAATGCCTAGGCATCAATACACATGTTTGGCTGATGGATGTTTCTATCTTTTCCTCATTCGCTCTTTGATAAAAGCTACTGCTGGAATATTCTTTCTTTTCAAGTTTGATTTCCCAGTAGTCATCAAATTGATCTTTTCTGTTTCAAGTAGCAGATCTTCTATTTGATATTTGGTATATCTACTATCTCCATACAAAGAGCTTTCAGCAGGCAGATCGTAATACATCCGTTTAAGTATTTGAGAATCATGTTCAGCTCCTTCAACCAGGTACATTTCTACAGGAATACCTTCAGATGTAGTGATTAACTGCACCTTAACTCCATAGAAATTTCCCCTTTTCGAAGCGTTATATCCTCTATATTTTTTGCCTTTAAAAAGTTTGCACCTACTTATTCGTATGTTATGACAAGCTTTTACTGGAAAAGAATCAATAATATATTCCATCTCACAACAGAGGTATTTGAAAATTCGGCCTACACATAAAAGAATGAACATCAAAACCTCTTTCAATTTATGAAGTCTTTTAGTAAAACCACTTTTGTGGATCACCGTATCAAAAATATGACTACCCATATAGGTAAGCACCATAGTTTGATTGCCCCGAAAACATAAAGCCGAAATCAAAGCAATAGTAATCACTGGACTATCAGAATATCTCCGGTTTTTATGTTTTGTATAGTTCATTTCTTTTAAAAGGTTATCGACCAAACAATAAATTGATATAACTTTGTCGCATAGCATGTTGAGTTGTTTTTGAAGTTCGCATCTCAAATTTATAAACTCATTTTGCTCTTTTTTTGGAAACTCGAGTTAATTATTATTTACAGAACATCACTTGCGCATCATTATATCTGCAATATTTTTGATACCAGGGGGGCTTAACAAGTTCATGTGAGTTCCATCGATATAGTTAATTGTAATATTCTTGTTACTTACTGTCTGCCAACCATAATCTTCTGGAACATCTTTATTGTTGTTAGCATCGTTTATCCTAAATAAATGAACAAAACAGGTAAGTATATCCGGATAATTTGGAGTATATTGGTTTAACATTTCAATTTGCCGTTTACTAGCAGCTACAAATCGATTAAAATCTGATTTATTTATCCAGGAATTATGTGTTGAAAGTAATTCATAAACACGATTGAGTTGTTCTATTTCAGACAAATTATTAAGATCCTCTAGAGTTAAATAATTGACAATCTGGTCGGAACTATTTTGGTAAAACGATCGAACTATTTCCAACAAAATATCCGTAAATGTAATATCGATAGTTTTACCTTCTGGCCTAAAAGGAAATCCATCAATAATATATAGTGAAGCTATTTCATAACCTTGTCTTTGCAACTGTATGGCCATTTCATAAACTACTGCTGCACCAAATGAATAACCGCACAATCGGTATGGCCCCGATGGATTTACGGCTTGCATAGCTGTAATGTTTTGTTCAGCAATCAACGGGATTGAATCCGGCATATTAGAATTGGCAACTAATTCAAAAGTATCAAATCCATAAATGATATATTGCTCTTCTAAAAAACGACTCATTTCAAAAAAAGAAGCAGCAGTACCTCCAGTTCCAGGAACAGAAAACAGCGTTTCTCGTTGTGTTGAATACGACTTGGAACTAAGTTTGATAAGGCCAAAAGACACATATGACTCCGCACCTTTTTTTAATACTTTAGTCAGACTCTGAATTGTAGGAAATTGAAAAAGAACCTGAACTTTTATATCCGATTTAAGCGCTTTATTGATTTGATATACCAGCTGCATGGCCAAAATCGAATTACCACCAATCTTGAAAAAATGATCTGTTACCCCTACTCGTTCTAAACCGATAACCGATGCCCAGATATCACAAAGTGCTTTTTCAAGAACTGTTTGAGGAGCTACATAACTTTGAGTAGCATTAAATTGAGGATCTGGCAGCGAACGTTTATCCAGTTTGCCATTAATCGTTAGTGGAAAGGTCTCCATCTCAACAAACACATCAGGAATCATATAGGCGGGAAGCTTTTGGGAAAGCTTTTCACTTAGATCTTCTGAATCAATATCATTATAGTCATTTGTCAAAACATAATATCCTACCAAATATTTATGTATACCTCCATCAGTTACACGTTCTTTAACAACTACACAAGATTGCGCTATGTCTTTGATACTAGACAAAGCTACCTCAATCTCTTGTAGTTCAATACGATATCCTCTGATTTTTACTTGATCGTCATTTCTACCTATATATTCTATATTTCCATCGGGTAGCCACCGTACCAAATCACCAGTCTTATACATACGAGTGTATCCTTTTTGCTTATCTTGCTCGCTTGCAAAAGGATTATTTATAAATCGTTCTCGCGTTAGGTCTTCTCTGTTCAAATACCCTTGCGCAACGCCTGCCCCACTAATATATAATTCGCCGATGATACCAACCGCAATAGGATTTTCAAAACGGTCTAATACATACGTTTTCATATTAGCAATTGGTTTTCCAATTTCTGAGGAGGTATATGTCATTTTTTTACAAGTTGCATATATACTACTTTCAGTAGGGCCATAGAAATTATATAGATCAACTTTAGAAGTCCAGTAGTCTAATGTATTCGCATCACAAGGTTCTCCTGCATATATTATTGTTTTTAAATAAGTATAGGTGACCTTTGATAATTGTCCTAAAACTACAGGTGGTACATATAGTAATTCTATTTTGTAAGTATTTATAAATTGGGATAGCGCTTTAAAATCTTTACGCAGATTATCTGATAGAATGTGAAGCATCAGTCCAGAAGTTAAACTACAAAAAATCTCAGAAACAGATACATCAAAAACGTACGATGTAAAACTAGTAGTGGACTGATGATTATCGTATAAAGAATTTACAGATATAATCGTATTGTAGATTGAAGAATGCGCTATCATTACACCCTTGGGTTTCCCCGTAGTTCCTGATGTATATATAACATAACATAAATTTTCAGGTTGTATGACAATAGACAAATTTTCAGGAGTAGCTTTTTTATAAAAAGAAGCGCCCAAATCAACGAGTAGTATTTGTTTTTTAGACAGATAGGACAGCCGTCCTTCTGATAGACCACTTTGCGTCAATAGTAAAGGAGTATTCGTATCTGCTAATATAAAATCAATCCGGTCTCTCGGATAGTTTGGATCGATAGGCACGTAACACGCTCCAGCCTTTAGAACTCCTAAAATACCAATAACCATCTCTAAACCACGGTCTAGACATATGGCAATTAACGTATTTGGTAACAAGGATTCACCCCATTGATCTTCATATCGTCTTCTAATCTCTCTTGCTAACTGATTGCTTTTTTGATTGAGTTGTTTATAAGTTAACGGTTGATCTTCAAAAACTAATGCAACCTGGTTGGGAATTTTTGTCACTTTAGATTCAAATAAGGACACTATTGTTTCTTCCTTGGAATATTCAACATCTGTAGTATTCCAATCGCAGATTATCTTTTTATAACTAGTAGTATCAAGTAAAGAGTTTTGTAAATAAGATGTTTCAGGCTTAGTCATCAAATACTTTAACAAAACTAAATATTGATTCGCCATTGTTTGAACGGTATGACTGGCAAATAAACTAGTCGCATAACTTATCTGGACCATGATTTCTTCATGAGTATCATCCATAAAAATAGAAAGATCAAACTTCTCTACGAGATTATCTTCTGGCATGCGAACAGGTCGTAAATGTTCTATTAAATGGCCATCTTCACTTTTACTAAAATTTTGAAGAGAAAACATTACTTGAAATAACGGATGACGCGAAAAATCTCGATCTATAGAAAGATTATCTAGCAATTGCTCAAAAGGAAAGTCTTGATAAGATTGGGCATTGATCTGATCTTGATGTACAGCTTCTATCAAAGCTGTAAAGGATTGATTAATATCTAATTTAATTCTATTCACAACAGTGTTCACAAAGAAACCTATTAAATTACCAGTTTGATAATGGTTCCTGTTTGCATGAGGGCTTCCGATCAATATGTCTTGTTGATTACTGTACTTGGCCAATAAGACAGCAACACTTGATAGAAGAGCACTGTATAAAGTAACTCCTTGCATTTGCACTAAGGCCCTCATCGCATTACTTAGAGACCTAGGAATTCTAAACTCAAGAATACTACCCTTGTAATCAGGTTGTGATGGTCGTGTGAAATCAAGAGGCAGTTGTAAATTTTCATATCCAGAGAGATATTCTCTCCAATAAGATAATTTTTCTGATAGAATTTTCCCTGTTAAGTTGCTTCGTTCCCAGGTTGCATAATCACTATATTGAATAGGAAGATCCTGTAGCTCAAAAGAAGTTTTTTTTGAGATATATCCACCATAATAATGATTCAATTCTCGTTCTAGGATTTCAACAGACCAGCCATCACTTGCAATATGGTGAATCATTATCAAAAGGTAGTGATTACTCTTTTGTTTATTAGCAACTTCATAAAAGCATATACGAATTGGGAATTCTGCACTGAGATCAAATGGACGATTAATATCGGTTTTTAATTGAAAATCATACTCTTTCTGATTGCAACTACGATGGATTATATGTAACGGAGCTTCCAAAACTTTTTGTTTCCACTCTTGATCATCATTTCTTACTATGACACTTCGTAAAACCTCATGACGGCGCACTATAGCCTGAATGGCATTTTCAAATGAAGATAAGCTGAAATCTTCTTGAAGTTCAAATATCATAGGCATATGATAGACATTGGTACCTCCCTCATAAGATTCTATAAACCATAAACGCAGTTGAGAAAAAGATAATGGCCCAATATGTTTTGAATGTTTTGTTATTGTACTTGATTCTTTTCTAGTAGCGCACTTTGGTAATTGTCTGATCGTAGGGAACTGAAATATATCGGAAGCTTTTATGCCAATTGATAGTTCTTTATTAATTTGATGTACCAACTGCATGGCCAAAATCGAATTACCACCAATCTTGAAAAAATGATCTGTTACCCCTACTCGTTCTAAACCGATAACCGATGCCCAGATATCACAAAGTGCTTTTTCAAGAACTGTTTGAGGAGCTACATAACTTTGAGTAGCATTAAATTGAGAATCAGGCAGCGAACGTTTATCCAGTTTGCCATTAATCGTTAGTGGAAAGGTCTCCATCTCAACAAGCACATCAGGAATCATATAGGCGGGAAGCTTTTGGGAAAGCTTTTCACTTAGATCTTCTGAATCAATATCATTATAGTCATTTGTCAAAACATAATATCCTACCAAATGTTTATGTATACCTCCATCAGTTACACCTTCTTTAACAACTACACAAGATTGCGCTATGTCTTTGATACTAGACAAAGCTACCTCAATCTCTTGTAGTTCAATACGATATCCTCTGATTTTTACTTGATCGTCATTTCTACCTATATATTCTATATTTCCATCGGGTAGCCACCGTACCAAATCACCAGTCTTATACATACGAGTGTATCCTTTTTGCTTATCTTGCTCGCTTGCAAAAAGATTATTTATAAATCGTTCTCGCGTTAGATCTTCTCTGTTCAAATACCCTTGCGCAACGCCTGCCCCACTAATATATAATTCGCCGATTACTCCTATGGGTACGGGTTTTTGGTAATTGTCTAATACATATGTTTTATAATTATTTAGTGGTCTACCTATTGGAATACTAGAAATATTCTCGAAATTATTTGACTTCTTTAATTCATAAAAAGAGCAATCGATAGTTGTCTCTGTTAGTCCATAACTATTTAGAATACGTATGTGTTTCCCGAAATTATCATAAAGCGTAGTGATTTTTTTTATGTCACAAACGTCCGACCCTAAAATTAATAACTTTAATGATGAGTAGTCTAAATTGTTATCATATATATAATCTGTTAAAGGTATAATCAGTCCCGGCGTAGATTCTAGAATTGTAATACTATGTTCGTTTATTAGTTGATATAGACTTTCAGGAGTCATTAATTGAGTAGTAGAACTTATGATTAGTTTACCTCCTAATAATATGGTACGACAAATATCACCAGTAGATACATCAAATGAAAAACTCGCTATTTGCAATAGGTTTGTAGTTGTATTTAACCCATATTCTTTTTGCCAGCAAAATGCCACATTCATTAAATTTTGATTGTTAACCATCACCCCTTTGGGCATTCCAGTAGTTCCTGATGTATATATGACATAACATAAATTTTCAGGTTGTATGACAATAGACAAATTTTCAGGAGTAGTGTCTTTATAAAAAGAAGCGCCCAAATCAACAAGTAGTATTTGTTTTTTAGGCAAATAGGATAATCGTTCTTTTGCCAGATGATCCTGAGTCAATAGTAAAGTAGCCTTTGTATCTTCTAGTATAAAATCGATCCGGTCTTGCGGGTAGTTTGGATCAATGGGTACATATGCGCCACCTGCTTTAAGAATACCCAGAATAGCAATAACCATCTCCAGACTACGGTCTAGACATAAAGCAATTAAAGTTTCTGGTGACAAAGTTTCGGCCTGACGATCTTTGTATTGATTTCTAATTTCTCTTGCTAACTGATTGCTTTTTTGATTAAGCTGCTGGTATGTTAACTGCTGATCTTCGAAAACGACAGCTATTTGGTTCGGAGTCTTTACTGCCTGAGATTCAAATAATGATACAAGTGTTTCTCCTTTTGAATATTTGACATCAGTAGCGTTCCAATCGTATATAATAGTCTGGTAATGCTCTGGCGACAATAAATCAATTTCTTTGAATTGAGAAATTTCCTTATTAATAAGGTTTATCAATATTCGTTTGAACGTACTTACGAAATCCTGAATGAAGAATTTATCAAACAGATCTTTATTGTATTCGAACTTGAACTTCATGTCATTCTCAGAATATTCATCGTATAACAATCCAATTTCGTAAATCGAATTAGTTTCAGAAATGGTATTTACAGTAGAAGCAATAACCCCTTCTAAGTTAAAGGGAACTTGATTTAAATTTGCTTGTACAACCCCAACGTTAAAAAAGTTGTTATGATCTAGACCATTATGTGTTCTTTGGTCTTGTATAATATCTGTCAGTGAATATGTATAGTAGTGTTTTATTGCTCTACGCTGGTTCATCAAATGCAATAACAGTCCCTCAAATGTATTTATACCTTCAAAATCAAACTTCATTGGCATATTATTGACAAAGCAACCCGAAACTCCTCTGTAATTTCGAGGACGCATATTCATAGGATAACTAAGCATAAAACGCGACATCCTGCTATATTTGAATAATAAAAAACCGAATACCGCAGAAACTACGGTAAATACCGTAGCTCGATTGGACCGCGCGTAAGAAGATAATTTTTTTTTCTGAAAAGAGTCTAAACTAAACTGAAAAACGCCATCTTCAGTTTTTGTCTTTTTTAATATATTTTGCTTTTGTTTGGGTAAATCTACAGCAAGCGGAATATCCCCGATAAAATCTAACCAAAATTTTTGTTTACTTGTATTGTCTGATTTTTTTAATGAGCGCTGCTCTTCTAAAACTGCATTAGTAAAACTCTTTACGTTTCCGTTTAAAAGTTCATTTCCAGATTGCAATCTATTGTAATTGTTTTCTATCTGTTTAACGAAAGAGGCTGCACCTTCAGCATCCATAATGATATGATGTGCAACTAATACAAGATAATAAGAGATTGTTCCTGATTCAGTAACTATTAGTAGATAACATTTAGTCAATATATCTTTAGTTAAATCAAAAGGACGATGAATTAAAAAGTCTAACTTAGGTTCCACTTCACTTTCAGAAAATAAATTGATCTCTTCATAAAATTCATCCATGGTGTAATTGCTATAGTAGCAATTTTCACCATCTGAAGAGTAACGTGCGTGTACTACTTCATTCTCGCTTGCATAATGAGCCAATGCCTTTTTTAACATAGACACCTTCAATGTATCATTAAATTTAAATACCAAAGAAACGTTGTACGAACTGTCGTCAGGCTGTATAAGCCATTCTAAAAAAAAACGCTTTTGGTACATTGAAATAGGAAGCATCGAAGAAGGCATTTTCAACGGATCATTGGTGAGCTTCGCATTTTTCATATAAGATATATTAAAAGATAGTTAATAAGATTCTACGTATATTTGTTCTACGACATATAAAGCTATCACAGGACAAAACAGAAAAAATCATCCCAGACAAGTGTGAAGTATTCTTGAAAAACTAATTTTCGAACTTTTGGAAAATTATACAAGCATTCACGTCTCCAAAACCAAAACTTGTTTTTGCAACAATGTTGATAGCATCATCATTTATAGTACTTTTAGGTACTCTGGAATTATGAATTCTAGACGCAATATTAGGATGCAGTTCTTTGCAATTCAAAGAGGGGTGTATAAAACCGTGATACATTTGAAGAACAGCTGCTACGCTCTCTATAGATCCCGCACCACTAAGACAGTGACCGATCATAGATTTCAAAGAATTGATCCAAGGGAAATCCTTAGGTGATCTTTGTAGTACATTAGCCCAACATTCTATTTCTATTTGATCACCAATGGTAGATGTTAGATGACCAGAAATCAAATCAATTTCATCTGAAGTGATCTGAGCGCTATCGATAGCAGATTGAATACATTTCTGTATTCCTTTTTTATTTCCTATGGTAATAGTCCCATTACCTAGCTGACCTCCCGAATTTATATTGGCACCTATAATTTCACCATAAATTGTAGCGCCCCTGGCTATGGCTAAATCCATTCGCTCGAGAACCAAGGCTCCAGAACCCGCACCAGGCACAAAGCCACTAGCATTAGGACTCATGGGGCACGAAGCCTCTTTTGGTCTATTATTGTTTTGGCGTGTAAGTGCAAACATGGCGTCAAAAGGTGCCCAGACCATATATCCATGACTATCAGTGCTTCCCACAAGCATTCTGTCTGCCAAACCTAAGCGTATGCGATCATACCCCATCACTATTGCCTCAGTGCCTGTAGTGCATGCAGATGCATTTGTAGACACTTGATTTCCTAATCCTAGGATACCCCCTAAATATGCACTCACTCCACTATTCATAGCTTGCTGTGCTATCCGACCTCCCATTTTCTTTGGGCTACCTTGAGAAAGGATTTTTTCACCATATATGATCGCTTCTATCCCAGAAATACCAGAACCAAAAATACATCCATCTGCCCATCGGGGCTCTCTTGTATCTATGGGTAAACCTGAGTCTTTCCAAGCCTCAATACCAGAAATACATCCGTAGATTATTCCAGAACTTATGGTTTTGTTTGACAACCTATATTGTTTTAAAAAATCTTGCGTTTCGATCTCGCTAATTTTAGGTATACCAGCTACCTGACAACCAAAATTGTAATCACGCAATTGTTGGTTAAAACAAATCCCCGATATACCATTAGTTATTGCATCTTTAAATACATCCTTACCTATACCGTTTGGCGCTATTACACCAAGACCGGTAATGACCACTCTTTCTTTATTCATGAAAAGTTGATTTTTTTGAAAAATTATATATGTCTAGAAACACAAATCACTTGTTGTATTTAGCCTACCTTTTCTTGTATTAAGAGAATTAAATCGTTGAGTGTTTCTGCCTTTTTGATTTCGTCATCGCCAAATTCAATTAAAAAACGCTCTTCTATTGTGAGAACAATATCTACCATATCTACAGAATCCAAACCCAGTTCGTCTGATAATTTTTTACTAGGATCTAAATCATCAATACCATCAATGGTTTCGTCAATAATAGCGTAATTTTCAATAATGTCAAGTAAATTTTCTGTAATTCTGATTGTTTCCATTCCAATTTCGATTAAAGGGTTAATTCAATTTATTCTTCCTATTGCATATACTTGCTGAAAATCCGATAATCTAGAAACATATAAAATTTACAAGTTCGAAGTAAACATTTCGATTTAAGTTGTTTTAGAACTAAAAAAGATTAGCGATAAATATACTTATTCCATGATTTAGGGATAATCTGTTACAATATTAGACGTATTTTAAAATAATAAATCATTTTCACACATACCTAAAAGCTGACACCTTCATAGATAAATACGGACACACGTTCGTTTGCAGGATTGACCATACTGTCTTGTCCTGAAATAGTGTTATACTAAATACTTATAGTAATTGAAGAGTAATTATGTAAAAAGCACTCAGAAGGATTATCCTTTAGGTTTAAGACTTCCAATAGTAAATGGGGGATTATCCACAACTCAGGCCACAAAGCATTATGGCATCCAATGCAGAAAGACAGTTGTGAATTGTTGCGAAAATATGGTAAATTTGATTGGGATAACCAAACTCCAGGTTCTATGTCAAAAACTACAATACAAAAATTATTGGATTTAGAGCTGAAATATCGTTTACTGTAAAAACAGAACAATCGATTAAAGGCTCAAGCAGAGCAATCCGAGAAGAAAGCCATATTGTTTGATATGATGATTGATCTGGCAGAAAAGGAATTTAATATTCCAATCAGAAAAAACTCCAAACCCAAGTAATCGATATGTTTAGAGTACATTATCAAACCAGTATCTCCTCTACCTGTGAGTTACTTGGGATCAGTAGGCAGGTGTATTATAGACCTATTGCTTCAAAAGGCAAACGACAGGCTGTAGCAGGGCAAGTAATAGACTTAGTTAGGAGAGTCCGTATAGAACAACCGCGTACTGAAACCATAAAATTTATCATATACTAAAACAACTATTACGAGAGTTTAGTGTGAGAAGAGATTGATTGTTTGCGATTTTAACCGAACCCACTATGGATTGAAAATCCATAAGTTCAGATACGCAATGAAATTGCAGGGTTTTAACCTTTAACTGGATAATAAAGCCCTTCTTATTTTGATTTTATAATAAATAAGAAATAAACAAGGAACCAAAATAAGAGTTAAGAAAGTCGCAATTATTAATCCATAAATAACTGTAAGAGCTAAGGGACCCCAAAATATTACGTTGTCACCCCCTACATAAATATTAGGATTTAAATCTGTAAAAAAAGAAAAAAAGTTAATATTAAGTCCTATTGCTAAAGGTATTAGTCCCAGTATTGTAGTGATAGCAGTAAGCAAGACTGGTCTAAGCCTTGCTTTACCACTTTTTATAATAAGTTTAGTTATCTCTCCATGAGACAATAATCCACTCTTATCAAACCCCAGCTCTTTTTTTCTATCGGCAATCAACAATTCCAAATAATCTAGTAAAACAACTCCGTTATTAACAACAATACCTGCCAAGGATATAATTCCCATCATCGTCATAATTATTACGAAAGGAGCACCAGACAAGACGATTCCACCAAATACACCAATAAAGCTTAATAACACTGCAATCATTATAATCAATGGTTTGAAGACTGAATTAAATTGGAATATTAATATTAAAAAGATTAGTGCTAGTCCCCCGAAAAAAGCATTTACCAAAAAAGTCATTTGTTTGTTCTGTTCTTCAATCTTACCTGTATAATTGATTTTTATATCATTAGGAATATTGTCGAAACTCTTCATCTCCTCTTGTACAGTAGATATAATTGCAGATGCATCAGTATATCCTGGTTCAAGACTCGAATAAAGAATAACATTTCGACTTGTGTTTTTTCGCTTGATAGCACTAAATCCAGATTTAGTCTCTTTTTTTACTAATGAAGAAATAGGGATTTCTTTAATTACACCGGTCAATTGATCTCGAAATGTAATAGGTTGATTTAATATTGCATTTAAGTTATACCTGCTTTCTTTGTCAAATCTAATTACAACATCATAATCGTTATCTTCCTGTTTATAGACGCTGGCTTTCTCTCCAAACACAGAGCGCCTCATTTGTTGTCCAATCATTCCTATTGGAATACCAAGTTCACCAGCTTTTTCTCTATTTACAGAAACTTCAATAATTGGTTTCTTCTTATTTACATTTATCTTAAGCTCATCTATACCGGCAATGTTTCTACTATTTAAAAAATTACGAATTTTATCGGTGGTATTGATTACCTCTTCATAATCCTCACCCTCTAATTCTATATTTATAGGATAACCAATTGGAGGTCCGATTATATCTTTCTCTACTGAAATGGTAACACCTGGATATATATTCTTTAAAGAATTTTGTAATTTAACTCTAAGGTTTTCTGATTTTTTCCCTTTTCTATATTTATATTCTCTTAAAGAAATCGTAATTCTTGCTTTATGGGGCATTTCCGAATCATTACCAATATCCGTTTGAGGATTTCCAGCACCTTTTCCTACTTGAGAAATTGCGGATTCAATTAAAAAATTTTCACCTTCTTTATCTAGATATTCTTTATCATTAATTGTAGAAAATATATTTTGTTCTATCGCTTTGGTAATCGCATTTGTTTTTTTTATGTCCGTTCCTTCGGGATATTCAATATACACCGTTATTTGGTTGGGTTCATTATCTGGAAAAAATTCTACTTTGGTCCTCTGGTTTTTCAAAGAAGCTCCGAATATGAATATTACAGATATTAACAAAACAAAAACACCAGTTGTAAGTAAATAAGGGGTTTTACCTTTGAGAGCTTTGGATAAAAACAATTCATAATAATTCTCTAAAAAAGATAAAAACTTTTTTCTGAATATTTTTGTGAAACGATCCAAGAAACTAATATGTAAGAGTCCGAATATGGAAGTTGAAATCATTACCATCCCGAAACCCTTTAACTCTCTTCCAAAAATAAAAACTAAAATACCAAGAATAGAAATAATTAAAAAAGGTGTGAATGCTTTTTTAGACCTTGTAGATTTGATATCTGTTTTCATGAATACGGACACCAACATCGAATTAATAAAAATAGCCACAAAAAGAGAAGACCCAAGCACTATTGAAAGTGTAATCGGGAAATATATCATGAATTCTCCCATTATTCCTGGCCACATTCCTAATGGCACAAATGCAGCTACGGTAGTTGCTGTTGATATGATTATCGGAAACGCAATTTCTCCTACTCCTTTTTTTGCTGCTTCCAAACTTGATAATCCTTCTTCCTCCATGATACGATATACATTTTCTACAACCACAATAGCATTATCAACCAACATACCCAATCCCATTATTAAAGCAAATAGAATCATGGTATTAAGTGTATACCCCAATGCAGACAAAATTGCAAAAGATATAAACATCGACATAGGAATCGCAAAGCCAACAAAAAGTGCATTTCTTAATCCAAGAAAAAACATTAATACTGTCACTACCAAAATCACTCCAAATATGATATTATTTACTAAATCGTTTACTTGATTTAATGTTCTCGCCGATTGGTCATTAGCCAAACTAATTATTAGTCCTCTCGGTAATCTATCCTTTTTTATTTTATCAATAACATCGTAAATCCGAGCGACAGCAGATATCATATTTTTACCTGATCTCTTCTTTATATCTAGCATTACAACATTGTCTCCAAAATCTCTGGCAAATGTATTTTTATCTTTGTCTTGAAAGTTTATATTGGCCACATCTCTTAGATATACAATACCTTCGTTGTATTTGACCACAAAATTCTCTAATTCGTAGGGAGATCTAATTTCTCCTAAAATTCTAATATTTTTTTGCTGGTTACTTGTTATTATTCTCCCTGCGGACTGCGTAATGTTCCCTCTTTTGATAGCGTTTAATATATCATCGAAACTTACTTTTGCACTCATCATTTTATAAATATCAACTTCTACTACAACTTCTTTATCCTGAGCGCCTCTTATATCTACTTGTTTTATTTCGTTTAAATTTTCTATTTCTTCTTTTAAAAGTTCTGCATACTCTTTTAATTGACTTATTTGATAATCGCCTTTTAAATTTATATTTAATATTGGAACTTCTTCTGATATGCTGAACTCGAATACATTCGGTTCAATCTTTGTCTCATTAAAAACAGGCCAATCATCTTTAGATTTTTCAGTATTTACAATGTCTTGAACTTTTTGTTTTGCTTCACTTAGATCAATTCTATCGTCAAACTCTACAGTAATTAACCCAAAGTTTTCTTCGGAATTAGATGATATTTTAAGAATATTGTTTAATCCCTTAAGCTTATCCTCTAGAGGGTCCACAATTAAATTTTCTATATCCTCAGCCGTATTTCCAGGGTAAACTGCACTAATATAGATTTTAGACTCGTTTATTTCGGGAAAGTCTTCTCTTGGAAGTGATGTATACGAGTACACTCCTAAAAAGAGAAAAATTAATATTACCACGTAGATAGTATTACTATTATTTATTGACCAAGAAGCTAATCGAAATTCTTTAAACTTAGATTTAGGGGTGATCATTATTTTTAGTATTCTAAAATTTTTATTCGCTGTCCTTTTTGAATATTTCTACTGCCTTCGGTTATTATTGTATCTCCTGCATGTAGACCCGATATGATTTCAACCATATCACCTTGCGCTCTCCCCAATTTTATAGGTGTTTGTTTTGATTTAGCCACATTTAGAGAATCTCTATTGGTGGCAAGATAAACGTATGGCTCCCCATCAGCGTTTTCAGAAACAATACTTTTCGGTATTAAAATTGCCTTTCTGTTGCTATAATCATTTATTTTCACCTTTGCCGTGAGGTTAGGTTTTATTTTTCTATCCTTGTTTGGGATCGCAATTTCGATAGTAAATGATCGGTTATTTGGATTTATATAGTTACTTGCCTGTTTTACCCTTGCTTCGATATTTTTATCCAAAACGGGGATATAAATGTTCGCTTTTTTTCCTTTTTTCACATAATCCACATAGCTTTCGGGAACTTCAACTTTTATATACATCTCCTTCAGGTTAACTATTCTTATGAGTGCTGTTTGACCAGGAATAGCCAAACTTCCCTTTTCTGCAATGATGTCATCGATCACTCCATCAAAAGGGGCACGTATTTTCGTCTTTGCTACTTGTTTTTTGATTTGGCTAACTACATTTTGTTTTACCTGGTAGTTTGTTTTGGCTTCTAGAAATTGCATCTCAGATCCTATTCTTTTTTTCCATAATTTTTTTTGACGTCTGTATGTTGTTCCTGCTAACCGGGCTTCATATATAGCCTGTGAGAGTTGTTTGCTTAAACCACCGTCATCTATAACAGCCAAAAGTTGATCTTTCTTTACCTTTTGTCCTTTTTTAACTAATAACTTAGTTATTTTACCTGAGATTTCAGCATATAATACAATATTTTGTTTCGTTCCGACACTTCCTTGTAGTTCAATAAAATGATTAAAAATGGTATCCTTTATAACCGAAACGGAAACAAGAGATAATTTTCCTTCATTGTCTAAATTATCAATTACCCCTTGTAATTTTTCTAGTTGGTAATTAATCACTTTTTTTCTAGACTCGAGCTCTTTCTGTTTTGCCACAATTTTCTCGGGATCACCTTCAGCAATTAAATTTTCTACGGATTGAACATTCCTGTTGGCAGTATCATCACCGCAAGAAATATAAATTATTACTATGAGAACACATATGATTCTATTTGTTTTAGACATTAGCTTTTATCTTTGTTGTTTATAATCGTTTCTAATTCAGTTTTCTTACTAATTAAATCAGACATCGATTTTAAAAATTGTTGTTGAGCAGTATAAAGCTGTAATTGAGCCTGCCTAAGTTCGAAACTTGTCGCAAGGCCTTCGGCATATTTGATTTGATTCTTTTCTTCTATAGTTTCTGATAATTCTAATTTTTTCTTTGAAGCAAGGAAGTTTTCGATTGACAATTGATAATCGCTACGCGCATTATAATAAGATAGTAAGATCTGTTGCTTCGTTTCTTCAAAATTATTTTTTGCTTGTTCGTAAGCTAACTTTGATCTTTTAACTTTTGCACCTCTTCCAAAGGACGTAAAAAGAGGCCAATTTAGTTGCACACCTAAAATAGACGATGGAAACCATTGTGTAGAACTATCAAAAAAGGTAAATTCATTTTCGAAGGCAGCATTGTTGTAACTTATAAATGCTTGGATAGATGGTAACGCTCTATTTTTTTCTAAAACATAAGCTAGTTTAGAACCCTTTGTGAACTGATCACTAAGTTTGTATGTCGAATTTTGAGTTAAATCAAATTTCATCCCAGAGATCCTATCATCTAGACTTTTTACTGTTAGCGAAGATAAACTATCCATCAAAAGGACGTCTTGATCAATATCAACACCAATCAATAAGTTAAATATTTGTTTTACTGTTCTTTCTAACCTTTTTGCTTCACTCAATTGATTGTTCACTTCAATAAGAGTCACCTGTAATAATTCTACATTTTCTTCCTCTATCATGCCATTTTGAAGTAATGACTTTGTTTCATCAAGGTTTTTTTCAAGAGCTTTTATGTTGTTCTCAACAATTTTTACATTCTCCTGGGCCAATAAAACTGCAGCATAAGTATTAACCACATCTCTCTTTATTTCTTGTTCGGTTCTTTTATGAAGTTCTTTATTGTATTTAACAAAACTTTTGGCAGCTTTCAGACTTATTAAAAAAGACCCATCAAAAATCAATTGTGAAACTGTAATATTAGCATTAGCTTGTTGTTTTGTCCCAAAAATTAGAGGTACAAATGTACCCGATTCTCCACCAACAATTTCTCCGGGAACAAGATTTACAGGTTGTTCTATCTGATTTTGATAGTTAACACCAATGTTTACTTGAGGAAGACCGTCTGCCGTGGCCTCCCACTTTCTTTTGATAGCTTGAGTTAATTCTAATTTTGCATTTATAGATTTATAACTTTTTGTTAAAGCATACACTTTAGCTTCTTC
Organism: uncultured Aquimarina sp.; assembly: GCA_947495425.1. Classification (GTDB taxonomy): domain Bacteria; phylum Bacteroidota; class Bacteroidia; order Flavobacteriales; family Flavobacteriaceae; genus Aquimarina. The sequence continues at coordinate 242,568 of CANLYR010000002.1, forward strand.
GAGCGTAAGATTGATTGCCGAACCTGCTTTTTTTTGAGCTACTAAAAATTGATTTAAAAACATCAATAAAGCAACAGTATAATAGAACGAAGATAACTTCATATTTTTTGGGGGTAAAAGTGTTTAAACTTTAAACAACATTACTAGCAGTGATTTTTCCTTGATCTGTTGTTATGCCGAGGATGTAATAGTTAAAATGACTTTCTTCTAAATTGGTATTTAAAAAAATTTCATCAGAAAACAGTTCATCTTTGTTAATCCCGTAAAGTCCGTATATGTATAATCTTGAAACAAAATCTACATCTAAATCATTTCTGTAAACTCCATCCTTAACGCCTTTTTTCAAATTTTCTACTATATAATTATGAAGAGTCTGAAATAAAATATTCTTAAAACCAGAATGTATTTTGGGATAATATTTCTCAAGTTGATATCCAATAGACGACTTATTTATCCAGTTATATTTCGTAAGGACTTCTTGAATACTGTAAAGTTGTTGTATTGGTTCGTCTAATTTTTCTACAAGACTATCTATTTCTTTTGTAAAATTAGATAGCATTTGATTTGTTATTTCAGTAATAAGCTCGGTTTTGTTTCTAAAGTATGAATAAATAGTTTTTTTTGAAATTCCTAAATTGATGGCCAAATCATCCATAGTAACACTTTTAAATCCAAAATTTAAAAACATCTCTCGAGCCTTATTAATTATCTTTGCTTTTGTTTGAGCGGGGCGCATATCATTCAATTAAAAATTTAACAAATCATAGAGTACACTTTTGGCATCTCAATGTCTTACTCCATCGGGAAACGAAATAAACAATTAAAGTTTACAAAATCACTCTAATTAGCTTTACAAAAACTATACATATATATTACAATGTCTTACACAAAGTTACATATGACTTAAATTTTGCTCTGTTAGTTTTTGATTTCAAATTCTGTAAAGCATACGCTCAATACGAGTAAACAGGTTGTTTTGGGATTCTGATTTTTGTCTAGTTTTATTATTGACTATAATTTTAAAGCGTGTCTTAGGATGCTAATTATTATCAATTATTCCCACTTATAAAGAAGTGCTCCAAGGTAATAGCCCGCTCCAAAACCAAGGACTATCCCCCTCTTAATGTCATATTCATTTCCTCTCTTGTTAAAAAAACTCTCTAATACAAGTAGACAACTTGCTGAGCTTACGTTTCCATATTCATAAAATTTGTTGAGAGACCTTTCTATTTGCTCTTCAGACAAACCCAATATTTCATCATTGCAAAATTGTTTGATTACTTCGCTTCCTCCTTGATGAATTGACCATTCAGAAATATCACATAATGTTAATTTATTCTTTATTAATAATGGCTTTAATAATTCTATAGAAACTAACTTAGGCATAATATTTTTCAGATTGCTATTCATTAAAAAACGCTGATTTTTCATTTCTATTAAAGTTCCCATTTTATATTTAGTCATAACGTCATCAATTCTGATCAGTGATAATGAAACTTTTTTTTAAACCGTTCTGGAATGATAATTACTCCTACGCCGCCATCTGTAAAAAGCAAATTGGTAATCAATAATTTTTTGAAATCATTATCATTTTCATCAATTTGAAGACATTTTTTAGAACATTGGTCATATGTAAAAACTATAGCAGGGCGATCATATTCTTTTGAGTACTCTATTGCATTTTGTACGGAATAAAGAGAAGCAGCACAACCATAATTAGAAATCTCTTCTACTTTATCCAAATTAAGTAAACCACTAGAATTTGCTATTTGCGTAGCCAAATTTGGCAAGGTATCCTCATGAAAAGAGAGATTGTAAGACAAAGAAAAAAATCCTATTTCTTCCTTATCTATAATATTGGTTAACTTGTCAATAACAGAAATCCCCCAGTTTAAAGGATGATTCTTTTCATTTTCTAACGTTAATAATGGGTATTTTTCTAAGTCCAAGACACAGGATCGATTAGTTACTCCAAATTTATGCGCGAGCCTTTGACTTAAGTCATTAAGTTTTTTTCCATATTTTTCTTCAGGATAAAATTTATTTGCCACATACGATGCTGGATACTGTTTAGGAATTATTTTTTCAATACCTGCTATATAATGTTTTTTTCTTTCCATTAATTCTTGTATTTGCTGTTTGAATTATATTTAGCATTGTGTAACATTATGTAACTCTTTAATTACACAGAAACCTATTTTCTTAAATAATTATATATCAATTTTTTAACTATAAAGATTATTTACAAAACCTTACATAAAATCAGTAGTTAAACAAAAAATATTAAATAAAATGAATTTTACGAACAACGCCATTTCATTTTGGGCAAGTTAAATTTTAAGAAAGACAAAAATACTTTGACAGGTTTTCAATACATTATAATGATCTTACAAAACCTTTCATTTTCGAAAAATAATTTATTATGACAGAAATATTAGGGTAAACATACTTAATAGGTTTTTTAATTTTTAAAACCTCTTTCTTGGCTAGCTTTATATAGTAACCAGATGTCATGCACTACTTTTAAAGATTTAGTGCGTGGTTAAACATGGGCATATATATGAATATGATTAAAATGATATAAGGATAACAAGATAAAATCTTACAAAAACAAAATATCTAATACTATTTAAAATAAGTATGGGAATAATAATTTCTTTATGTTTAATTTTAAACTGAAGTATTCTAAACTTTACTATCATAATAATGAAATCATCAAAATCGATCAAACTGAGTTCAAAAATTTTCACTTCAATTAATCAATAATTATAAATTCACTTCTTCTGTTAAGTTCATGTTCTTGTTTAGTACAAGGAACTCCATTTGCGCATTTGTTTATTAATTGTCTTTCGCCATATCCCTTTCCGGTTAATCGCTTTCTATCAATGCCGCCTTTTTTGACAATAAAATCTATTGTGCTTTTAGCTCTTCTCTCACTAAGTTTCAAATTATACCAATAGCTTGACCTACTGTCTGTGTGCGATCGAACATCGATTTTCATTTCAGGATATTGCAACATAATTTCAATAACACGTGCTAACTCAACCTCTGCATCTTCTCGTATTTTTGCAGTGTCTAAGTCAAAATAAATTGGTTGTAGATTTAGTATTTTTCCCAAGTCATCCCCAACACCAGCGGATTGAATTTTCTTGTACATAACTAACTCCTTCAAATTAGTTGTAGATTTGGTAAGCTCTTGCAAAGGAATATATTTATCCTGAGATTCGTAATCTGGATTATTTTCTAACTTGATAAAATAATTTTCACTATTCAAAACTTTGAAGGAAAATACCCCGTTATCATCGGTGACCTTTGTTTCAACTAATTCATATTGAACATCATATATAGACACAATAGTATTAGGCAATCCAGTTGGGTACTCTTGGCTTACTATAGTCCCGGTTATTTCAGTAAAACCTCGAAGTTCTTCAACCTCAATAAGATCATATATATCGTCTTTTCCAAAACCTCCTTCTCTGTTCGATGAAAAGAAACCCATATTAGTCCCGTTTTTTAGAATGTATGCAAAATCATCAGCTTGACTATTTACAGGCATTCCAACATTAATCACCAAAGCTTCATAACGATTTTTTGGATTTAAACTAGTAACGAACACATCCAAGCCTCCAAGTCCCATGTGCCCATCCGAAGAAAAATAAAGTTGATCAACACCTTCAATAAAAGGAAAGGTTTCCTTACCCTCTGTATTAATTGGACTTTCTAAATTAATTGGTTCACTAAAGGAACCATCTTCATTAATCTTTACTTTGAAAATGTCTGATTGCCCTAGGCTTCCTGGCATATCAGAAGAAAAGTACAGTTCATCTTCTTCTTGATTTAGAGCAGGGTGCGCAACAGAATACTTTATACTATTAAATGGTAACTTAACCGCCTCGGACCAGTTACCTTCGTCATCCATTTTGGATTTATATATCATCAACCTATTTACTCTTTCCCTCTTTCCAGATTTCATCTTAGATCGAACTCTTGCATTTCTCGTGAAATACATTGTTTTTCCATCTTTAGTGAAGATAGCAGTTGATTCATGAAGCTTAAAGTTGATATTCTTACCTAATTTTTTAGGTTTACCAAAGTTTTTAAGTGTACTGTCAATTTCTGCTTGATAAAGATCTAAAAATGGTTCTTTATTCCATTGACTGATCTTTTTATTCGTGCTAAAAGTATCTCTTGAAGAACTAAATACTATTTTATCGTCATAAAAAGAAGTACCAAAGTCTGAAAATCTAGAGTTTATATCGGAAACGTTAATTTTGTAACGATTAGATTGGTTCTCAATTTTTTCATAATAATTAGGGTTTCTTTCAAAAAGTTGTGCTCTAGTATCAGAAGAATTTAGCGCTACAAACATATTAAGATATTTATCAGCATCAGCGTATCTGGCAGATGCTTTAAGGCATTGAGATATTTTGAAATAGTATTCTGCATCAACTTTATCCCCATACAAGTCAATTAACTTTTGATACCAGGGTAACGCTTGCTCTAACTCACCTACTAAGTAATAACTATCTCCCAAATTTTTAAACAAATTGATACTTTGATAGCCTTTATTAGCGACTTTTAAATAAGTTTCCTGAGCATTGATATACTCATATTTGTTATAATAAGCATTTGCTTTTTTAAGTCCTTGCTTTTGTGCGTATATTGAATGTATGGATATGATTATAAGCAATATTGTAGATACTAAGTTTTTCATGTTGATCATTTTTAGGTTAAAAGAATCTTGGAGTCAATACTCTCTTGACTTTCTTGAAAAGTTCGATACGTAGAAAGGCTTCGTAGCTTCCCTGAGTAGAACCTATTCGCCCTAGACCTGAAGTGTCGTAATCATACGCCATACCCATCATCAAACCATCACTAATTTGATACCCGAATAGAGCACTTATAGCTGCATCAAAGCGGTAGGATACCCCCAAGGTCAACCTTTCATAAAATTTAAAATTTGCAGAAAAATCAATCTGAGATGGAGCGCCCGAAGTATACCTTGCAATGATTGCTGGTTTCGCCTTAATATTGTAAGTTAAATCAAAGGTAACTCCACTTATAAAATAAAATGTTCTACGCTCGCTTGCAGTCAAATTTGAAGAAGTTGCCGTTGGGGTGTCATAATGTTTTGTTTCTAAAAGAGAAGGTACACTCGCACCAATATAAAAATTTTCTGAATGATAGTATATCCCGGCACCCAAGGTGGGAGAAACGTTATTCTCAATATCTGATGTGAAACTAGTATCTCCTGATTCGGGTTGCTCTAATTGATCAAAATTTACATTCAGTAAATAAATTCCTGCTTTTAGACCAAAACTAAGTTTTCCATTTTCAGACGCAGGGATTGTATACGAGAAATCCACGTTAGAACTAATTTCATTAACTGGTCCAATCTTATCATTGATAATGGAAAGTCCTAAGCCTACTCGACTACCCGTTCCTATTGGAGAATTAATACTAAGGGTCTGCGTTTCTGGAGCGCCTTCAATTCCAGTCCATTGACTGCGATGCATTAGTGTACCACTAAAAACACCTCTGCTTCCGGCGTATGCGGGATTTACTACAATTGTATTGTACATGTATTGCGTATATTGAGCGTCTTGCTGCGCTCTCATAGAAAAACAATTAACAATAACAATAATGCAAAAAAGAGTAAAGTAATTTTTTACCATAACATTTTGGGGGATTAGGTTTAAGAATTGAGATAGATTTGGGACCTATCTATTTAAGTAAATATATCCGGTTTGACGAAGTTCTTTTCCAGGTTCTGGCTCATATTCGAAAATATAAAAGTATGTACCGACGGGAAGTTGGTCATCTTGGTTGACTGTGAGCCTACCATTTGAAATACCAGAAAAGAAATTATTCTCTCTCCCGTAGTTGTTAGTTTGATAGACTAAAGTACCCCAACGATTATAGACTTGTAATGTATTATCAATAGTATGAACACCTTTGATGGTGAAGACATCATTTATACCATCGTTATTTGGAGAAAAGCTATTATAAATTTTTATATTTTCATCCGTTTCTGTAATATCAGGTCTTAAAGTTATAAGAATTACATTTGAAATTACTTCGTCACAGACTAATAAGTCACTAGTGATGCGGACTCTATATTGATATCCATCCATATTCTGTAGAATGCTTTGAATAGTCAATTCATTAGTATCGCTACCTTGATACTGATCTGTAGTGTCATTTGGATCTATATCCACAAAACCATTTCCATCATTTACTTGCCAAGTGTAAGAAAGTAAAGTTCCTGAAACTTGAGTCGTAAGTACAATATTTTCTCCTTCAATAGCTTCGGTATCAAATGGTGCTACCAGTATAGAAGGAACACCTCCCGTTTCTTGGAATTCATAAACGCCATTTAAATCGAAGTCAACAGGACTATCATAGGATGCTGCAATCACTCGACCATTACTATCAACTATCGTTGAAGGATTAGCAGGATCAATTCCAAAAACTCCCGAATCTCCACCATCAGCATTGCTATCGCCATAGGCTTCATTAGCATCGCTACATCCATCATTGTCACTATCAAGATCAAAGTGATCTGGAATACTGTCGCCATCAGAATCAAAAAGTGGATCAACTTCATCACAAACCCCATCATTATTGTTGTCTGGACAACTGGCAGGAGTACCATTTCCTATATCATCAACATCTAAATAATTCAATATACCATCTGAATCATTATCGGCACTTGGATCCAGATTCATTATGTTTTCTTCTAGATCTGCAATACCGTCGTTATCATCATCTTGATCGATGACATCTGCAATACCATCAAGATCATTATCGGGCAACGGATTGACAGTAATCAAAACCTCGCTAGAACTAGTAGAACAAATATAGGTTTGATCTAAAATTAGCACTCTATACTGGTATTGATCCATAGATAATTGTATATCGCTGATAGTCAATTCATTAGTGTCGCTACCTTGATATTGATCTGTAGTATCACTTGGATCTATATCTACAAAACCGTTTCCATCATTTACTTGCCAAGTGTAAGAAAGTAAAGTTCCGGAAACTTGAGTCGTTAGTACAATAGTTTCTCCTTCGGTAGCTTCGGAATCAATAGGCGCTATGAGTATGGTGGGGGCATCTCCTGCTCTTTGAAACTCATAAATACCATTTAAATCTACATCGACGGGCGCTGCATACGAAGCGGCAATTACTCGACCATTACCATCAACAATGGTGGAAGGATCCGCGGGGTCGATTCCATAAACTCCAGAATCTCCTCCATCTGCATTGCTATCGCCATAGGCTTCATTGGCATCACTACAACCGTCATTGTCACTATCGAGGTCAAGTTTATCAACAATACCGTCATTATCTGTATCTAGGTCATAATTTGAGCAGGGAATCCCCATCACAAAAAATGAATTTTCCCTGAAATCTTTGGTAAAGGATATAGAAGTATGTGTTCCCGGAAAACGTATAACAAGATGTCCGTTTTGTGCCATTAATATGGTAGAATTCGCATAGTAGACATTTCCAGTTGATGAAGTAAAAACTTCTTGATATGCAGTAGAAAAGGTAACCCTTTGAGTATTTGAAGCCGTACCCAACTGAGATATTAATAGATAAGGGTTGGTTACCGGTTCTGAAAAGGTAATTGTAAAGGTTCCGGGCAATTCTGTTCGTAGGCTCTCTCTGACACTCGGTTTATCGCCATAGGATGAAAAATTGGCATGGCCTGGTGTTGTATTATCCAAATTTCTAAAACCACCGGATGATATTAAGATATTAAAGCCATCTGGCTTCGATATGGCTCCTGATGTAGAGCTTGTCATTTCGCTCCACAGAATATTCTCATTACAAATTGATTCTTGATTATTCAAAATCCCGTCATTATCTGAATCCAGATCCACAGTATCTAAGATATTATCACCATCAAAATCACCCGGATCGCACGTATTTACCAATGAATTGATATAAACACTTGATACATAGCCTGTTGTATAGGAAGCACCATTTACCGTACCATTCGCATTAGTCACAGGAGAACCTACACCGTATTCGCCGCCGTCACCACCATCTGCATTAGGATCACCATAGGCCTCATTGGCATCATTACAACCATCACCATCACTATCGAGATCCAGATGATTGGCAAGACCATCACCATCGACATCCTGCCCGTTACTGCCGCACTCTATCCCGACTACAAAAAAAACATTTCCTCTAAAATCCCGCTCTACCGAAATGGAAGTATGCGTTCCCGGAAATCGGATAACAATCATACCATCATTAGCCAAAACAACAGTAGAACTGGCGTAAATCACACTTCCGGAAGAACTGGTATAAACTTCTTGATAGGGTGTACTAAAAGTTGCTCTTTGTGTCCTACTTGTTCCTCCCAAACCGGAAATTAAAAGATAGGGATCCGTGACAGGCTCAGAAAAATTAATTGTAACAATACCCGCATCATTAACCCTCAAGGATTTCCTGTCTGAAGGTGCATCCGCATAAGCAGAAAAATTCGAATAATCAGGTATTTTATTATCGATATTTCTGAAACCGGTCGTCGACACAGTAATGTCGTTACCATCATTCTTGGTGATTATCCCCTCAAAATCTGAAGTGGTATAAGGAGATCCAAAATTGACCCAATTGATCACGTCGGGACAGTAGTATTCGTCCTCATCAAGTATACCATCATTATCGTCGTCTAAATCAACATTAGTATTAATAGGACATACAGTAGTGTTAGATGATTTATAAACACTTGGCACATAGCCTGTTGTATAAGAAGCACCATTTACCGTACCATTCGCATTAGTTACAGGAGAACCTACACCGTATTCGCCACCGTCACCACCATCTGCATTAGGATCACCATAGGCTTCATTGGCATCACTACAACCATCACCATCACTATCGAGATCCAGATGATTGGCAAGACCATCACCATCGACATCCTGCCCGTTACTGCCGCACTCTATCCCGACTACAAAAAAAACGATTCCTCTTAAATCCCGCTCTACCGAAATGGAAGTATGCGTTCCCGGAAATCGGATAACAATCATACCATCATTAGCCAAAACAACAGTAGAACTGGCGTAAATCACACTTCCGGAAGAACTGGTATAAACTTCTTGATAGGGTGTACTAAAAGTTGCTCTTTGTGTCCTACTTGTTTCTCCCAAACCGGAAATTAAAAGATAGGGATCCGTGACAGGCTCAGAAAAATTAATTGTAACAATACCCGCATCATCAACCCTCAAGGATTTCCTGTCTGAAGGTGCATCCGCATAAGCAGAAAAATTCGAATAATCAGGTATTTTATTATCGATATTTCTGAAACCGGTCGTCGACACAGTAATGTTGTTACCATCATTCTTAGTGATTATCCCCTCAAAATCCGAAGTGGTATAAGGAGATCCAAAATTGACCCAATTGATCACGTCGGGACAGTAGTATTCGTCCTCATCAAGTATACCATCATTATCGTCATCTAGATCAACATTATCTAATATACTATCATTATCATAATCTTGCGAATAAACAATATTAGAATTCAACGAGCACAAATATATTGTTATTGTAAGTATATATTCGATCGGAAAAAGAACACAGAACAAGTTCTTAATAAAACTAAAGTAATGTAGTTTCATAATCTATAAGTAGGTTAAATTATTAAAATTTGGGCATTACAATAATACGAAGATTATATCGAATAATAAAATTTTCACATAAAAAAATTACGGTGAAACCATAAATTAGTTAAAATAATGATGATGTGAGCCTCCAAACAGCTGCAATCAAATAATACTTACTAAAAATTAGACTAAAAACAAAAAATTATACTCTTCATGTTTGGCTAATTTCATATTAAACAATCCAGCTTATTATCAAATAACCGTAATTATTGAAGAAATATAAAAGGAAAAACATGTCTGGATTTTTTGTACTTTGTATTTAAAATCTAAAAACAGATGTCAAAAAGAAAGAAAACAAGAATTGTTCATATTTTTCCTCAAAACCCTACAGCTAAAAAAAAAATTTATGAAAAAATAAGAATACTTAAATATTTATTTCCAGAAAAACTGGCTATGAAATATATCGCTAAAAAATACTTCCCAAACTCAATTTTGATTAGTCTTGCTAAAAGGGGTAAAATAAAATATTACACTTCCATTTTAACAAATGATAAAATTTTTACCGCAGTAGACGCCAGAAAAATTCCCAAAGCTGACATTTGGTTGTTTTCACTTATCAATATGGAAGGAGAAAATATTTATACTAAAGAATTCATGCAAGCAATTAAAAATCGATCAAAAAAATTGGGAATTCGAGTACTTCAATTAAGCTCCCATTTAGATCAAGAAAATATAAAATTTCATAACTCACCTAAAGCTTACCCTAAAATAGCCAAATTAAAGGCCAACGGAGTGGTAATTGATTTTAAAAAAGAATCATTTTGTATCTTAAAAAGAGAAGAAGAAGAAAACTGGCAGGCCAGTATAGGTTCATCCAAGAATCTTTATATAATACAACCATTTCTTACAGATGATAGAGTTAAAAAGAATTTAACCTATTATTTAATTGAACGCTGGATCGTTTTGGGTAATGATCTAACAGTGGGGATCAGAAAAAGTAAGTCTCCTATTATAAAGCAGCACAATAGTGTAACTTTCTACCGTAGAGATGCAAGAAAACTCAAAATCAACAACGAATATAATAAACTTCAAGACTATCTAAAATTGAAGGCTTACCCTTTTTCACACAGCTCTAAATTAAACAATCTTGTTTTTTCATTGGGGCTAGCCCCAATGAAAATTCTCTAAATATTTGGTTTGGACTCTTTCTGCCCATTGATTTATGTGGATGATGTTCATTATAATCTTCTCTAAAACCATCTGATATTCTAGTCACTTCTTCTAAATTTCTAAAAATATAGGCATCCAATACATCCTCCCTAAAAGTTTTATTAAATCTTTCTACATACCCATTTTGTGAAGGTTTACCAGGTTGAATATAATTAATTTCAATACCTTCTTATAGACAATAGTTGACAAAGATTCTTGCAATGAACTCTGGTCCATTATCAACACGGATCTGTATTGGTTTACCATAAATCTCAATTGCTTGTTTCAAATAACTAACAACTCGTAATGCAGGCATTGAAAAAGCAGGGGTTATACATAAAGAAGCCCTGTTATAATCATCAATGATATTAAAGACCCTAAATCTTCTTCCAGTAACTAAACTATCGCTCATAAAATCAGCACTCCACACCTGTAATGGTGCTTCAGGTTGATTCAATGGTGTTTTTATTCGTGCTGGAAGTCGTTTTTTGCTTTTCCTTCTTAGTTGCAGTCCAATAAGCCTATACACTCTCAATACGCGTTTACGATTCCATACAAAGCCTTGCGAACGGATTCTGTAGTAATAGTAATCAAAACCACGATTGGGTTTTAATTCACTCATTTCAATGAGTTTATCAATCACCTCAGAATCATCTCTCTTGGTTTGATAATACCACATAGAACGACTCAAACTTACCAACAAGCAAGCTCTAACAACACTCAAGCCTTCTTCCTTGACAACTTGTTGTGCAAGTTCTTTACGTTCACAAGACTTTAGAGCTTTTTTTCGATAATGTTTTTTAAAATACGATGATCAAGACTCAAATCAGCGTACATCTGTTTTAGCCGACGGTTCTCTTCTTGAAGAGATTTGAGCTCCTTGAGTTGTTGTGTATCCATACCACCGTACTTCCGTTTCCAGCTATAAAACGTAGCTGTAGTAATGCCTTTGTCTCGACAGATGTCGGTGACTTTCATACCTGAATCATACTCTTGAAGCATAGATACAATTTGAGCTTCGGTAAATCTGCTTTTTTTCATAATCTAAAAATAGTTGATTTTTAAACTGTATGAAAAACAGGGAAGCCTTCACTATGACAAAGGCTAAACTTGCATTTTGTATACCACCCTCTATCATAATAGTGATCGTGTCCTCTTTATTTAAGTTGAAAATTTTCCCTAGAAAAAATGAACATGTTAATGTCAATATATTTAATAGCAGTGTAATTAGCCCCGCACTTACAATCGCCGTTTTGATCATTGTAAAGCTTGTAACAGTATAGACAACAGGATTAAAATAAAAATGATTACAGAAAATAATTTGAGATACCTTGTTACCTTTCCAGCAAGAATTGGAGTATAATTTCTAATTGACATTCCAATGATTATGGGTAACAATACTATTGCTATTATTTGCATAACAGTTTTGATATAAGATAACTTTATACCCATATCCAACTTTGTGCTAAAATGAGATAACCTGTTCACAAGAATTAATGGGACTGTAATTACACTGGCTATGCTTGCTACAGACATAAAAGTTACAGATAAAGCCAAATTGCCACTACATACTCTTGTGATAATATTGCTCGTTACTCCTCCCGGGCACACCGCCAGTATCATTACTCCAATAGAAATGTAAGATTCGGTATGAAAAATCTGGATTAATAAAAATGCCAATAATGGAAGTACTATAAATTGATTTACGCAGCCAATAATTAATGCTTTTGGCAGTTTCAGTACCTTGGTAAAATCCTCAGGAATTAAGGACAATTCCCATCCCAAGCATAATCAAACCAAGTGAAATTGGCATTAATATTCGATTAAGTAAATCTGGGACCAGATTAAAGAAGTTTTTGATATATACTCGAAAGAGCGTGGCTATTGATTACAAATTCAATTTCTATCGCACATTTTTAACTTAAGCCGCATTAACATTAACTCACTTAACAATAAATGTATTCGAGATCCATTCTCCACAACCACACTCATTCTTTCTCCGCGCCTTCATGTTTATATTTCCCAATCGCATTGGCCTTACTGTTATACCTCTTGACGTACTGGGCTTAACCATTGAATATTCTATATTCCATTCCCAATCGGTATTTCTTTGATAAGGCCAAACATTCACAAGTCTCATTCTAATCCACTCTTTAAAGATAGGTTGGATTCCCCCTCTATGCCCTGGATGGACCTCAATTCGACCTTGGTCATATTTAGGTATACCTACTTCAAAATCATCTCGCAATATTTTTCCGTCATCTAAAATTGCTTTTATCCAGCCTTTACCTGTGGAAGTTGGCTCTGCTGCTTCAATTACCGCAGCGTTAGATGAACTTGAAATTATTTTTATATTTGATGATACTTTCCAGTTTACATCACTAGTATAATTATTTTTTAGATTCATGGTCTTCTCTTTGGCATAACATACGACATCAACTCCCTCTAATTTTATATTTGCCGATTCTCTAGCCATTTTAACTGCTGCATGCGCGTCGACCAATCCGTAACCCACTTCTTCATTCCAAGTACCGTTGGGCCTTAAGTCATTATTACCGAAGCCATAATGCTCCATTTTTTGGGCCGAAGTCTCTATAATAGTATTTACTTCTTTAACCGTTAAGTTAGGGTTAATCGATAGTATAAGAGCAGCGACTCCGGTTACGTGAGGTGCTGCCATTGATGTTCCGCTTCGTACATCTATGTTTTGGCCTGCTACAGTCGATAAAATAGAAACTCCAGGGGCAACTACGTCTAAATCTGTACCGTAGGCTGAAGATTCTGCTTTGATTCCTAAAGAATTAATACTTCCTACTACTAAAGCATCATCATGAAAGTTACCCGGGTAATCTATATTAGGCGCTCTGTTACCACTACAAAAAACTAAAATTGTACCTAAACCGTTTCTACCATTCACAATTGCATTAGTGATAGCATCCTCAAGTAATGAACTATGTAAATCATTATAAAAAATACCGCCTTGATCACCCCAAGAATTGTTAATGATATCGGCGCCATTTAGTACTGCCCAGTTAATACCATTTGCTAGTTCTTCTGATATCGAAGGTGATACCAATAAAGAATGACTAACATCTATTAAATTAGATTTTGGAGCTACTCCTACCACTTGCAAATTGTTATCTTTTTCTGCAGCAATTATTCCTGATACGTGCGTACCATGATTACCTCTAAATAAAGCAGGTGAAATATCTGCTTGACAATCGTAACTTATAGGTAAAGTATTATTTTTTAGTTCATCATGCCACTTATCGATCCCTTGATCTAATACAGCAACGGTTGTACCCTCTCCTTCGGATATCGACCAAGCCTCTAGTGCATTGATGTCTACGTTGGGATTCGTTTGATTTTGCAAACCCCATAAATCTCCAAAATTACTATCGTTCGTTGATCTACTCTGGAAGTTAAACATAAAAGCCGGATCTATATCAGAAAAGTATCCAGATTCATAGAATTCATTTGAAATTTCTACTGATGATTTCTTTATTTTATCCGAAAGCTTAAGCTTGTACCATAATGGCATAAATTTATTTTGGTGAATAACAGACACTCCCTTTTCATTGGCTACTTTTCGAAGTAATCCTATATCTTCTTTCTTTTTTAATTTCACATAAAAAATATCCGAGATTTGAATAGGTTCTTTACCTGACTCCTTTACTGAATATGAGGAGTATTTACTCTTAGATTGCTCTTTTTTTAGAGGAATATTAATTTTTCTTCCTTTATAATAATAGTAGTCGTCTTGAGCGGCAAGATTAAAGGAAATTAATAATATAAATATATAGTTAAAAATGGTCATCTTCAAAATGTTAATGTTATCGTTTAAATATTTAAAATTATTCTCACTTTGAAAGAATAAAACACTCGTTTCAATGGCGGAAAAAAATTTTATCCGCAGTAATGATATAAAATTATTTTTTCCTGAACATTTTACGGATGTAATTAGTTTTCAAAACATTACACAAACCTTACAAAACCTTACACGTGGAAAACTTTTAGTTAACACAGGGTTAAAAAACTCACGCCCGGTGGCCATTTTGCTCATGCATAAAAAAGATAAAAAGAATTCTCATAAGCCATAAATCAATGCAGAAACAACACATCTAAACTTGGACTGAATGTAATCAAAAGGGCACAAAAGCTACTTCCGTCCTAATAGGATTCGATATTAAAATATTCTCCATAATTGGAGATCAATCTTTGCGAAAATCACCAAAACTTTTGATACTACTATTAACTGAATTATTAATTATCATCAAAAACCATAACATCTCTTTCTTACAAATGATTTCGATATACGAAAAAAAAGGATCTGTGATTTTATTTTTAATCTATAATACTGACCCTTTAATAATCTAGGCTTTTACATAGCCAGCTTTACCTTCAATTACATATTGTCCAGATGCTTCAACATTATCCTTCTCGGTTTCATCTGCTGTATAAAAATGACGACAATTAGGGATATGTCTAAAGCGATACAAAGGTACTGTGCCAGAAACTTGAGAATCACTTATGTAAGCCTCAAGGATCACTCTGTTATTTTGAACTATTTAATTAAAACCACTTTAATCAATCCAATTTTGATTAAGAAGCCGATTTTTTTCATTCGTATTTGTCGTTAAAATTAAATCTCTATTATCGGGACTAAGCAAAAAATAAAGCTTTTTTGGATCAATTTAAGCAATACCCGAAGGTGATAAAGGGGTAAATCTTCGCACTCTAACCACTTTAAATGCTCTTCCCTGTTCGCGAACACCAAGTGAATTACCTATAAATATTCGTTGGTTTACAAAAGGTCTTAGGCTAAAAGATCTTTTTGTGCGATACCCAAATAATTGAAATCCTGGAGTATTGTATCTATATATCTTCGTTATAGAAGTCATTTATAGATTTTTCTTGGGTTGGCACCGATGATGTATTTTCTAATATTTGATCGTCTTTTTCGCAAGATGAAAATAGAATGATGATCATTAAGAAACTAAATAAGAAATTATTTTTTTCATATTTAAAGATTTTAAGATAATATAATAACTTCGAAAGTGAAGATTCTTAATATAATAGTTTAAATTTTTACATATCCTACTTCACCTTCTAGTTCATATTCACTAGTCTCCATTATGTTATCTTTTTCTGTTTCATCTGCAGTGTAAAAATGACGGCCGGTAGGAATATGCCTTAATCTATAAAGCGGAACAGTTCCAGAAACTTGGGTTTTACTAATAAATGCATCTACCAAGTATCTAATATTACCAGGCAACACTATGTTGCCTCCACTTTTATCAATCCAGTTTTTATTAATGAGTCTATCTTTTTCTCTCCTATCGGTTGTGAGAAGTAAATCAGTAAAGTCTGGACTCAATAGAAAGTAGAGTTTTATGGGATCAATTCTGGTAACATTTAAGGGCAATAAGGGATTGCTAGAATTTCTTTGTACAACCGCCACCTTAAAAGCACTACCTTGATTACCTCCCCCTAGATAGTTACCTATATATAAAAACCACCCTACAGGCTCCACAAAAACAAGTGTTTGATACCCAAACTTTTGAACACCCGGAATATTATAACGAATTATTTGAGAATTGTAAGGATCATCATCAGATTTCTCTTGACTTACTTCAGACTCCATTGGCTCCAAGCTATGATCATCTTCTGTGCAAGAAGAAAAAAGAATTAACAACACAATGGAAATAAAGGAAAACGTTGATTTAATCATTTTTTATCTAATTTTAAATATTTCTACCTATTCAATTTGCGAAATAATCCTGCACTCTCAAGAAATTTGTGGTTAAACACAAAGGAATCATTCTAAAACCAATAATTTGTGGTTAAATGAAAATCGAGAAGTTCACTTTTTGATTTTTTGAATCATTCATGATTAAAAGCTAGATCAAAAAATCAACTATCACGACATTATAATAAAACATCACTAAATCTTTTTATCAAGAAAGCTAATGCCTCTTCTAAAATCACAAACTAAATTTAGTTTTGAATTTATATCCTGAAGGTGAAATCAATTCAGCTAAGTTAAAACCCGTATAACGTTTTCACCTTAAATCAAGTGCAGACCGTTACTTTTGAAGAGCCGTATGATATATTTCAGAGCTCAGTGGATTATAGATATTCGTCAAGGCGTATTCAAAGGTTAATTACTGATTATACTTTAGATGTTAACATTACTATGCCGCTCATTTTAGTTAACTGTCAAAGAAAGAAAAAAATTAATATTTAATTACGATTGAACTGATCGGAAGTTTGAGATCCCTTACTAATTATGAAACAATAAATATGATACGATTAATGCAGTCATTCAAGTTATTTTTAGTGTTTAAACTGTAAATAACATAGTCTTGTCACTTCATCCTCTTATATAGGTCCCTACAGACAATACTAATAAAAAAATTTCTCCTTGTATTTTAACAACCTAGCTTTCTTTTTTCTGCTTACACTTGTATTTAATCACAAAAAACAACCATATACCACAAAGCTAAGGATTTGTAGAAATTCTAAATATACATTTGACACTCAGTATTGATCAATACTCACACAATCAATTCACTTAAAACTATTTTACCATGAAAAACTATTTTAAAATGAAAAAAAAATTAATATTTGCGTTAGCTCTTAGTGCTATATTTTATTCCTGCGATAAAGATGATAGCATTGATGAAAGTGAAACTAATCAATCAACTACCTTTGATAAAGGGTATCTTATAGAATCAACAGGAGATTACATAGGTGCAGGATATGGTTTCAATCCTGCCGGTAATGAGGGCAGGCCGTATCAAACGCCTTTTGACCGGGATTTGATTGTAATAAACAACAGTTTACCCAGCGACTTTCAAAAACGTGTGGATGGTAATTTTGCGGTTATTGAAACCGTAGAAGATTTTTATGAGTATGCCAGACGCGTTAGAGGATTAGACGATACTTATCTACAAACTTCTTATTTTAGAGTAGATGTGGATCGAGATGCTGATATTTTATCTTCTACCAAGTTAGATGAAAATTTTATTTCTGTAGTTGTCACTGTAGATGCGGTAAATAGAAGATATGATGTTACAGGTAATCCAGATTTTAATCAATTAAATGCCTCCGGTCAAGAAGTTGCCGCTTATCCTGATAGGTTTAGAGAAAGATTTGGTGACTTTTATGTGAGTAGCGAGATTATAGGGGGATCGATAAGTGTTGTATATACTTGGAATACAAGTACATTAACAGAAACTCAAAAAAGTACCGTAGAAACAAGTTTTGGGTTATCTGTACTCGGTGTTTTTGGAATTGGAGGTTCTAGTAACGTAAATAAAGAAGAAATCAGAACATTAATAAGTAAAGCTGAAAATGTAGATGTTATATCTAAAGTTGGTAATTATGCTCCCGTTTTTGGTAAAGATGCTAATATTGATACATTCAATTCTGAGCTACAAAAATTTGTTGAGTATTTGAGAAGTCATCCAGAAGATAATGATATATTGTATCAGCAAATTTCAAATTATAGCCCATATATAGAAACTGGTGCTTATAATGACAATCCTAGTGTTGGTAGACAATGTATTAATCTAAACAATCAATGGACATACGTATACGATGTAATGAGTTTGATAGATAGGAACACTTCCTCATCTGATCCTAATAAGGGAAATATACAATCACTGCGCCGTGAAGCTTTAGATAATATAGAACAGGCAAGAGAATGTATTGCCAATAGTCTACCTCCATTTGTAGATAACGCCGATTATACGAATTATTTTGATTACTATGAGATTAATAAAAGGGCTAAAGATATGACGCGATTTTATGACAAGGTCGCTAAAACATACTTTTATACTGCAGATGAAAACGAAAAAGCCAATTTGAGAGCTAATACCAGTCGTTATGAAGAACATGGACGAGCTTATTATATTCTAGATAGTGCAATACCAGAAAAACCTACTGTACCATTATATAGGTTTTCTAATGTTAATGGATCCGGCGGCACATACTTTTATACTACAGATAAAAGAAACGGAGAAACCTATTTTGGTCCCTCTCAAGGAATTGCAGGCTACGTATTTGCCGATTCATCAGGCGACAATGGCTCTGTACCTTTACATAGATACCGCAGCGCCAATACCTATTTATATTCGACAGATCACCCAGATGACCCTAAAGGAGAGGGTTATAACGCTGTTCGAAAATTTGGTTTCACTCATGAAGGTATAGAATGTTATGTCTTTTAAAAGATCAAAATATATCTAATTTTTGTGAAATTTTTTGAATACAATAATGGAGTTAGATTACAATGAATCTAACTCCATTATTAAAGGTGTTAATATGTTTAACGATTCTTAACTAAATATACTACTTAATAATAAATACTATGAAGTTGAAAAAATTATAATTAATTGAAATCATAGCGCTAATGAAGAAAAATAAAATTTGATCTAAAAACAATAAATAGAATAGTAACCATAGATTAAATTTTAAAAACTCAAGCCTGAGAGTCAAAAAATGCTCAAGTATCCTGTAAAACTAAAATTTATTGCAATAAAAAAAATTAAAATTTGACGGTTTACGGGTAATAACAGAAAGTAACTATTGGAAGCTCTGGAATGGGGGATCTTGGCCTTTGTGTAATGACTTGCAGCATGTTACACAATGATTGGGAAGCAGAATTGAAATGTATACAACGCTGTGCTAGATATTTGTGATTTTTATATAAAGTTTTTAGATATAATAGGCTTTTCTGCATTCAACTCTGTTCTTCTTCATACTTTTTTTATTAGAAAACACCAAAATTAATCATAGACCCAAACTTGAGGGTCCGTAAATGTTCAAGTAATACTACAACATTCTTAAAATCTAATTGATTATGAAAATTTTAAATGTAACTGGTGTAAAACCAATTAATAAATCAGAACAAAAACTTGTTCGAGGTGGCGGTAATACAGTAGGACATGCTATGTGTATTCAATTATGCAAGCAGTATTATACTGGGTCTGCAAGAATGGCATGCTATATACGCTGCGCCGATGAATTTTTATAGAATTCTTCCATGGTTGCATTGTATGTATATCGCAACATAGATACCTGTTTATATACTTCTGATTATCTTGACGATAAAAATATAGAAGATTATAATGTTCTAAAAATTATGAATATAACTATGAAAATATTTCATGTTATGTTTTTAACATAAAAAAAATTCGAGAATTTGTGTTAAATTTTTAATCGCTGGAGATCGGGGTTAGGGTGATTCCTGACTCTAATGTAAAGTATCACATTGCAGCTCAAGGTAAAGTAATACAGATTGTATAAGCAATTCATCAAATAATTAGTAAACAAAAAAATCCAAGTTTAATTAATAAAAACTATTTAATATGAAAATTTCGAAATTAAAAGGAGTAAAAATCATTAGCAAATCAGAACAAAAACTGGTTATAACTGGGGGTATGGATTCTGTAGGTTTTGTGATGTGTCTAGATTTATGTAGATATTTGTATGGCTACGGTGGCGGATATTTAAGGTGTGAATTCCGTTGCAGGGACTCTTACCTTTAAGATCATACAGTAGTCGTTTATTCTAGTATGTAATATATTCATAG